>NZ_BAAGTD010000016.1:0-152964 GCF_054782095.1 Streptomyces capparidis | reverse complement strand
CCCGGGCCCGGGGCGGAGCGCCGCCGCGGCCGGGGCCCGCCCGCCGGCCGCCCGGATGCCGGCCGCGTGCGGCGCCCGTAGAGTGCCGGGTGAGACGCACGAGGAGGCCGCGCCATGCGACCACCGCCGCCCCCGGGTGCCGCCGAGATCCTGTTCGTGGGCACCGCCACCCTGCTCATCCGCTACGGCGCGCTCACCCTGCTCACCGACCCCAACTTCCTGCGCCGCGGCCAGTACGCCCACCTCGGCCGCGGCCTGGTCTCCCGGCGGCTGACCGAGCCCGCCCTGGCCGCCGCCGAGCTCCCGCCCGACCTGGACGCGGTGATCCTCTCCCATCTGCACGGCGACCACTGGGACCGGGTCGCCCGGCGGCACCTGGACCGCGCCCTGCCCGTCCTCACCACCCCGCACGCCTCCCGGCGCCTCCAGGGCCTGCACGGCTTCAGCCGCGCCACCGGCCTGCCCACCTGGCACGACCACGTGCTGCTCAGGGAGGGCAGCCAGGTGCGGGTCACCGCGCTGCCCGGCCGCCACGGCCCCCGTCCCGCGCGACCGCTGCTGCCGCCGGTGATGGGCAGCCTGCTGGAGTTCGGCGACGCGGCGGGCCCCGTCCGGCTGCGCCTGTACCTCAGCGGCGACACCCTGATGTTCCCCGGCGTCCACGAGATCGCCCGCCGCTGCCCGCCCGCGCACCTGGCCGTGGTGCACCTCGGCGGCACCACCCTGCCCGGCGGGCTCCTCGTCACCATGGACGCCCGCCAGGGCGCCGACCTCGTCGAGGCGCTGCGCCCCCACCGCGTCCTGCCGGTGCACCACGACGACTACACCGTCTTCCGCTCCCCGCTGTCCGACTTCCACCACGAGGCCGCGCGCCGCGGGCTCGCCGGCGGGGTGCTGCACTGCGCCCGGGGGGAACGGGTGATCGTTGACGCCCATGGCCCCGTGCGGGACTGATCCGGCCGCCCCGGTGGTACACGCGGGAAGCCGGACGGCGGCGGAATCGTCCGGAACCCGGCACCATGCCCCGGGCATCGAACCGCGTGGCCGCGGGTACCCGGGTCATCACCCGAACGGAGGACAAGAGATGACACAGGAAGCCCGTAGTGACGTCACCGGAACCGACGACGTGGTGGCGCTGCTGATGCGGCAGCACGGTGACATCCACAGGCTCTTCATGGAGGTCGAGCGCAGCGAGGGCGACGCCAGGCGCGACGCGTTCCGCAGCCTGGTGCGGCTGCTGGCCGTGCACGAGACCGCCGAGGAGGAGGTCGTCCACCCGTTCGCGCGCCGCGCCTTCGACGGCGGCGAGCAGGTGGTGGAGGACAGGCTGCGCGAGGAGCGCGAGGCCAAGGAGATGCTCAGCGAACTGGACCGGATGAACCCGGACGACCCCCGGTTCCTGCCGAAGCTGCGGGCGCTGCGCGAGGACGTGCTGGAGCACGCGCGCTCCGAGGAGCGGTACGAGTTCGCGCAACTGCGGCGGCACGCGGACCCGCAGAAGCTCGCGTCGATGGCCAAGGGCGTCAAGGCGGCCGAGGCGATGGCGCCCACCCGCCCCCACCCGGGCGTGGAGAGCGCGGCGAAGAACATGGCGCTCGGACCGGTGGCGGCGCTGATGGACCGCACGCGCGACGCGGTGCGCAAGGCCATGGGCAACTGACCGGACGGGACGAACGGCGCCCATCGGGCGCCGGCACTCCGGACGGCGGCGAGGGCGGCCCCCTGCGGGGACCGCCCTCGCCGCCGTTTCCGTGCGCCGCCGCTCGGCCGCGAAGCCGCCCGGACCCGACCGCCCGTGCCCGCCGCGCGGAACCCCGCGGCCGTGACGTTCGTCATTCTGGTCACCCCGCCCCTCCGGGTACCGTGTCCCCTTCGCGCCCCCGCGGCGCGCGGACCCACCCACCAGGGCGAGTGGGCCGGAAGGAGGACGGCAGCCGTGCCCCACGACATCTCCGCGGTCATAGCCGCCACCGCGCGGTGGCTCGTCCGCGCCTACCCGCCCGCCCCGGGCGTCCTGAACGCCGTGCTCGCCGAGGCCCAGGCCCGGCAGGCGGCGACCGTGGCGGCGTGGCTGCGCTACCCCACCCACCTGGACGCCGCGCTGGTGGCCATCGCCGGGCCCGGCGGCTCCGCCCGCCTGGACCGGCTCGCCGACGCGGACGTCCCGGGCCGCGACGGACCCGACCACGCGTGGCGCACCTGGGTGGACGAGGTCGTCGCGAGCTGGGCCGCGTGCCTGCTCACCGACCCGGGGCTGGCCGCCGCCGCGGTGGCCGCGCTGGAGGGCGGCGAGCACACCGCCGCGTACCCGGTGGAGTTCCGCAGGCTGACCGCGCCGGACGAGCGCGACCGGCACGCCGCGCCGCTGCTGCGCCACCCCGACCTGCTCGCGACCGTCGCCGGGCTGCACCAGTCGCAACTGCTGGAGCGCCTCCAGGGCGACCCCGTCGGCGCCGACTGACGGCCCCGACGGACGGCGCCGCCCCTCACTCGCCGTGCCCGGCGGTGCGGGCGCCGGGCGCCAGGACGGCCGCCGCCGCCTCGTCGTGCAGCCGGCCCGCCGTCCGCGCCTGCTGCTCCGCGCGCTCCAGCAGCTCGCGCAGCCGGTCCTCGTCCAGCCGCTCGTCCTCCGCGGCGGAGGAGAGCAGCGCCCGCCACAACTGCGCCTTGCCCTCGATGCCGAGCCGGAGCAGCTCCAGCTCGATCACGCTGCTCAGCCCCGAGCGGCGCAGCACCCGGCCGTTCGGCTTCAGCCGCGCGGCCTTCTCGGCCATCCAGCCCCCGTACACCTTGTAGCGGCGCACGGGCACGCCCAGCGTCTCCATCACGCGCAGCAGGGACAGCCTGTCCTGCGCGATCTCGGTGGCGAGGTCGTGCAGCGCGTCGCCGTGCGCGGTGCCGCGGTGGTTCTGCGCGGCGCGGCGGCACAGCTCCAGGCCCGCGGTGGCGCCGGCGAGGTGGTCGTTGAGGTAGATCCCGAGCGCCCGCGGCAGCAGGCTGCCGCCCGGGCGGTGGGGTGCCGCTGTGCTGCCCATGGCGCCTCCCGAGCGTTCGTGGTGGGTGGGGCGGTGCTCCCGGTCGGCCGGATACCCGCTTCTCCCCGGGTGAACCGGGGCGGGGAGGCGGTGCTTGCCGCGACAGGGGATAACAGGCCCCGGCTAGCATCGAAGGTGCATCGAAGGTGAGGGCGCGCACGGAGCGCGGAGGAAGGCGGCGATGGCGCGACTGCGACTGGCCGACGGGCACCTGGTGGTCCGCCTGTCCTGGTGGGAGCGGGGCGCGGCGCACGGCGCCGCCGTGCGGGTGCCCCTGACCGCGGTGCGGCGGGTGCGGGTGGAGCGCACCTGGTGGCGGGCCCTGCGCGGGGAGCGGGACCGCGGCCGCGGCATCCCCGGGGTCGTCACCGTCGGCCTCCGGCGCCACCCGCAGGGCACCGACTTCGCCGCCGTCCGCGCCGGCCGCCCCGTGCTGTGCGTGGACCTCGCGCCCGACGCCCCGTTCGCCCGCCTCGCCCTCACCGTGCGGCACCCGGAGCGGACGGCGCGCGAGGTCCTGGCCGCCGCGGGGCGGACGGGGATCTGACGACAGGCCCCGGGGCCGAGCGCCCGCCGGGACGGTTGGCCGGCGCCGTGGTGGAAACCCGCCTGGGGAGCACCCGTGGCGTGAGGAGGACACCGATGCGCGCACTGACCGTCCGTCCGCGGCAGCCCGGCTCCCTGGAGCCGGCCGAGCTGCCCGACCCGGTGCCGGGCGAGGACGAACTGCTGGTGGAGGGCCTCGCGGTGGGGGTGTGCGGCACGGACAAGGAGATCGTCTCCGGCGACTACGGCTGGGCGCCGCCGGGCCGGGACCGGCTGGTGCTGGGGCACGAGTCCCTCGGCCGGGTCCGGCAGGCCCCGCCGGGCAGCGGCTTCTCGCCGGGCGACCTGGTGGCCGGGGTGGTCCGCAGGCCCGACCCGGAGCCCTGCGGGGCGTGCGCGCACGGCGAGTTCGACATGTGCCGCAACGACCGGTACACGGAGCGGGGCATCAAGGAGATCGACGGCTACGGCGCCGAGCTGTGGTGCGTGGAGACCGGTTACGCGGTCCGGCTCGACCCGGCCCTGGAGCGGGCCGGGGTGCTGGTGGAGCCGACCAGCGTGGTCGCCAAGGCGTGGGAGCAGGTGGAGCGGGTGGGCGCCCGGGCCTGGTTCGAGCCGCGCCGGGTCCTGGTCACCGGGGCCGGGCCGATCGGTCTGCTCGCCGCGCTCCTCGGGGTGGAGCGCGGCCTGGACGTGCACGTGCTGGACCGGGTCACCGAGGGGCCCAAGCCGCGCTTCGTCGCCGACCTGGGCGCCACCTACCACACCGGGGACAGCTCGCAGGTGGTCCCGGCCCTGCGCCCGGACGTGGTGATCGAGGCCACGGGCGCGGGCAAGCTGGTCTTCGACGCCATGACCGGCACCGCCTCCTACGGCGTCGTCTGCCTCACCGGGGTGTCCCCGGCCGGCCGCCGCACGACCGTGGACGCGGGCCTGGTCAACCGGGAGCTGGTGCTGGAGAACGACGCGGTGGTGGGCTCGGTCAACGCCAACCCGCGCCACTACCGGCAGGCCGCGGACACCCTGGCCAAGGCCGACCGGGAGTGGCTGGAGCGGCTGATCACCCGCCGGGTCCCGCTGGAGCGCTGCGCCGAGGCGTTCGACGGGTCCTCCGACGACGTGAAGGTGGTCGTCACCCTCGGCGGCTGAGCCGGACCGGGCCGGGCCGGCTCACTCGGGCAGGTCGCTGTCGCCGCCCAGGTTGTCGACCATCCGGCGCAGCACGTCCAGGGCCGCGGCGTACTCGCCCGCGGTGATGCCCTCGTGGGTGCGCTCGTGCACGCGCTGGTTGCGCTCCCGGGCCCGCTGCCGCCCCGCCTCGCCCTCCTCCGTGAGGGTGAGCACGCCGCCGTCCTCGCGCAGCCAGCCGCGCCCGGCCAGGTCGTCGTAGACGCCGTCGAAGTCGATGCCGAGGTCGTCGTAGCGGGCCAGCTTCCCGGTGAGCCGCTCCCGGGTCCAGGTGCCGGGGGAGCCCGCGACGTGGTTCAGCGTCCACCAGTGCGGCTGGGTGAGCCCCTCCACGGCGAGCGCCGCCCGCAGCGCGCCCACCACCGACCGCTGGACGACGCCGCTCCAGTACCCGATGGGTTGGGCGGCGAGCTGCTCCTCGGCGTACTCCTTGACGGCCACGGCGAATCACTCCTCGGGACGGGTCGCGCTCCTGACGTGTGCGATCACCGTAGAAACTCAAGCCGACTCGAGGTCAACCCCGGCTCCTGGCGGGCGGGCGCCCGCGCCCGCCCCCGTCACCCCACCCGGTACACCTGCCCGGTGTCGTGTCCCTCGACGGAGCGGACGTAGGCGGCCGCGGCCCGGCGGACCGGCACCGCGTCGAAGCCCGGGAACAGCGTGTCGTACTCCGCGAGGGACTCCTCGAACACGGTGGGGCTGACCGCGTTGACGCGGCGGCGCCCCGGCAGCTCGATCGCGGCGGCGCGCACGAATGCCTCGATCGCGCCGTTGGCCAGCGCGGCGACCGCGCCGGTGCGAACAGGCTCGCGGGCCGTCACCCCGGTGACCAGGGTGAACGATCCGTCGTCGGCCACCGCGCCGAGCCCCTGGCGGACCACCTCGACCTGGCTGACGGCCTTGCCCGCCAGGCCGTCCCGCACGTCCGCGAGGCTCAGCTCGGCCAGCGGCCGCCACGGGGCGGGGCCCGCCGCGCACGCCACCGCGTCCACCGCGCCGACGCGCGCGTACATCCGCCCGATGGTGGCGGGGTCGGTGAGGTCCACGGGGACGTCGGCGTTCCGGCGCGCGGCGGTGACGATCTCGTGGCCGCGTTCCCGCAGGGCCGTGTGCACCGCTCGGCCGAGGGTTCCGGTCGCTCCGATCAGCAGGATCTTCATACCGCGAGCATGGCGGGCGTGGGATCGTGAAGTCCAGCTACCTGTGCTTCACAGGTCGTTAAGCTGAACTCATGCTCGATGTGAAGCGGCTGACGATGCTGCGCGACCTGGCGGAGCACGGCAAGGTCACCGCCGTCGCCGAACTCCACGGCGTCACCCCCTCCGCCGTCTCCCAGCAACTGCGCGCCCTGGAGGCGGAGGCCGGTGCGGCGCTGCTGCTGCGGCAGGGGCGCGGGGTGCGCCTCACCCCGGCCGGCGCGGCGCTCGCCGCCCAGTGCGCGCACGTGCTCGCCGCCCTGGAGCGCGCCGAGGGAGCGGTCCGCGCGCTGGACGCCGAGGTCGGCGGCGCGCTGACCGTCGGCTGCGCCCCCAGCGCCCTGCCCGGCGTCGCCGCGCCGCTCCTGGCCGGGCTGGCCGCCCACCACCCCGGGCTGCGCCTTTCGGTCGTGCAGTCGGAGCCCGAGGAGGCCGCGCCCCTGCTCCGGCAGCGCGAGCTGGACCTGGCCGTGGCGTACCGCTACCACCTGCTCGGGGCGCCCGTGCCCGGCGGCGTCACCGCGGTGCCGCTCTTCGACGACCCCCTGGCGCTCGTCGTGCCCGAGGCGCTGCGCCCGGCGGTGGCGGAGGGCGGGCTCGCGGTGCTGCGGGACCGGTCCTGGCTGTCGGCGCCGCCGCCGAGCGGCTGCCACGAGGTCCTGGTGCACGCGTGCCGCAACGCGGGTTTCACCCCGCGGGTGGACCACCGCTGCGGCGATCTGCGCGCCGCGCTGGCGCTGGTGGCCACCGGGCTCGCGGTGACGATCCTGCCGGGGCTGCTGTGCGGCGACCCGCCGCCGGGCACCGCGGTGCTGCCGCTGCCCGGCCGGGGCAGGACCGTCGAGGCGTGGGTGCGCGCCGGCACGGAGGGCCACCCGGCGACCGCGGCCGCCCTGGCGGTGCTCACCTCGCTGCCCGGGCCGCGGGAGCCGGGCGCGGACGGTGGCGCGGACGGGGCGCGCGGCCCGGGGTGACCCCGAGGCGCGTCCCGCCCGGCGGCGGCCCCGCCCGCCCTCGGCGCCGCGCTCCGGGACTGCACATTTTCCCTGGATTTGTCAGGACCATGCCGTTCAACCCCTTGACCTTGAACCGATTCAAAGCTTCCATCGGGATCACCGGCCCGGCTGGGGGCGCTCCCACCGGGGGTCCAAGTCGCACACCCATCCGTGGAAGGGACAGCCATGCCCCGCGCGCACCCCCGCACGCCCGCCCCACGTCCGCCCACAGGCTCCGTCCGGGCATTCCTCGTCGCCGTCCTGGCCGCCGCCATGGTGGCGCTGGGCCTCGGCTCGCTCCCCGCGCAGGCGGTGCCCGCGGCGCCGACCGCCGCGGCCGCGCCGGGCGACGGGTCGGTGGGCGATCCGAACATCGCCTACGTCGGCCGCTGGAGCGTCAACGCCACCCAGGCCGTGCCCAACTGGACGGGCGCCTACCTCCTCACCGGCTTCACCGGCACCACGGTGAAGGTCAGGGCGCGCGACGCGGTGAACTTCTACGCCAGCATCGACGGCGGCCCCGACGTCTTCCACGCCGGGGTGCGCGGCACCGTGAACCTCACCCCGACCGGGCTCGCCCCCGGCACCCACACCCTGCGCATCTCCTACCGCTCCGGGGACACCGTCTTCCAGGGCCTGGTGCTCGACAGCGGCGCCACCACCGTCCGCGCGCAGGTGCCCTCCGGCCTGATCGAGTTCGTCGGCGACTCCATCACCGCGGGCGCCCTCACCGACCGCCTCGCGCTGGACTCCTACGCCTGGAAGACCGGCGAGCGGCTGGGGATGCGGCACACGCAGATCGCCCGCTCCGGTTACTGCCTGGTGGCCAAGGGCGGCTGCGTCGGCCAGAGCACGCAGTTCTTCAGGACCGCCAGCACCGGCGACCAGAGCTGGGACTTCTCCCGCTACCAGGCCGCCGCCGTGGTGATCAACCTGGGCACCAACGACATCGGCCGCGGCGTGACCGGCGCGGAGTTCCAGGCCGCGTACACCGCCCTGCTGCGCGACATCCGCGCCAAGTACCCGAACGCGGCGCTGTTCGCCGTGCAGACGCTGAAGAAGCGCTACGTCACCGAGACCAGGGCCGCCGTGGCCGCCCGCGCCGGCGCCGGGGACACCCGGGTGCACTTCGTCGACACCACCGGCTGGCTCACCGACGGCGCCGACTACGAGGACGGCAACGGCCACCCCAACGAGGCGGGCCACACCAAGTTCGCCGCGCGCCTCGCCCCGGTCGTCTCCGCCAAGCTGCCCGCCGCGACCACCACCCCCGTCACCGCGCCCGACGCCGCCGCCGCGCCCGGCATGCCCGGCGACCCCAACATCACCCTCGTCGGCCGCTGGGACACCACCAGCTCCACCACCGCCCACACCCCCTACTGGGCGGGCGCGTACGTCAGGACCGGCTTCACCGGGACCACCGTCAAGCTGCGCCAGCGCGGCACCATCGACCTGTGGGTCAGCATCGACGGCAAGCCCGACGTGTTCCACAACGACGTGAGCGGCACGGTGAACCTGACCCCGGCGAGGCTGGCCCCGGGCAACCACACCCTGCACGTCAACTACCAGGTGGTCGCCGGCTCCTACCGCGGCGACGCGGTCTTCCAGGGCCTGGTGCTGGACAGCGGCGCCACCACCTTCAAGCCGCCCGCGCCGCGCCACCTGGTGGAGTTCGTCGGCGACTCCATCACCGTCGGCACCACCACCTCCAAGAACGCCCGCACCGCCTACGGCTGGCTGGTGGGGGAGCGGCTGGGCGCCGACCACACCCAGATCGCCCAGGGCGGCGCCTGCCTGGTGGCGGCGCCCGACGGCTGCGTGGGCCTGGAGCGGCAGTACACCAGGCTCAACCCGAACGCCGCCACGCCGGACTGGGACTTCTCCCGGTACCGGGCGAGCGCGGTGGTGATCAACCTGGGCACCAACGACGTGGGGCACGCGGTGACGAAGGAGCAGTTCCAGTCGGCCTACGTCAGCCTGCTGCGCAAGGTGCGCGCCGCCCACCCGCAGGCGTGGATCTTCGCGCTGGAGACCTTCCGCGGCAGGTACGTGCCCGAGACCGAGGCGGCCGTGCGCACGGTCGCCGCGGGCGGCGACGCGCGGGTGTCCTTCGTGGACACCACGGGCTGGCTGGGCACCGGTGACCTCACCGACTCCGTCCACCCCAACGACCAGGGGCACCGCCGCATCGCGGACCGGCTCACCCCGATCGTGCAGAGCAGGCTCGGCTAGCCGGGCATCTCCCGAGGGCGCCGTCCGTCCCCCCGGCGGGGGCGGGCGGCGCCCGCGCGTGCGTCGGGGTGCGGCCGTCTCACCGCGGGACCTCCCACGCCGGGGCGGTGCCCGTGGCGGCGCACACCGCGATGTACAGCAGGAGGGGGTGGGTGTAGGGGACGGCGTCGACGGGGTCGTGGACCAGGCGGGCGTCACCGTGATCGGCCCGCGGCGCGTCGGGGCCCGCGGCGTAGGTGGCCCCGGGCGGCCAGGCCAGGCCGGCGTCGGAGTCGGCGGGGACGAGCCACCACCAGTGCCCGCCGGCGGCGAGCACATGACCCGCGCGGGGCAGCAGGTCGAGCACGCGGGGGCCGAGCCGCTCCGGCACCCCGACGGCGTCGCAGCCGAGCGGGGTGGCTAAGTCGGGCGGCACCAGCGGCTGCTCCTGACCGCCCGGGTGCCGGGCCCGCCTGCCCCGGCCGGAGGTCAGGCGGGCGAGCAGGCCGAGGGCCGGGAGGGCGGTCAACGGGGCGCTCGCCGCGCGGGGCGCGCCGTGGACCGGCGCGCCGCCGGGTGAGGGCCGCCTGCCGGCCTGCCGGGGGCGCACGGGTGGGGGGACGGCCCGTCCCAGGGCCGCTGCGTGAACCGTGTCACCCCGTCACTATGCGCAACGCACCGCACACGGCGCAAGGTCCACTCTGGAAATTGCAGAGTGACATCATCCACTCTTGCCGGTGATGATCCGTCAGCGTGGGAGACTGGTGCGGCAGTCTGGTGTGGAGGTGGACGGTGAGCGAGCCACGGCCCGCACCGACCGTGGGGCAGGTCGTCCTGGGCAGGCGCCTCCAGGCGCTCCGGGAGGGCGCCGGGCTGAACCGCGAGGCCGCCGCGCGGGTGCTGGGGGTCGCGCCGGGCACGGTGCGCCGGATGGAGACCGCCGAGGTCGCGCTGAAGATCCCCTACGTGCGGATGCTGCTCGAGGCGTACGGAGCCGCCCCGGAGGAGGTCGACGCCTTCGTGCGGCTCACCGAGGAGGCCAACCGCCCCGGCTGGTGGCAGCGGTTCCACGACATCCTGCCCTCCTGGTTCAGCGTCCACGTCAGCCTCGAGCAGGCCGCCGAGATGATCAGGTCCTACGAGCCGCACTTCGTGCCGGGCCTGTTCCAGACCGAGGAGTACGCGCGGGCCGTGCTGCGCACCGGCGCGGTCGGCCGCACCAGGTCCGGGGACATCGAGCGGCACGTCGCACTGCGCATGCGGCGCCAGTCCCTGCTCACCCGCGCCGAGCCCCCTATCCTGTGGGTGATCATGGACGAGACCGTGCTGCGCCGCCCCGTCGGCGGCCCCGGGGTGATGCGGCGCCAGGTGGAGCGGTTGCTGGACGCCGCGGACCTGCCGAACGTCGTCCTCCAGATCGCCCCGTTCGCCTCCGGGCACCACCCCGGCACCTACGGACCGTTCGTCCTGTTCCGCTTCCCGCTCCCGGAACTGCCGGACATGGTCTACGTCGAATACCTGACCGGTGCCGTCTACCTGGACGGGCGCGACGAGGTCTCGGCTCACCTGGAGGCGCTGGACCGCATGGCGGTCCAGGCAGCATCCGCACAACGCACGAAGGAGATCCTCGCGGGTCTCCGCGAGGAGCTCGAATGACGCGCATCTACAACGGCATGCCGGCGACGGACCTCGGCAGCGAGGGCTGGCACAAGCCGTGGAGCGGGGGCAACGGCGGGAACTGCGTCGAGGCCAGGAAGCTGGAGGACGGCCGGATAGCGCTGCGCCAGTCCGCCCACCCGGGCGGCCCCGCCCTGATCTTCACCTCGGGCGAGTTCACCGCGTTCATCCAGGGGGCGAAGGAGGGGAAGGCGGACTTCCTGCTGCCCTGAGCCGCGCCGCCCGGGCCGCGCCGCCCCGGGGCCGCTGTGCCGCGGCGCGGCCCGGCGGTGCGCGGGCGCCCGGGCCGGGCGGGAACCCGGATAATGCCGCGGTGAGCGCTTCCCCCCTGTCGCTGCCGCCGGAGCACGTCCCCGAGGGGACCCGTGCCTGGAGTTCGCGGGACGTGCACCGCTGGCTGGCCTGCGTCCCGGCCCGGTGGGCCCACCCGGCGTGGGCCGTCCTCGCCCTGCTGGCGGCCGGGCTGTGGGCGACGGCCAGTGTCGGCGGCCCGGCCTGCACCGACGCCGACCCGTGCGGCGCCCAGTGGTGGGGGACGGTGCTGATGGGCGCCGCGCTGCTCCAGCTCTACTGGGTGTGGCGGCTGCCCGGTCCCGCGCTGGCGCTGCTCGGGCCGCTGACCGCCGGGGTGCTGCTGTCCGAGGAGGCCGTGGGCACCGCGAGCGGCACCGCCCGGATCGCCGTCCTCGCCGCGGCGGCCTTCACCGGGTGCGGGCTGCTGGAGCGGCTGGCCGTCACCGCCCGCCAGCGCGCGCTCGCCGAGGAGGCCGCGGGCCCGGCCCGCCACCCGCTGCCCGCGCCCGCGGCGGCGTTCCGGCGCGGCGGCTGCTCCGTCGTCCTCGCCGTCCCCCTGCTGGCCGTCGCCGCGTGGGCCGGGTGGCAGGGGCTGGCCGACCTGGCCGCGGACCGGGACCGCGCGGAGCGCGCGCAGCGGGTGCAGGCGCGGGTCACCGGTGGCAACGAGGACGGCGTCGAGGTGGCGCTGCCCGGCGGCACCCGCACCCTGGATGTGCTCGACCCCGGCGCCCACCCCGTCGGCAGCACCATCGGGGTGCTGGTGGACGGCGCGTGGGCGCGGCCGGCCGCCGAGCCTCACGACGCCTCGGGCTGGCAGGTGGTGCTGCTGGTGGCGGGCCTGCCCGGGCTCGCGCTGCTCGGCAACGGCCTGGACGGGCGCCGCCGCTCCCGCCGCCTGCGGGCCGCGCCGCTGCCCGCGCTGCGGGTGCTGGTGCGCGAGGGCCACGAGGACGGCCGGACCTGGGTCTTCGCCGCCGACGACCGCGCCGCCGCGCGGCCCGTGCTGTCGGTGAACACCCTGTTCGCGGCGGAGGACGACGGCGAGGAGGAGTGGGCGCCAGGCGAGGACGACGCGGAGGAGCCCGACGCCGAGCTGCCCGCGCTGCGCCAGGAGCTCACCGCCATCCTCAAGGGCACCACGCCCCGGCCGCCGCTGCGCGAGGCCGTGATGTACGGGGCGCCGTGGAGCGGCGCCGAGGTGGTGTTCGTCTCCCGGCAGGAGCCCGACGGCGAGCAGCCCGAGGTGGAGTGCGGCGTCAGCCCGGTGCGGCCCGCGCGGCCCGGCGGGGGCGGTCCCGAGCGCGGGCCCCGGCTGCGCTCCGCGGGGGAGACCGCCGCCGAGATGGTGCCCGGCGACCGGCCGCGGTCGTGGTCGGCGGGCCCGGTGTCGCGGACCGTGGCGCTGATGCTGCTGCTGGTGGAGGGCGGCGGCACGTTCCTGCTGCTCTCCGGCGCGTCCAGGTGGTGGTACTGGCTGCTGGAGGCGCTGGCGCTGCCGTGGCTGGTCAAGGCGATCGCCGCCGCGGCCAACTGGCGGGTGACCGCCGACCGCGACGGGCTGTGGATCGCCGGGGCGTGGCGGGTGCGGCGGGTGCCGTGGGAGGAGCTGACCGGGGTCGCCCGCGGGTTCGACGAGCTGGTGTTCACCACCCGGTCGGGCCGCGTGCGCCTCGGTCCCACCGGCTGGGTGTGGCTGGAGCGGCGGCTGGGCCGGGTCAGCCCCGACCTGCGCGCGGTGGAGGAGCTCCGGGCGCTGCTGCACCACCCGGGGCTGCGGCCGACGCGGCAGGCCGGGCCCGGCGAGCAGGGCGCGCCGCTCGGCCCGGCGGCGGTGGCGGTCACCGTGCTGTGGGCGGTGGCGGTGCTGCTCCTGCTGTGAGGCCGCGGCCACCGGCGGCGGGCGCATCGCGGGCCCGCCGCGCCCGGCTCAGGCCGGCCAGCCGGGCACGGGCCGCGGCCGGGGGCGCCCGGCCGGTGTGCCGGTGCCCTCGATGTCGTGCTGCGCCGCGGCCAGCAACTGGTGCGCCAGGTCGGCCATGGCGCGGCCCGCGGCCAGCTCGTCGCCGATCTCGGCCACCGGGGCGTCCTCGGGGCTGCACCGGGCCTCGCCTCGGCCGGTGAGCGCGGAGGCGCCGGTGTCCAGGACGGCGCGGGCCTTGGTGGTGCCCTCGTCCTCGACGAGGTGGAGGCGGACCTCCCAGTCGACGGTGTGCATCTTCGGCTCCTCACGTGCGACGGTGTGCGGCGGTGCCGCGGCGGCCCCGCCACCGGGTACCCCCTCGGCCGGGGAACCCGCGGGCTCGCCGCCCGCCGTTCCGCGGCGGGCCCGGCTCACCGCGGCGCGGGCACCACGGCGACGGGGCAGCGCGCCGCGTGCAGCACCTCGCCGCTGACCGAGCCGAGCAGCAGCCGCCGCAGCCCGGTGCGGCCGTGGGAGCCGACGACGACCAGGTCGGCACCCGCGCCGGCGCGCACCAAGGCGCGGGCGGGGTGCGTGTGCTCCACGCGCACGGCCGTCTTCACCGACGGGTGCCGCGCCCCGACCCGGGCCGCGCAGTCCTCCAGCACCCGCTGCTCGGCGCGGGTCAGCCCGGCCTGGTCGCGCTGCCCGGCGGGGGCCAGCCCCGGCGTCATGACCTGCGGCCGGTGGTCGGCGTGCAGCAGCCGCAGCGCGGCGCCGCGCAGCTCCGCCTCGGCGAACGCGAACTCCAGCGCGGCCAGGCCGTCCTCCGGCGTGTCCACCCCCACCACCACGGTCTCCCCGGCGTGCTCGCGGGGCGTGCCCGGCCGGACGACCAGGACGGGGCAGGCGGCGTGCGTGGCCGCCTGGAGGGCCACCGAGCCGAGCGGCAGCCGGGGGAAGCCGCCGCGCCCCCGGTGGCCGACCACGACGAGGCAGGCCCGCTCCGAGGCGCCCAGCAGCACCCCGGCTGGCTGCCCGGCCGCCGGCTCCGGCTCCACCGGCACGCCGGGGAACTCGGCCGCCACCAGCGCGGCGCACGGGCCGATGACGCGGCGCGCCCGCTCCTCGACCCCGGCCCGCGGCGGGAGGCCGGCGGGCAGCGGTCCCTCCACGGCGTGCACCACCCGCAGCGGCACGCCGCGCAGCGCCGCCTCGCGGGCGGCGGCGCGCACCACCTGCTCCCGGTGCGGGCCCTCGTCCACTCCCACCACGACCGGCCGCGCGTCACGGCCGACTGCCGGATCCATGGCCGCTCCCTGGTCCCCCTTCCAGCATGCCGCGCCGCCGCGCGGTTCCGCATCCCGCCCGGGAGATCGGTAACGCGCGGTGACCGTGTGTGTCACGGCGGTGAAACAGTCGTTCTCCACCATGGGAACAGGGCCGGTGGTGCACCATCGGACGACCGACGCAGCGGGAGCGAGGAGGCGGTAGCCATGCGGGACGTCAGTTCGGCGAGCTTCATCCCCGCCCGGGCGGCCGGCGCCGACGAGGCCGGGGAGATCCTCGCCGCGCAGGGCGCCGTGCTCGTGTCCGGGCTGCCCGACGAGGAGTCCGCGGTCGCGTTCGGCCGCCGGGTGTTGGGGGAGCGGGCGGTGCGGATCGGCACCCAGTTCGAGGCCACCATGCACCGCGGGGAACGCGACGCCGCGGCAGTGGACGCCCAGCCGCCGGACGAGCGGGGCCGCAGGCGCCGGTTCACCCCCACCGAGGAGCGCATGCCCGCGCACAACGACGGCTACGGCTTCGGCGACTGGGCCCCGGACCACCTGTTCCTGTGGTGCGGGCGCCCCGCGGACCGCGGCGGCGACTCGTTCCTCATCGACACGGCCCGCCTCCTCGACCTGCTGGCGCACGACCCGGACGAGGCGGATCTCGCGGAGTTCTGCCGCACCGTGGACATCGACCACTCCGAGCCCAACCTGCCGCAGGGCCGGCCCGCGCCCATCGCCCGCCACACCCCCACCGGCCGCTTCCAGGGCCGCTGCCACCCCTTCCTGTCCCCGCTGGAGGGGGAGCGGGAGGCCCGGCACCGGGACTTCGTGCGCCGCTGGCAGCAGGCGGTGACCCGGGCCCGCGACACCGGGCCGATGTTCCGGCTGGCCGCGGGCGAGATGGTGTGCGTGGACAACTACCGGGTGCTGCACGGCCGGGACGGGCACAGCGACCCGCGGCGCCGGGTGTGCTCGATCTGGGGCTGGAGCACGGACGCCGTGGCGGTGCCGGACGGGCCGCTGGACGTGGTCGCGCCGAGGATCCCCGTCGGCTCCTGACCCCGGCCCCGCGGCCCGCCCGGCCGCCGCCCGTCAGGTGTCGTAGTCCACGGCCAGGGTGTCGGTGACCGGGTGGCTCTGGCAGGTCAGCACATACCCGGCCGCGACCTCCTCCGGCTCCAGGGCGTAGTTGCGGCGCATCTCGGCGCGGCCGGACGTGACCAGCGCCCGGCAGGTGCCGCACACCCCGCCCTTGCAGGCGAACGGCAGGTCGGAGCGGGTGCGCTGGGCGGCGTCCAGCAGGGTGGCGGCGCGCGGCAGGGCGGCGGTGGTGGTGCGCCCGTCCAGGGTGATGGTGACCTCGCTGACCGGTCCCTCGGGCGCCGCGTCGGGGTGGGTGACCGGCGGCGGGGGCTGGTCGTCGGCGTAGAACAGCTCCTGGTGCACCCGCGGCCCCGGCACGCCGAGCCCGGCGAGCAGCTCCCGGGCGCCGGTCACCATGCCGCGCGGCCCGCACAGCCACCAGTGGTCCACCCCCGGCACGTCCACCAGGCCGGTCAGCAGGGCCCGCAGCCGGGCGGTGTCCAGGCGGCCGGAGAGCAGCTCCGCCTCCCGCGGCTCCCGGGAGAGCACGTGCGCCAACTGGAAGCGCGCCGGGTGGGTGTCCTTCAGGTCGGCGAGCTCGTCGGCGAACATCACGGTGTCGGCGCGCCGGTTGCCGTACAGCAGGGTGACGCGGGAGCGGTCGTCGGCGGCGAGCACGGACGCGGCGATGGACAGCACCGGGGTGATCCCCGACCCGGCGGCGACCATCGCGTGGTGGCCGGGCACGCCCAGGTCCGGGGTGAACGCGCCGGCCGGGGGCAGCACCTCCACGGTGTCGCCCGGCCGCACCCGCCGCACCAGCCACGAGGAGAACAGGCCGCCCGGCACGATCCGCACCCCGATCCGCGGCGGGCCGCCCGCGGGCGAGCAGATCGAGTACGAGCGCCGCTCGTCGCGCCCGTCCACCTCGCGCCGCAGGGTCAGCGACTGCCCGGGGGAGAAGCGGTACTCCTCGGCGAGCTCCTCGGGCACCTCGAACGTCACGGCGGCGGCGTCGGCGCACAGCGGCTCGACCGCGGCGACCCGCAGCGGGTGGAACACCGGGCGGCGCCGCCGTCCCCCGCCCGGGAGGGCGGCGGTCGGGGGCGCGGTGGGAGCGGTCATCAGACCTCCTTGACGTGCTCGAACGGCTCCCGGCAGCCCCGGCAGCGCCACAGCGCCCGGCACGGGGCGGCGCCGAACCGGGAGATCTCCTCGGTGTCCCGGGCCCCGCAGCGCGGGCAGGCCACGGCCCGGCGGGTGGGCAGCAGCCGCAGCGGGACGGGCCCGTCCGGGTGGCGCGGCGCCGGGCCGGGGGGCGCGATGCCGTGCTCGGACAGGGCGCGGCGGCCCCGCTCGCTGATCCAGTCGGTGGTCCACGGCGGGTCCAGGCGGGTGGCGACCCGCACCCGCGCGAACCCGGCGGCGCGCAGCCGGGCGGCCACCTCGGCGCGCATCTCGGCCACCGCCGGGCAGCCGCTGTAGGTCGGGGTGAGGGTGGCCGTCACCGTGCCGTCGCCGCCGACCTCGACGTCCCGCAGCACCCCCAGGTCGGCGAGGGTCAGCATGGGCAGCTCCGGGTCGGGCACCCGCCCGGCGACCTCGCGGGCGCGGGCCAGGGCCGCCGCGCCACCGGTTCCCGCCGCGGTCACCACGTCGCCCCCGGGTGGGCGCGGGCCACGCACTGGAGCTCCTCCAGCAGCGGGGCCAGGTGCGCGGTGTGCTCGCCCGCGCGGCCCGAGCCGGGCGCGGGCGCGGCCCGCGGGAACTCCAGGCCCGCGGCGTCGGCGACCTGGCGCAGCACCTGCCGGGTGGTGTCGGCGACCGCGTCCGCGTCCACCCCGAACCGGGCGGCGGCGCGGTCGGCGAACAGCTCGCCCAGCCACGGCGCGACCCGCGTCAGCGCCGTCCGCATCCGCCGCCGCGACTCCTCGGTGCCGTCACCTAGGCGCACCGCCCAGTCGGCCGCGTACTGCCGGTGGTAGGCCAGCTCCTTGACGCCCTTGGCGGCGATCGCGGCGAGCACCGGGTCGGGCGCCTCGGCCAGTTGCTCGAACGCCGCGAGCCGCCAGGAGGAGAAGACCAGCATCCGGGTGACGGAGAACGCGAAGTCGCCGTTGGGCAGCTCCGCCAGTCGCACGTTGCGGAACTCGCCGGGCCCGCGGAAGTACGCGAGGTCGTCCTCGCCGCGCCCGCGGCCCTCGGCCTGCCCGGCCCTGGCCAGCAGCAACCTGGCCTGCCCGAGCAGGTCAAGACCGATGTTGGCCAGCGCCACCTCCTCCTCCAGCTCGGGGGCGCGGGTGGTCCACTCCGCCAAGCGCTGCGCCGCGACCAGCGCGTCGTCGCCGAGGGCCAGGCAGCAGGCGGCCAGTCGCCCGCCGTCCACGCCGTCGGGGACGGCGGTGTCCACCCCGTGCAGCGGGTCGGTGAACCCGGTGCCGAACGCCCAGCGGGCGTCGCCGCCCTCGGGGTGGTCCTCGGCGAGGGAGAGGTAGACGTGGTCGTCGTCGGTCATGCCCGCTCTCCGGGTGAGGTGGGTCGGGTGGGTCGGGTGGGTCTGGGTCCGGTGGGAATGCGCGGGGCCGGGCCGGTGGGCTAGATGTGGGGGACGTCGTCCGGGATGGAGTAGAAGGTCGGGTGGCGGTAGACCTTGTCGCCGGACGGGGCGAAGAACGGGTCCTTCTCGTCCGGCGCCGAGGCGGTGATCCGGTCCGAGCGCACCACCCAGATGCTCACGCCCTCGTTGCGCCGGGTGTACAGGTCCCGGGCGTGGGTGAGGGCCATCCGGTCGTCCGCCGCGCGCAGCGACCCGACGTGCACATGGTTCAGACCCCGCTTGCCGCGCACGAACACCTCGTACAGCGGCCACTCCTCCTTGCTCACGCCACGCCTCCTTCCGTGCCCCGGGCGGCCTGTTTCGCGGCGTGCGCGCGGGCGGCCTCGCGCACCCACGCGCCGTCCTCGTGCGCCGCCCTGCGCCGGGCCACCCGCTGGGCGTTGCACGGCCCGTCCCCGGAGATGACCCGCCGCAGCTCGTCGAAGTCCGGGGTGCCGAAGTCGTAGTGGCCGCTCTCCTCGTTCCACCGCAGCTCGGGGTCGGGCAGGGTGACGCCCAGCTTCTCCGCCTGCGGCACCGTCATGTCCACGAAGCGCCGGCGCAGCTCGTCGTTGCTGTGCCGCTTGATCTTCCACGCCATGGAGGCGGCGGAGTTCGGCGAGTCGTGGTCGGGCGGGCCGAACATCATCAGCGACGGCCACCACCACCGGTCCACCGCGTCCTGCACCATCGCCCGCTGGGCCTCGGTGCCGCGCATCATCGTCAGCAGCAGCTCGTAGCCCTGCCGCTGGTGGAACGACTCCTCCTTGCAGATCCGCACCATCGCGCGGGCGTAGGGGCCGAAGGAGCTGCGGCACAGCGGGACCTGGTTGCAGATCGCGGCGCCGTCCACGAACCAGCCGATCACGCCGACGTCGGCGAAGCTCAGCGTCGGGTAGTTGAAGATCGAGGAGTACTTCTGGCGGCCGTCGACCAGCCGCTCGGTGAGGTCCGCGCGGTCCGCGCCGAGGGTCTCGGCGGCGGAGTACAGGTACAGGCCGTGCCCGGCCTCGTCCTGCACCTTGGCGAACAGGATCGCCTTGCGGCGCAGGCTGGGCGCCCTGGTGATCCACTCGCCCTCGGGCTGCATGCCGATGATCTCCGAGTGGGCGTGCTGCGCGATCTGCCGGATGAGTGTCCTGCGGTAGGCCTCCGGCATCCAGTCCCGGGGCTCGACGCGCTGGTCCCGGGCGATCACGGCGTCGAAGTGCGCCTGGAGCCGCGCGTCCGGCTCCTGCGCCGGTGCCGCGGCCGCTTCCGTAGTGGTCATGGCGATACCCGCTCCCCAACCGACCATTCGTTCGGTTGTCAGTGTGGCGCATCCGGGCGGCCGGGGCAAGAGGGGGCGCCGCCTCGGTCCTTGACAGCCGGGCGGAGGGCTGGGTTACCTGATCGCGCCGGGGACCGAATGGTCGTTCGGCGGTGGTGAAGTTGCGGCGGGCGGCGGGCCGCCGTGGCCGGGCGGTGGGAGTCCGGAGGGCGGCTGGACGGCGGCGGTCCGTCGGAGCCGGACGGTGCGGTGGCCGGGCGGCGGAGGTCTGGAGCACGGCCGGACGGCGGCTGCGCGGCAGCGGGCCGGTGCGGTGGCCGGACGGTGGCTGTATGGCGGCGGGACGGTGGGGTGAGCGGGCGGTGGGACGGTGCGGCGAACGGACGGATGGGCGTGGGCGGGCGGAATCAACGGCCGGACCGCCGTTCCGCCGGGCGAGCGGGCAGGCCGAGCGACCGGAGACCGGACCGGCGCCGGGCAGGCGGTCGGCAGGGGCCGTGAGCCCGGCGTCCGCGCCCGGGGCTGTGTGACCTGGTCCGGCGCCCATTCGCCGCACGGCTCTTGGTCCGGCGCCCGCCGCGCGGCGCTGTTCTGGTCCGGCACCCACCCGCCCAGCCCCGGCCCGGCGCCCGGCCCCGGCCTGGAATCCGCCCGCCGCCCGGCCCCGGTTCGAGAACCCGCCCGCCGCCCGGCCCTTGCCGCCCTCGGCTCGCCCGCCGCACCGCCGGACCCTCCGTCTGCCCCGCGACGGCCGTCCGGCCGTCGCGGGGCGGCGGACCCCGCCGGTGGCCCGGCGGTCCGTGGACGACCGCCAGCCGCGAGGCCGTCATCCGGCCGCACCCTCCGCCCCCGCCCTCCGGCCGGTGAGGCGGCGCCCGCGGGGACCCACCACCTCACCGCACCACCACCTCACCCCCCAGTGACCCGCCCCCAGCGGCCAACAACCCCTCACCCGCCAACCCCCGCTCCCTCACCCACCAACCCCACCACCCCCACACTCCCCACCAACCCAACCGCCCCCACCCCGCTACCGGTCACGTACGAGACGGCAGGAGGCCCCCATGACGAAGGAACGCGAGCGGTTCGGTGCGCCGCCCCCCGCCGCGCTGCTGGACGCGGCGGAGCGGATGGGGCGGGACGAGCTGCGGGAGCTCCAGCTCCGGCGGCTGCGGGCCACGCTCCGGCACGCCTACGACAACGTCGGGCTCTACCGGAGGAAGTTCGACGCCGCGGGGGTGCGCCCCGAGGACTGCCGGGCCCTGGAGGATCTCGCCCACTTCCCCTTCACCACCAAGGACGACCTGCGCGAGACCTACCCGTACGGCATGTTCGCCGTGCCGCGCTCCCGGCTGCGCAGGGTGCACGCCTCCAGCGGCACCACCGGCCGCCCCACCGTGGTCGGGTATACCGACGCCGACCTGTCGGTGTGGGCGGACGTGGTCGCGCGGTCCATCCGGGCCGCGGGCGGGCGGCCGGGGGACACCGTGCACGTCGCCTACGGCTACGGCCTGTTCACCGGCGGCCTGGGCGCCCACTACGGCGCCGAGCGGCTCGGCTGCACCGTGATCCCGGCCTCCGGCGGCATGACCGCGCGCCAGGTGCGGCTCATCGAGGACCTCCGGCCCGAGGTCATCATGGTCACCCCGTCGTACATGCTGACCCTCCTGGACGAGTTCGAGCGCCAGGGCGTGGACCCGCGCGCCACCTCGCTGCGGGTCGGGATCCTCGGGGCGGAGCCGTGGACGGAGCGGATGCGCGGGGAGATCGAGGAGCGCCTCGGCATCCACGCGGTGGACATATACGGCCTGTCGGAGGTCATCGGCCCCGGGGTGGCGCAGGAGTGCGTGGAGACCAAGGACGGGCTGCACGTGTGGGAGGACCACTTCCTCCCCGAGGTGGTCGATCCCCTCACCGACGCGTCCCTGCCCGAGGGGGACCGCGGCGAGCTGGTGCTGACCACGCTGACCAAGGAGGCCATGCCCGTCGTCCGCTACCGCACCCGGGACCTGACCCGGCTGCTGCCGGGCACGGCGCGGCCCGCGTTCCGCCGCGTCGAGAAGATCACCGGCCGGTGCGACGACATGATCGTCCTGCGCGGGGTGAACGTCTTCCCGAGCCAGATCGAGGAGATCGTGCTGAACGTCCCCGGCGCCGCCCCGCACTTCCAGCTCCGCCTCACCCGGGAGGGCCGCCTGGACCGGATGACGGTCCGTGTCGAGGCCCGCCCCGGGGCGGACGCCGGGGCGCGTCGGGCCGCGGGCGAGGCCATCGCCAGGGACGTCAAGGAGCAGGTGGGCGTGAGCGTGGAGGTGGAGGTGGTGGATCCGGAGACCCTGGAGCGCTCGGTCGGCAAGATCCGCCGGGTGCGGGACCTGCGCGACGGGTGAACCCGCCGCCGGACTCCGGGCACGCGCGGCGGCCCGGGAGCGGCCGGCGGCGACCCGGGATCCCCGGGATCATCACCGGAAAATACCCACAAATGGGGCATTGGCGCTAGCGTCGTACATATGAACACCGCGCCGCGCCGCATCCCCATGGCCGCCGCTCTCCTAACCCTGGTGGCCGCCCTGCTGCTGCCCCTGTCGGCCGTCGCCACGGCCCCCGCCGCGCACGCCGCCGACGGCCTCGAACGCGCCGCCGCCGCGCTGCGCCGTGACCCCGTCTACGTCGATCCGCGCGCCTCCGGCACGCTGCCCCGCGCCGAGGCCGAGGCCCTGGCGCGGCGGATCGAGCGCGCCGACAAGCCGGTGTTCGTCGCCGTGCTCCCGGACGCCGCGGAGTTCGACCGGGCCACCCTGCTGCGCGACCTGCGCAGCTTCGTCGGCGTCACCGGGGTGTACGCGGTGGCGCTCGGGGACCGGTTCGACGCGGGCGCCGACCGCTCGGTGATGGCGCCGAACGCCGTGGACAACCTGGTCGGCGCGGTGCGGCGGGCCGACCCCGGCGACGGGGGCGCGATGGCCACCGCCTTCGCCGACCGGGCCGTGGCGCAGGCGGCCGGTGAGGCGCCCAGGAGCTGGGGCGGCGGCCCCGACCGGGGGCCGGGCGTCGCGGGCGCCGTGCTGGCGGCCGTGCTGGGCGTGCTGGTGGTGGCCGCGGGCGGCAGCGCGCTCGTGGCGAACCGGCGCGGCAGGAAGCGGCGGGCGGAACGGGAGCGGGCGGAGCTGGCGACGCTGCGCAAGGTGGTGGACGAGGACATCACCGCCTTCGGCGAGGAGCTCGGCCGCGCCGCCTTCGACCCGGCGGCACCCGGCACCGACGAGGCGATGCGCGGCGACTACGCCCGGGCCCTGGACTCCTACGACACCGCCAAGGCGGCCATGGACGCGGCGCGCCACCCCGAGGAGGTGAGCCGGGTGACCGAGGCGCTGGAGGACGGCCGGTTCGCGCTGGCGTCGCTGCGGGCCAGGCAGGAGGGGCGGCCGCTGCCCGAGCGGCGCCCGCCGTGCTTCTTCGACCCCCGGCACGGCCCGTCCGTCGCCGACGCGCGCTGGGCCCCGGCGGACGGCGCCGAGCGCACGGTGCCGGTGTGCGCGGCGGACCGGGCCCGTCTCGCGGACGGCGAGGAGCCGCTGGGCCGCGAGGTGGACACGCTCCGCGGGCGGCGCCCCTACTGGGAGGCGGGTCCGGTGTACGCGCCGTGGGCCTACGGCTACTACGGCGGCGGCCTGCTGCCGGGGCTGCTGATGGGCACCCTGCTGGGCAGCTCCCTCGGCGTCGGGCACGCGCACGGGGGCGACCTGGGCGGCGGCTTCTCCGGCGGTGACTTCTCCGGCTCCGACTTCGACGGCGGCGACTTCGGCGGGGGCTTCGACGGGGGCGGCTTCGGCGGCGGGGACGGCGGAGGGTTCTGAGCGCCGCCGGGCGAGGACGGCGGAACGCGCGACGGCGCCCGCGGGGCCGGTCCGGCGCCGCGCCCGCCGTCCGCGCCGCGTCCGCGGCTCACACCCGGCGCCACCTGGCCATGGCGAAGGAGAACAGGCTGAACAGCACAAGCCCGACGGCGACCACCGCGAGCAGCCAGGGGCCCGCCGTGGTGTCGGCGAACGACCGCAGGGTGTCGTCCATGCCCTTGGCCTCGTCCGCGTCGTACTCGACGGCGGCGCGCACCGCGAAGCAGCCCGCCGTGGCGAACAGCGCGGCCCTGGCGATCCCCCCGGCCACGCCGAGCACGTCCACCACCCGCCGGGCGGTGGGTGACATCTCGCCCTGCTTCAGGCGCTTGCGGAAGGAGCGCATCGCCGCCCGCACCGCGATGAACACGCCCGCCCCGGCGAGGGCGAGCCCCGCGGCGCCGACCAGCCAGCGGCCCGCGGGCAGCTCCAGCACCCGGGCGGTGACGTCCTTGGACTGCTGGTCGCTCGAACTGCCGCTGCTCCCGCCCCCGGCGAAGGACAGCACCGAGTAGGCCACCAGGGAGTAGAAGACGCAGCGCGCCGCCGACGCCGCCCGCTTGGTCGCCTTGCGGCCGTCCTGGCCCGCGCCGCCGAACACCACCTCCGACAGCCGCCACAGGGCCATCCCCACCAGGCCGATGCCGACCGCCCACACCAGCGCCTTGCCGAACGGCTGCTCGGCCAGCTCCTCCAGCGCGCCCTTGCGGTCCGCCTGCTCGCCCGAGCCGGAGAACGCGATGCGCAGCGCGAGCGCGCCGATCAGCAGGTACAGAACGCCCCGGGCGATCAGCCCCCAGCGGGCCGCTCCTTCTATCACGTGGCCGCCCGCGGTACCCCGCGCCGGGCGCCGCCACGGAAACGCCGATGTGCTCACATCCGCCTCCCTCACTTCCAGGCAACGTGTGCCCGGGGCCGGGGTGCGGAAACGGACGAACCGCGTGGCAGGGTGGAAGCGGGACACCGGGAGCTCGGGCGCGGGGACCCCCCGGGACGGCGGGGCGGGCGGCGGGCGGGGGCGCGGTGCGGCGCCCGGGCCGCCGTGTCCGCCGGTGCGGCGCCCCCCGATCCCCCCGCCGGGGGCACGCGTCCCCACCCCGGGCGGTTTAGGGTTCAACCAGATAACGCCCGCCGGTCGGCGGAGGGCCAGCACAGAAGGAGAGCGCCCGGTGCAGTTCGGGATCTTCACGGTCGGCGACGTCACCCCGGACCCCACCACGGGCCGGGAGCCGACCGAGCACGAGCGGATCAAGGCCATGGTCGCCCTCGCCGTCAAGGCGGAGGAGATCGGTCTGGACGTCTTCGCCACCGGCGAGCACCACAACCCGCCGTTCGTGCCCTCCTCGCCCACCACCATGCTCGGCTGGATCGCCGCCCGCACCGAGCGGCTGATCCTGTCCACGGCCACCACGTTGATCACCACCAACGACCCGGTGAAGATCGCCGAGGACTACGCCATGCTCCAGCACCTGGCGGACGGCCGGGTGGACCTGATGCTCGGCCGCGGCAACACCGCCCCGGTCTACCCCTGGTTCGGCCAGGACATCCGCCAGGGCATCCCCCTCGCGATCGAGAACTACGCGCTGCTGCACCGGCTGTGGCGCGAGGAGGAGATCGACTGGGCGGGCCGCTTCCGCACCCCGCTCCAGGGCTTCACCTCCACCCCGCGCCCGCTGGACGGCGTGCCGCCGTTCGTGTGGCACGGCTCCATCCGCAGCCCCGAGATCGCCGAGCAGGCCGCCTACTACGGGGACGGCTTCTTCGCCAACCACATCTTCTGGCCCACCGAGCACTTCCAGCGCCTGATCACCCTCTACCGGGAGCGCTGGGCCCACCACGGCCACGGCGCCCCCGAGCAGGCCGTCGTCGGACTCGGCGGGCACATCTTCATGCGCCGCAACTCCGGGGACGCCGTCCGCGAGTTCCGGCCCTATTTCGACAACGCGCCCGTCTACGGGCACGGGCCGTCCCTCGAGGAGTTCATGGAGGCGACCCCGCTGACGGTCGGCAGCCCGCAGCAGGTCGTCGAGAAGACCCTCACCTTCCGCGAGCACTTCGGCCACTACCAGCGCCAGTTGTTCCTCGTGGACCACGCGGGGCTGCCGCTGAAGACCGTGCTGGAGCAGCTCGACCTGCTCGGCGAGATCCTGCCCACCCTGCGCGAGGAGTTCGCCAAGGGCCGCCCCGCCGACGTGCCCGACGCCCCCACCCACGCCCGTCTGCTCGCCGCCCGGCGGGCGGCCGCCGGCTGACCCCGCCGGGCGCCCGCCCTACAGCCCGGGCGCCCCCCACACCGGGAACCAGCGGGTGAGGTCCCGCTCGATCGGCAGCTCGTCCTTCAGCAGCCCCCGCACCCGGAGCTCCAGCGCGTTGTCCCGCCGCTCGCCCCCGCCGGGCAGCGGCGCGAACGGGTAGCACGTGCCGCGCTTGTACAGGTAGACCAGCGCCAGCGGCCGCGTGCCCGCCGCGTCCCGGAACCCCAGCAGCGAGCACAGCAACTGCGGCCCGAACCCGTGCTCCGCCAGCAGCGTGTTCACGGTGTGCAGGTCGCCCACCACCGCCGCCGGGTCGTCCGGCGGGTGCCGCACCAGCAGCCACGTGTACCCGTACGGGTCCTCGCTGCACTCCACCGGCGCGCCGCCGCGCCCCGTGTCCGTGTCCAGCAGGTCCCGCACCTCCTGCCGCACCCCCGCGAACGCGCCGCCCTCCACCGCGGCGAAGCACACCGAGCCGAGCCCCGTCGGCGCGAACCCCGTCCCCGCCCGCAGGGTCACCGCCGCCGACGGCAGCGCGAACAGCCGGTCCAGGTCCGGCGGCACCGGCCTGCGGCGGCCCAGGACCACGTCCAGCCAGCCCACGGCGCTCAGCCCCCGCCGCCCAGTTGCGCCGCCACCCGGTCCAACTGCTCCAGGCGCCGCTCCAGCGGCGGGTGCGAGGACAGCAGCGCGCCCAGGCTCCGCGACGTCAGCGCGGGCACGAAGTAGAAGCTGTTGTACGGCGCCGCCCTGCGCAGGTCCCGCGTCGGGATCCGGGCCATCTCCCCGGTGACCTTGGTCAGCGCCGAGGCGAGCGCCGCAGGCCGCCCGGTCAGCAGCGCGCCCGCGCGGTCGGCGGCCAGTTCGCGGTAGCGGGACAGCAGCCGGGTGAGCAGGACGCTCAGCACGTAGACGGCGGCGCTGACCAGCGGCACCAGCAGCACGGCGAGCGCGGTGGCGTCCCTGCGGCGCCCCAGCCCGCTCCACAGCGCCACCCGGACCATCACGCCCGCCAGCACCCCGAGGAACGACGCGATGGTCATCACCGCCACGTCCCGGTGCGCCACGTGCGACAGCTCGTGCGCCAGCACCCCCTCCAGCTCCCGCGGCTCCAGCCGCCGCAGCAGCCCGGAGGTCACGCACACGACGGTCGTCCCGCGCCCCCGGCCCGCCGCGAACGCGTTCGGCACGTCGCTGTCGGACACCGCCACCCGCGGCTTGGGCATGTCGGCCAGCGCGCACAGGCGGTCCACCGCGCCGTGCAGCTCGGGCGCCTCGGCCGGGGACACCTCGCGGGCACCCATGGCGCGCAGGGTGATGCGGTCGCTGAACCAGAACTGCGCCACGAACAGCACCGCCGCGACGACCAGCACCACGGGCCAGGCCTCGCCCAGCAGCGCCACGAGCGCCCCGACGAACACGACGTACAGCAGCCCGACGAGGAACATGGTGGTCACCATGCGGGCGGTGAGCCCCCGGTCGGGGGCGAAACGGGTGCGTTGCACGGCACCCTCCTCCGCGGAGAGCCGACGACCCCCCTCAAGCGGCCTCACGTCGATTGTCCCTCTTGGCCGGGCGTTGTCGCGGCGGGACGCCCGGGACCGCCGCCGCTCCCCGCGGCCGGTTGGACTCTCCCTCCGGGGGAGGGATCATGCTGGCCCGCATGAACGACGACCTGCTGCCCATCGGGCGGTTCGCGCGTCTGGTGCGGCTGAGCGTCAAGCAACTGCGCAGCTACGCGGACCTCGGCCTGCTGGTGCCCGCCCGGGTGGACCCCGCCACCGGCTACCGCTACTACCGCCCGGAGCAGGCGCGGCAGGCGATGTCCATCGGCCTGCTGCGCTCGCTGGACGTGCCGCTGGGCACCATCGGGGAGGTGCTGGCCGGGCAGGAGCCCGCCCGGGCCCTGGCCGAGGTGCGGGACCGGCTCGACGACGAGCTGGCCCGGCGCCGCCGGGCGCTGGCCGCCCTGGAGCGCATCCTGGCGGACGGGCTGCCCAGCACCGAGGTCACCCTCCGGCGCGAGGAGCCGCTGCGGGTGGCCGCCGTCCGCGACGTGGCCGACGGCCCGCGGGACATCGGCCGGGTCACCTCGGGGTGCGTGGCCCGGCTCCTGGCGGCGCTGGGCGAGCCACCCGTCCGGCTGACCGGCCTGTTCCCCGTGGAGCTCGGTGACGCCGTCCCGGTGGCCGTCGCCGCGGCGCTGCCCGGCGGACGGGCCGCGCCGCAGGGCACCACCGTGGACCTGCTGCCCGGCGGTCTCTTCGCCGCCGCGATCCACATCGGCCCCTACGACCAGATCTTCCTGACCGCCCACGCCCTGCTCGCCTGGTGCCTGGAGCGGGGCCACGACCTGGGTGGACCCCTCCGGGAGGGCTACCTCACCGACCCCGCCACCACGGACCCCGGCCGACTGGTCACCGAACTGCTGATCCCCGTGAAGGAGACACCGTGAACGACGACACCGCCCAGTGGTACCACGCCGCGGACGAGCCGGAGCTCGCCACCTTCGGCCCGGTGCGCGGCCTGGGCGCCACCGGCCTGGGGGAGCCCGGCGGCGGCGAGTACGACGCGGCCGTGCGGGCGCTGTACACCGTCGCCGGGGCGCTGCCGGTGCCTCACGCGGCGCCGCTGGAGGGCCGCTGGTGGGTGGAGGACCGCCGCCCCCCGCTGGAGGTCCCGCGCGAGCAGTGGCGCTGGCACCTGTTCCTGCGCCTGCCCGACGACCTGGACCCGGCCCTGGCCGACACCGCGCGCGAGGACGCCCGGCCGTCGGGGGCGGCGGTGGACCGGGTGCAGCTCGTCACCTTCACCGAGGGCCTGTGCGTGCAGATGACGCACCACGGCCCCTACGCCGAGGAACCGGCGTCCCTGGCCCTGATGGAGGCGTACGCGTCCGCCCGCGGTCTCCGCCACGCCGGCCCGCACCACGAGATCTACCTCTCGGACGTGCGCGAGACCGACCCGGCGAGGATGCGCACCGTCCTCCGCCACCCGGTCCGCCCGGCGTAGGGCGGCCCGGCGGACGAGGGGCCGGGCGTCCGCCCCTCCGGGGGAGGACGGACCGGGTGCGGGCCACCGCCGAGGTCCGCACCCGGCCGTCGGCCGTCAGGCGCCGATCCTTCCGACGCCCACGCCCGCCTTGACGATCGACGGCACGTTCGCCGTCGGGTCCAGCGTGTACGCGTAGTGGTTGCGCGGCTCCGCCACGGTGCCGTTCACCTCGCACGTGCCCGAGCCGTTGAACACGTTGCCGCGCTGCACCAGGCGGCCGGGGCCCGAGTCGGCGTAGCCGCTCGCCGAGTAGCAGGGGTGGGGCACGTTCTCGAAGTAGTTGCCCTCGACCAGCACCCCGGCGTTCATCGTCGAGGCCACCCCGTACAGGGCGTTGCCGCGGTAGTAGTTGTTGTACACGTGCACCGGCTCGCCGAAGCGCACGCGCGGGTGCCGCTGGTTGGACCCGTCGAACCAGTTGTGGTGGATCGACACCTTCAGATGCCCGGTGTCCTGGCTGCCGTTGCCGTCGGAGTGACCGATCAGCATCGACTTGTCGGTCCTGTTGAACCAGTTCCACGACACGGTCACGTACTCGGCGCCGCGGACGATGTCCACCGCCCCGTCCACCGGGGAGACGAACTCGTTGTGGTCGATCCAGATGTGGTGCGAGTTCTGGCCGACGTTGATCGCGTCGTCCTCGGCGTTGGTGAACTTCAGATTGCGGACGATCACGTTGTACGAGCGGTAGAAGTCCAGGCCGCCCCCGTTGATGACCGCGGAGGTGCCCACTCCGATGATGGTCTTGTTCGGTCGCACGCCCTGCTTGCTGGAGATGTCGATGGTGCCGCGCACCTGGATCACCAGCGGGCCGACGGTGTCGATGTGGTCCAGGAACTGCTCGGAGGTGGTGGCGGTGACCACCTGCCCTCCGGCGCCGCCGGTGGTGCCGTTCTGCCCGAGCGCGTTGACGCTCGCGAAGCCGTCCGGCGCGTCGGCCAGCGGCCGCTCCGCGTGCGCCCGGCCTCCGGGGCCGGCCACGGTGATCAGGGCGGCGAGTGCCGTCGCCAGCGCTCCTCCCGTGACCCGGGACACCCATGACGAGAACATGACGCTCCTTCCGAGTTGCGGCCGGATCCCGGGAACGGACGGCGGTCGGTCGGGCGGCCGTGGCCCCGGCGGGTGGCTGAGCGGTGCGGTGCGGGGGTGCGAGGGCGCGGGGCCGTGCGCAGGTGCGGGCCGTGCGGGCCGTCCGGGGGACGCGGCCGTGCGACAGGGGTAGTAAGCGCTTTCTGAGCGGATGTTAGGCACACTCCCCGGGAAGCGGAAGAGGTCCCGCCGATATCCCCGAGGTTCCGGGGAGAACTGCGACGCATGTCTAGAAAGCGCTTGCCGCGAGGGCGTATGGTCCCTCCGGCACGGGCCGCTCCCGCGCCGCATCCCACCGCCGAAGGAGTCCCGTCACGACCCGTGCCGGTCGGCGGACGCTCGCCGCCACCCCCACGGCCGCCGGGCAGCGACGGCACCGCCCTGCACGTCAACGTCCTCGGCGTGGACCTGCCCGGGCAGGTGCGCACCCTGGCCGCGGACGAGCGGGTGCCGCTGATCGACCTCACCGCGCCGACCCGGCGGCGGGTGGAGGAGCTGGGCCCCGAGGTGTCCGAGGCGCTCTGCCTGTACAACGAGGCCCGCGACAACACCCACACCTCGGAACGCGGCGCCACCGAGTTCGCCCGGCTGGTCCTGGGAGAGCTCCGCGCGCAGCGCCTGGTGCCCCCCGGCCTGCTCCGGTGAGCGGCCGGCGTCAGGCCAGGGTGATCCGGATGGCCACCGTGCCGTCCCGGCCGTTGCGCAGGCGGCTGCCCAGCAGGACCAGCCGCCCGACCACGCCGTACTTGCGGCCCACCAGCCGCCGGTAGCGCTCGGTGCCGTCGCGCCCGAGGACCTCGGCCCGCCCCGGCACCGCGCCCCCGGTGGGCCTGCCCCGCGCGTCGCACGGCGCGACCAGCACGTCCGCGCGGTTGCGGATCCGCTTGACCTTCCCCGACCCGGCGGCCGTCCACACCCCGAGGGCGTCCCCGTCCCGCACCACCCACACCGGGGTGGGCACCGCGCGCCCGTCCCTGCGGAACGTCGTGACCAGCAGGTACTTGCCGTCGCCCAGCCGCTTCCGCGCGGCTGCCCCTTCCGTCATGCCGTCACCTCCGGGCCTCATGATCCCCCGGGGGCCCGCCGGACGGCGACGGTGGTGCGGGGCGGCGCCGGGGGAGCGGGCCGCCGCCCGGGAAGCGGCGTGCGGCGCGACAATGGGGGAAGGCGGACACCCGTCCGGGGCCGGAGCGCCCCCGCCCCGTCCGTCCCGGTCCCCCGTCCCCGTCCATCCGTCCACAGCCGGAAGGCGGCCCTCGATGCCGTACATCGTCGTCAGCGCGCTGAGCCACCCGGGCCTGCTCCGGGAGCGCAACGAGGACAGTCTCGTGGTGGGGCCCTGGACGCTCTGCGGCACCGTGACCGAGAACCCGCAGACGTTCCTGTTCCCCGTGGGCACCCCGCTGGTCGCGGCGGTCGCCGACGGGCTCGGCGGGCACCCCGGCGGGGAGGTGGCCAGCGCCCTGGTCGTGCGCAGACTGGCCACGCTCGGGCCGGTGCTGGACGCCGAGGAACCGGTCCGGGAGGCGCTGGAGGGGTGCAACCGCGCCGTGTTCGCCGCCGCGGACGCCGGGCCCGGACTCACCGCGATGGGCACCACGGTCGCGGGCGCGGTGCTGCTCCCCGAGTCGCTCCTGGTGTTCAACGTCGGCGACAGCCGCGTGTTCGCCATGTCCGACGACGAGGGGCTGCGCCGGCTCAGCGTGGACGACAGCCCGCCGCTCGCCCCGGGGCAGCGCACCACCTCCGTGGTCACCCAGAGCCTCGGCGGCAGCCCCGAGTTCACCGGCGTCACCCCGCATGTGCGCACCGTCCCGCTCACCCCGGGCACCCGCTACCTGGTGTGCAGCGACGGCCTGACGGACCCGGTGCCGGAGGAGACGGTGGAGGCCGTGCTGCGCGAGCACGGCGACGGCCGCGCCGCGTTCGAGCTGTGGAAGGCCGCCATCGACGCGGGCGGACCGGACAACATCACCCTCGCCCTGGTGCGGGTCGGCGACCAGTAGCCGCCGGGCCGGGCGGGCGTCCCCCGCGCTCACCCGCCCTCGGGGCGCAGGACCAGCGTGCCGTCCCGCGCCGCGGCGACCCGGGTGCCGAACGGGCGGCCGACCCGGTCGAGGGTCTCCCGCAGCCACCCGCGGTCCGCCCGCGGCGCGGGCTCTAGGCGCATCCGCCGCGCCCGCAGCGGCACCATCCGGCAGGCCGGGGGACCGCCGCCGTCCGGGTCCACCGTCACCAGGTACAGCAGCCGCAGGTCGTCCCGGTACCGCTCGTGGCCGGTGATGCCCTCGTAGTCGTCGATCAGGTCACCGCACCCGTACAGCGCCAGCCCGCCCCGGTACGCCTCCGCCGGGCGCGGGTGGTGCGAGGAATGGCCGTGCACCACGTGCACGCCGCCGTCGATCAGCGCGTGCGCGAAGCGGACCTGGGCGCGGGTGACGTGGTGGCCCCAGTTGGAGCCCCAGTGCACGGAGGCCACCACGACGTCGCCCGGCCGCCCGACCCGGCGCACCCGCTCCACCACCTCGGCCGCTGCGCCGGGCGAGGGCTCGGCGAAGAAGTCCACGCCGGACCGGGTGCCGGTCGCCGCCCAGCCGCGCGGGACGCCGCTGGACGCCATGGCGAACGACGCGACCACCAGCCGGCGGCCCCCGCCCAGCGGGACGACCGCGGGCCGCCGCGCCTCCTCCGCCTCCCGGCCCGCGCCCGCGGTGCGCAGACCCGCGGCGGACAGGGCGCCCAGGGTGTCGGCGAGCCCGCCGCGGCCGAAGTCCAGCACGTGGTTGTTGGCCAGCGCGCACACATCGGGGCGGACCGCGGCCAGACAGGGCAGGTTGGCGGGGTGCATCCGGTAGTGGATGCCCTTGTCCGGGCAGAAGTCGCCGCCGGTGGTCACGCTGGTCTCCAGGTTCACCACCCGGGCGTCGGGCGCGGCCCGGTCCAGCGCGGCGAGGGCGTCGCCCCAGGGGTAGGCGGGGCCGACGGGGCGCGGCACGGGGCCGTGGGCGGCCTCGGCCAGCTCGACGTAGGCGCGGGCGTCGGTGACGTACGGCTCGCGCAGCCGGGGGTCGCCGGGGTGGGGCAGGATCTGGTCCACGCCGCGCCCGAGCATCACGTCGCCGCAGAGGAAGAGCGTCACGGGGGCACCGGACATGCCTCCAACATAGGGAGCGCTCGCCGGGGGCGGGGGGTGTGTGGTGAAGTGCCCGGTGAAGGCGTCGCCGGCGCGGCCGGGCCCGGTCCGCGACCCGCCGTCCGGACCGGCGGGCCCGGCGCCGCGCGCAGCCCCGACGAGGAGAGGATCCCGGATGGAGTCCGTCCACGACGTGGTGGTCGTCGGCTCGGCCAACGCCGACCTGGTGGTCCGGGTGGAGCGGCGGCCCGCGGCGGGCGAGACCGTGCTCGGCTCCGACCTGGCCACCCACCCCGGCGGCAAGGGCGCCAACCAGGCCGTGGCCGCCGCCCGCCTCGGCGCCAGGACGGCCCTGCTGGGCCGGGTCGGCGACGACGCGCACGGCAGGCTCCTGCTGGCCGCGGTCTCCTCGGCGGGCGTGGCCACCGGCGCGGTGCTGACCGGCGGCGCGCCGACCGGTGTGGCGCTGATCGTCGTCGGCCCGGAGGGGGACAACAGCATCGTGGTGTCGCCCGGCGCCAACGCCCTGCTGTCCCCGGCCGACGTGCGGGCCTCGGCGCGACTGCTGCGCTCGGCGCGGGTGGTGAGCCTGCAACTGGAGGTCCCGCTCGCCACCGTCGCCGCGGCGGTGCGCGCCGCGGGCCCCGCCACCCGGGTGGTGCTCAACCCCTCGCCGCCCGCGCCGCTGCCGGAGGAGGTGCTCGCGGCCTGCGACCCGCTGGTGCTCAACGAGCACGAGGCGCGGGCGCTGCTCGGCGGCGACGGCAAGGGGCCCGGCGGGGGCACGCCGCCCGGTGACGATCCCGAGCGGTGGTGCGCGGCGCTGCTGGCGCGCGGGCCGCGGTCGGTGGTGGTGACGCTCGGCGCGGACGGCGCGGTCGCGGCCGACGCCTCGGGCGCGGTGCGGGTGCCCGGGCTGCCCGTCGCCGCGGTGGACACCACCGGCGCGGGCGACGCCTTCACCGGCGCCCTGGCCTGGCGGCTGGCCCGCGGCGACACGCTCGCCGCCGCGGTGCGCCTCGCGGTGCGGGTGGGCGCCGCCGCCGTCACCCGGCCCGGGGCGCAGGACTCCTTCCCGACCCTCCGGGAGGTCCCGGCGCCGTGACCCGGCACCGTCGGCCCGCCCCTGGCGCGCGGGGCCGCCGGGCGGCCCCGCGCGGCGCGGTCAGGACGCGCCCGGGGTCCACCCGGCCAGCCAGTCGGCGATCTCGTGGTCGGCGGCCTGGGCGTCGGTGAGCATCGGCCGCTCGCTGCTCGCGGGGCCGGAGCCGGGCCCGGTGTTGCGGTACTCGGCGAACCGGTCGTCCTTCCAGGAGAAGCCGCTCATGTCCGTCCACGGCGTGGTCCTGACGGCGTCGCTGAGGTTGGTGTTGCGCACGACCGCCTGCGGGTCGAGGGTGGCGTCGCCCCCGGCGTGCCAGGGGCGGCCCAGGTGGAAGGTCCTGGCGCCGACGTCGCCCCTGACCGTCGAGTTGACGATCAGGAAGCCCTTGCGGCCGGCGGCGGTGCTCGGCGCGGTCACGTACCCCGCCGAGGTGCCGTTCCACCGCTTCTTCAGCGTGATCACCGACTTGTCGATGACGGCGCTGGCCCGGCCGAAGATGAAGTCCACGTTGCCGACGACCTCGGAGTTGGCCATGTACACCCGGCCGAGCGTCTCCTTGGCCGCGGTGTTGAGCAGCAGGCTGTCCTGGTCGCCGGTGACCAGGACGTTGTCCAGCACGATCCGGTCGCCGGCGGTGCGCAGCGCGACGGCCTGCTGGGCGCTGATGTGCTGGTTGGCGGCCTCGTCGAAGTCGTTGGAGACGGTGAGGTTGCGGGCCTGGAACTCGTTGGCGTCCACCGAGACGCTGGCGCTGCCGCTGGTGCCGTAGGTGCCGCCGCCTGGCTTGGGCGTGCCGCTGGCGTTGTTGTACACGAGCACCACGTCCCGGCGGCTCGCCCCGGTGCCCTGGAAGGTGATGTACGGCTTGTTCGAGGGGACCTGCACCAGCTCCCGGTAGGTGCCGGGCGCGATCCGGATGACGACGCGCTGCGAGTTGCCCGCGGGCACGGCGTTGACCGCCGCCTGGACGGTCGAGTACTGGCCGCTGCCGTCCTTGGCCACGGTGATCGTGGTGGCGGCGGCGGGGGCGGCGCCGGCGTCGCCGGTGCCGGAGACGACGGCGGCCGTGGCCGCCAGCGCGGCGGCGGCGCCGAGTGCGGTGCGCCGCCGGCGTCCGCGCGCCGTGCGGCCGGTGGTGTCGAGCGCGGTGGTGTCCATGAGCCCGTCCTGTCCCGAAGCGGAATGAGGGTGGTGGGGCAGGCCGCGGAGGTGCCGCGGGGCGCCGGGTCCCGTCCGGCGGCCGACGGCCCTGGCAGGCCCCGGAACGCGCGCTTCCGGCGGCGCCCCGCTGCCGCCGCCCATGGGGAGGGACCTTACACCGGGTTCATCCACATGAACAGATGTCAGGAACGCTTGACTCGTGGCCTGTTGTGATAGGTGCGTCGCCTTCTGGCTCGGACATGTTCATGTGCGATGTTCAGTCATGTGAACCCGCTGTCTCGTGCGCCTGCCGCTTCGACGCCCACAGGCTCGTCGCCGTGGTGACGGCCAGGACGGTGCAGATGACGCCGAGCGAGACGGGGATGCTGATCTCCGGCACGTGCACCCCGGACTCGTGCAGGGCGTGCAGCACCAGCTTCACGCCGATGAAGCCGAGGATCACCGACAGGCCGTAGGAGAGGTGGACCAGCTTCTTCAGCAGCCCGCCGATGAGGAAGTAGAGCTGCCGCAGGCCCATCAGCGCGAAGGCGTTGGCGGTGAAGACGATGTACGGGTCCTGGGTGAGCCCGTAGATCGCCGGGATGGAGTCCAGCGCGAACAGCACGTCGGTCGAGCCGATCGCCAGCATCACGACCATCATCGGGGTCATCACGCGCCTGCCGTCGCGCCGCACGAACAGCTTGGTGCCGTGGTACCTGTCGGCCACACCGAACCGGCGCTCCACCGCCTTGAGCAGCTTGTTCTCCTCGTACTCCTCCTCGTGCCCGCCCTTGCGGGCGTCCTGGACCAGCTTCCAGGCCGTCCAGACCAGGAAGGCGCCGAAGATGTAGAACACCCAGGAGAACGCGGAGATGATCGCGGCGCCCGCGGCGATGAAGCCCGCGCGCAGCACCAGCGCCATCAGCACCCCGACCATCAGCACCCGCTGCTGGTACACGGTGGGCACCGCGAACTTCGCCATGATCAGCACGAACACGAACAGGTTGTCCACGCTGAGCGACTTCTCGGTGATGAACCCGGCGAAGAACTCGCCCGACGGCCCGCCCCCGGCCACCGCCAGCAGGCCGAGCCCGAAGGCGACGGCGAGGGCCATCCAGACGGCCGACCAGATGCCGGCCTCCTTGAGGGAGACCTCGTGCGGTCTGCGTCCGATGAGGAAGTCGACGGCGATGAGCGCGCAGAGCGTGACGATGGTCAGCGCCCACACACCGAGGGATACGTTCACTGTGCCTCCGGAGCGGGTGGTGCTGCCGCACAGCGTTACCGCCGACCGCGGGGCGTTCCACCCAGGGAAGGTAAACAAAGTCCCACGATGCGGTCGCAACCGCCCACGTCCCCGGTTCCGGCTCCGGTTCCGGTGTGGCGTGCGAGGCCGACGGGAACCGAGTGTCGGGCAGCCGGGTTCCCCACCGGGCCCCGCCGAACCATGGACACCCACCCGAGGAGCGACGATGACCGCACGCACCCTCACCAGGCGGGCACTGCTCGCCGCCGCCACCACCGCGGGCGCCGCCGCCCTGCCGGGCACCGCCACGGCCCGCACCCTCGCCGGGCGGGGGCAGCCCGTCACCTCCGCGGCCCTGCCGGACGGCTTCGCCCCCGAGGGCATCGCCATCGACCGGCACGGCATCGCCTACTTCGGCAGCCGTGTCACCGGCGCCGTCCACCGCGTGGACCTGGCCACCGGCGCCGGGTCCGGGCTCGCCGCCGGCCCCGGCACCCCCTGCCTCGGCCTGAAGGCCGACCGGGCCGGACGGCTGTTCGCCGCGGGCGGCACCGGGGGAGACGCCCGGGTGCTGGACACCGCCACCGGCAGGACGCTCGCCGCCTACCGCCTGCTCACCCCGCCCGCCACCGGGTTCGTCAACGACGTGGTCCTCACCCCGGACGCGGCCTTCCTCACCGACTCGCACCACCCCGTGCTGTACGTCCTGCCGCTGGGCCCCCGCGGCGCCCTGCCCGCGCCGCGCGACATCGTCGCCGTGCCGCTGACCGGCTTCCCCCAGCCCGCCGCCGGCCTGGGCGCCAACGGGATCACCACCACCCCGGACGGCCGCGCGCTGCTGGTGGTGCACACCTCGGGGGGCGCCCTGTACCGGGTCGATCCGCGGACCGGCGCCGCCGCCGAGGTGGACCTGGGCGGCGCGTCGCTGGCGCACGGGGACGGGCTGCTGCGCCGGGGACGCACCCTGTACGCGGTGCTCAACCGCGTCAACCGGCTGGCCGTGATCACCCTCGACGCCCGCGGCCGCACCGGCGCCGTCACGGGCACGGTCACCGCCCCCGCCTTCGACGTGCCCACCACCGTCGCGGCGTACCGCGGCCGCCTGTACCTGCCCAACGCCCGCTTCACCACCCCGGTCGCCGGGAGCACCGCCTACCACGTGGTGTCCGTGCCCCTCCCGTGACCGGCCGCCGCCCCGCGCGAGGCCGGCCGCGCGCCGGCCCGCCCCTACCGCCGCCGGTACAGGTCCGTCAGCAGGGCCACGGCGGCGTGCGTGGCCGGGTGCGGGTCGTGGCGGCGCCAGATCAGCCGCACCGGCACGGGGCCGGCGTCCCGCAGCGGGCGGAAGACCACGCCGTCGCGCCGGTACTGGGTGACGGTGCTCTCCGGGGTGACGCCGACGCACCGGCCTCCGGCGATCATGGCGAGCCAGTCGTCGATGTCCTGGGTGTACTCCACCTCGGGCCGGGCCCCGGCGGGCCACAGGTCGAGCGTGGTGGTGCCGGTGCGCCGGTCGATGAGCAGGACCCGCTCGCGGATCTCCGCCAGGCGCACGGAGCGCCGCCGCGCCCACGGGTCGTCGGCCGCCATGGCGCAGTAGCGGCGCTCGTGGCCGACGACCGCGGCGGCGAAGCGCCGCTCGTCGAACGGCGCGCGGGCCACCGCGATGTCGCACAGCCCCTCGGCCAGCCCTCCGGTGGCGGTGTTGGCGCGGACCAGGTGCAGGTCCACGTCCGGGTACCGGGCCGCCCACCGGCGCTGGAACTCCCGCGTGTGGCGGCCCATCGCGGACCAGGCGTGGCCGATCCGCAGCCGGGTGTGGCCCGTGGTGGCCTCCCGCACCAGGTCCTCCGCCTCGGCGAGCAGATGCCTGGCCCGCGCGAGCACCTGCACGCCCGCGGTGGTGGGGGTGACGTTCCTGCTGGTGCGGTGCAGCAGCCGCACCCCGAGCACCCGCTCGAGCGACAGCAGCGTGCGGGACACCGCGGCCTGCGAGACGCCCAGCTCGATGGCGGCGTCGGTGAAGCTGCCGGTGTCCACGATCGCCACCAGGCAGCGCAGGTGCCGCAGCTCGAGCTCCCCGGCCCCGGCGGCCCCCGCGGGCCGGCGCCCGCCCGCCGCACCCCGGGCCGCACCCCGCCCCGCGGACCCGCGCGCGCTCCCGGCCGGGCCGTCCCTGTCCGCCCCATGCATGACTGAAGCGTATGCGAATGGGCGTGCATGCATTTTGCGCATCCGCGCCGCACCGACACGCTCCGGCCATGGAGATGTCCGTACACAAGGGGCGGACCCGGGGCGGCGCGCCCGCCGGGGGCGGCCGGGCCGGGCGCGGCGGGCGCCGGGCGGGTGTGGCGCTGATGTTCGGCAGCGGCCTTTCCAACCAGGTCGGCGCGGCCACCGGCGCGCTGGCCTTCCCCGTGCTCGGCCCGCCCGGGGTGGTGGCGGTGCGGCAGTGGGTGGCCGGGGCGGTGCTGCTGGCCGTAGGCCGGCCGCGGGTGCGCGGGTTCACCCGGCGGCAGTGGTGGCCGGTGCTGGCCCTGGCGGCGGTCTTCGCCACGATGAACCTGTCGCTGTACACGGCCGTGGACCGGGTGGGCCTCGGCCTCGCGGTGACGCTGGAGTTCCTCGGCCCGCTGGCGGTCGCGCTCGCCGAGTCCCGCCGCCGGCTCGACCTGGGGTGCGCGCTCGTCGCCGGGGCCGCGGTCGTCGCCCTCGCCCGCCCCCGGCCGAGCACCGACTACCCGGGCATCGCCCTGGGCCTGCTGGCCGCCGCCTGCTGGGCCTGCTACATCCTGCTCAACCGGGTCGTCGGCGCCCGGCTGCCGGGCGTCCAGGGGCCCGCGGCCGCGGCCGGGGCGTCCGCCCTGCTGTACGTGCCGGTCGGCGCGGTGGTGCTGGTCCACCACCCGCCGACCGCCGGGGCGCTGGGCTGCGCCGCCGCCGCGGGCGTGCTGTCGTCGGCGGTGCCGTTCCTCGCGGACATGCTGGCGCTGCGCCGGGTCCCGGCCCGCTTCTTCGGCGTCTTCATGAGCGTCAACCCGGTGCTCGCGGTGCTGGTCGGCCTGGTGGTGCTGGGCCAGTCGCCGGACGCCGTCGAGTGGCTCGCCGTCGCGGCCGTGGTCGGCGCCAACACCGTCGCCGTCGCCACCGCCCGCGACGGCTGGGGCTGACGGACGTACGGTCGTGCCCATGCCCGACTACTTCGCCGATGACCCCCGGACCAACCGCGAGCGGATGCTCGCCGGAGACCTGTACATTGCCGACGATCCCGAGATCGCCCGCGAGCAGCAGCGCGCCGTGCGCCTGGCCGCCGCCTACCTGGCCGCCTACGCGCAGGACGTCGAGGCGGCGCGGCCGATCGTCGAGGAGCTGGTCGGTGACCTCGCGCCCACCGCCCACATCCGGCCGCCCCTGTACGTCGACTACGGCACCCACCTCTCCGTCGGCGAGGGCACCTTCGTCAACTACAACCTCACCGCGCTGGACGTCGCGCCCATCAGGATCGGGCGGGACTGCCAGATCGGCCCCAACGTGCAACTGCTCACGCCCACGCACCCGCTGGAGCCGGGGCCGCGCCGCGACAAGCTGGAGGCGGCGCGGCCCATCACCATCGGCGACAACGTGTGGCTGGGCGGCGGCGTCATCGTGCTGCCCGGTGTGACCATCGGCGACGACAGTGTGATCGGCGCCGGCGCCGTTGTCACCCGGGACGTCCCGGCGGGCGTCGTCGCCGTGGGCAACCCGGCCCGGGTGGTCCGCTCGGTGCACGGGTAGCCGCGCGGCGGTCCCAGCCGTGCCGTGGGGGCGGACCCGGCCGGGTCCGCCCCCACGGCGCCTTCCTTCTCCTACGCCCGGTCCGCGGGCGCCGCGGACGGGCCGCGGAGCGCCGAGGCCGTGCGCAGCCACCGCTCCGCCTCCGCGTTCCGGCCCTGCCGCTGGAGGGTGCGCCCCAGCATCAACTGGGCGTAGTCCTCCACCGGGTCCAGGCGGATCACCTCGCGCAGCTCCCGCTCGGCGCGGCGCAACTGGGCGGAGTGGTAGTAGGCGCGGGCCAGCAGCAGCCGGGGGGCGACCTGCCCCGGGGCGTCGTCCACCACGCCGGCGAGGATGCGGGCGGCCTCGGCGTAGTCCTTCGCGTCGAAGAACAGCCGGGCCCGCGCCCAGCGCTCCGCGGTGCTCCCGTCCAGCCGGTCCCAGGTCATGACGGCTCCTCTCCCGCGTGCGCGGTGCGGCACGCGTTCGGTGGGGGCGGGCCGGTCCCTGCCGGCTCTCCGCCCCCGGGGTCCGTTGAACATTGAACTTCCTGGGTTCATTCCGGCCGGTGCCCCGCCGCCCCGGTCAGCCGACGGCGCGGCCCGGCGGGGTGAACGTGTACAGCTCCAGGACCTCGGGCGGCTCGGCGACCCCGGGGCCGCCCGCCTCGACCCACGCGGCGATGTCCTCGAACGCCTCGGGGTCGTTGACCAGCCCCAGCCACACCGGGCGCCCGCCCGCTGCCCGCCCCCGCGCCGAGGGCTGCACCACCACCACGTTCGCCCGCTCGCACACGTCCAGGCACGCGGAGATCCGCACCGGCACCCGCCCGGCGAGCCACGCGGTGCGCTCCGCGTGGTCCACCCCCGGCACCTTGGCGCTGCCGCAGCAGCAGTCCCGGCACACCGTCACCCGGCACGGTGCCGGCCCCGCCGGCGACGACTCCATGGACATGCCGACGACCATCCCCCTCCGGGACCGTGCCCGACCCGTTTCCGCCGGTCATCATGGCAGAGGGGCCGCCCGGCACCCGGACGGGGCCCCGCCCGCGCCCGCCCCCGCGCCGCGGGGGCGCGCGCCTCAGGCTCCCGCCACATGCGCCGTCAGCCGGGCCAGGTTCGCGGTGAACGTCTCGGTGGTGATGCCCTCGGCGCGCTCCGCCGGGGTGTACGGCGGCTCCTGCGGGGGCGTGCGCGGGTCGTAGGGCGAGGTGTCGTGGACGTCGCCGACGTCGGTGCTCATGAACGCGCGCCCGTCGTACGGCTCGTCGGTGCCGGGGCCGGCGCAGGGGTTGGTGGTCACGGGGATCGCCGAGCGCCAGTGGCCGCGGTCGCCCAGCTCGGCCACCAGCCGGGCCGCCTCGTCCGCGCCGACCGCGGGCAGCGGCGAGGGCGCCCCGGCGAACAGGTCGGTGAGCTCCGGGCGCCTGACGGAGAACCAGCGCGGCAGCGCCCCGCCGCGCGGGCTCATCGGCGACCGCTCCACCATGGCCGCGACCTCCGCGTCCGGCATCGCGGCCAGCTCCTCGTAGGTGGCCCACAGCGCGGCCGGGTTCAGGTTCTTGGCCGCGGGGGAGTGCTTGAGGGTGTGGCGGTGGTCGTGGTCCCAGTAGTAGGCGCCGTTGCGGACGTTGGACCCGAAGCGGTGCACGAACCTGGCCCGGTTGCTGCCGAGCTCCACATGGGTCGGATGGGTGCGGCCGGCCAGCAGCGGGTTCTCCTCGATCTGCCGGGGCGTCAGCCGGCAGGTCTCCAGCCACGCCAGCGCCTCCGGCACGCGCCGCAGGAAGGCGCGGTCGCCGGTGAGGCGGAAGTAGTGGAACAACTGGCGCACATTGGTCTGGGTGACGGCGGGAGCCAGGGCCCGCGGCTCGTAGGAGCGCGCGCTGGCCGGGGCCCCCGCGGGACGGCCGCCCCGCGGGCGGGCCAGGTGCTGGGCGCCCCACCCGGCCTGCGGGCCGGGTCGCTGCTGGCGGCGCAGGCACTCCATCGCCCGCCGCACCGGCCCGGTCAGCTCGCGGCGGCCGAGGCCCACGGCGCACATCAGCAGGAACTTGACGTTCTCGCCGAGCACGTCGTCGTTGAAGGTCACCTGGCTCGTGTAGTCGCCGTCCTCCATGGCGGGCCGGGCGTCGGCCGGGACCCAGGACGGCACGTGGTCCGGCCACGGCATCGCGTCCACGCCGCGCACCGCCGGGTACCGCTGCGGCCAGCCGCCGTCCGCGGTGCCGCCGCGCAGTTGGGAGCGGAGCACGAAGCCGACGGCCCGCCCCAGGGCCCGCCCGAACCTGCGGTCGCCCCGCTCCAGGTACAGCCGCAGCAGCAACTGCCCCGCGGTGGAGGTGGTGGCGTCGTCGAAGGTGGCGTTGCCGTAGTGGTGCTGGAACTCCTCCAGCCGCCAGCCGTTGGCCCCGACCGTGGCGTACCACTCGCGCAGCGCGTCCTCGCCCGCGAAGTCGTGCACGTAGTTCCACCCGCCGGATGGGTGCTGAGCGGCGACCAGGGCCAGGCCGGTGCGCTCGGCGGCGCGGTACAGGCGCTCCTCGCCGGTGGCGTGGTAGGCGTCCAGCAGGCCGTGCCCCACGGACGGGGTGCCCGGCGGCTGCACCCAGCACATGGTGCGCCGCGCCCGCATCTCGCCCCAGCGGGCGGAGAGGTCGGGCAGGTAGTTCCACACATAGCCGCCGCGGTAGGAGACTTCCTCATCCATGAACTCGGCGGCCCGCACCATGGCCCGCACCACCGCGCCCCGGTCCACCGCCCGGGCGGTCCCCCCGGTGCCGAGCGCCGCCCCCGCGCCCAGCGTGACCGGCACGACCGCACCCACGAACGTCCGTCGGCTCATCGTCATGCCCACGTCGTACCACCGGGGGCGGACGGGCTCAATGGGTTCGTCAGCACGACTCTTGTTCACGTACGTGAACATGGGGTGCGTCGGCCCGGGGTGCGGGCCGCCGCCCCGCGCCGACTTCCGAAGGGCATTCCAGCGCATCGAAATCCCAGAAAATTCCGCCCATTTATTCGAACTTTCGTACTGGCAATACATCAGGCGAGCGTATTTCTGGCGGGGAAATCCATATCGTGACCTGAAACGCTAATACGCTCATCCTTTCTTATTGACGAAAGCGTCACCACGCCGCGAGGCTTCCCCCGCAGCCGCCAGGACGGCGCACCAGGTGCCGTCCGGCCGCCGATTCCGGGGGGGGAATCATGCGCACAGCCCTGCGCCGACGCAGGACAGGTCCACGAAGAGCCGTCACCACCGCGGTGGCGCTGGCCGTCGCCACGACCGCCGCCCTGGCCTGGGCGCCGGCCGCGACCGCCGCGCCGGCCCCGGGGGCCTCGGCGAGCCCCACCACGATCAGCAGGTTCGGCACCTCCACGGTGCAGCTCACGCTCGACGGCGAGTCCAGCACCCAGTCCACGCCCACCGACCTGGTGCTGGTGCTGGACGAGTCCGGCAGCATCAACGGCACCGAGTACCAGCAGATGAACGACTTCGCCGAGAGTGTCGTGGACGGCGTCGCGGGCCACGGCCTGTTCGCCAACGGCGGCACGGTCGGCGTGGTCGGGTTCTCCAACACCGGGGAGACCGTCCACCCGCTCGACGGCGACAAGGAGGCCGTCAAGGCCGCCATCCAGAACAACCCCAAGCAGAACGGGGGCACCTGCATCTCCTGCGGCCTGACGCAGGCCAAGACCGTCCTGGGCGCCGACGAGCCCGACCGGAACGAGGTCGTCCTGGTCATCACGGACGGCAACCCCAACACCGGCGACCCGACCAAGGAGCGGGCCGAGGAGCTGCACCCGCGGGCGACGGTGATCGCGGTCGGCGTCGGCGACGGCGTCAACCAGGCCACGCTGGAGACCGTCGCCAGCGGCCCGGGAGCGGACAACACCTTCTCCGTGGGCGACTTCGGCGACCTCGACAAGGCGCTGAAGGCGATCGTCGAGGCCATCGTGGTGCCGGGCGCCACCAACCCGAGGATCGACGTCACCCTGGACGCGCCGTGGCGGCTGGTCCCGGGCACGGTCACCGCCAACCTGCCCGGCTCCGGCATCGGGAACGTCACCGACACCGGCTTCACCTGGACGCGCGCCCAGCTCGGCGACGAGAACCTGGTCATCACCTACCAGGTGAGGCACCAGGGCGCCCCGTGCGGACCGCTGAACGTCAACCAGTCCGTCGACTACACCGACGACGAGGGCGCGCCGGTGGTCTTCCCCGCGGTGCAGGTCACCGTCGAATGCCTGCCCCCGGTCGCCGACGCGGGCCAGGACCGCGCCGTGGACGAGGGCACCTCGACGACCCTGGACGGCTCCGCCAGCCACGACCCGGACGGCACCGTCGTGTCGTACGCGTGGAGCGGCGCCGACGCCGGGGTGGGCGCACTGGCCGACGCCGACCAGGCGGTGGCCACCTACCAGGGCCTGGACGACGGCGCGGACGAGGTGAAGCTGACCGTCACCGACGACAACGGCCTCACCGACGACGACACCGCCACGGTCACGGTGAAAAACGTCGCCCCCGACCTCACCCTCGGCCCCTGCCCCGTCGACCCGCACAAGGTCGGCACCGACGTGTCCTTCACCGGCTCCTTCACCGACCCCGGGGTGCTCGACACCCACACGATGACCGTCGACTGGGGTGACGGGCAGGTCACCGGCGTCCCCGGCGTCAGCTCGCCGGTCGGCGCCGCCCACCAGTACACCGCGGCCGGGATCTACACCATCAGCGTCACCGTCACCGACGACGACGGCGGCTCCGACACCGCGGACTGCGGCTTCGTCGTGGTGTACGACCCCGACGGCGGGTTCGTCACCGGCGGCGGCACCCTTCACTCGCCCGCGGGCGCCTACCCGGCCGAGCCGGGTGCCACCGGGACGGCCAACTTCGGCTTCGTCTCCAAGTACCACAAGGGCGCCGAGGTGCCGTCCGGCCAGACCGAGTTCCAGTTCAAGGCGGGCAGCCTCAACTTCCACTCCACCGGCTACCAGTGGCTGGTCGTGGCCGGGGACAAGGCCGTCTACAAGGGCAGCGGCACGGTGAACGGCCAGAGCGGCCACGCCTTCATGCTGACCGCGATCGACGGCGACCCGGACCGGCTGCGGATGCGCATCTGGCGCACCGCCGACGACACGCTCGTCTACGACAACCAGAAGGGCGCGGCACCCGACGCCGACCCGGCGAACGCGATCTCCAAGGGCCAGATCGTGATCCACAAGAACTGACCGCCCTCCCGTCGCCCCACCCGCCGCCCCAGCGGCGGGTGATGCGACGGGTGGTGACCCCAGCGGGGGGTGGGGCAACGGGGTGGTGACCCCAGCGGTGGGTGATGCGCCGGGATGGTGACCCCAGGCGGCCGGTGCTCCTCGCGAGCACCGGCCGCCTCCGCCGTGCCCGCCACCGCCTGCTCCGGCCGGCGCGTCTACTCCGGGCCGGCCCTCGCCGCCACATGACGGCAGATCTGGCCGAAGACGCGCCACAGCCGGGCGACGTCCGTGTCGAAGCAGTTCTTGGCCTGGAGGTAGAGGTCCGCCTGCGGCTGGAGGGCCCCGGTGCTGTGCGGGGAGACGACGAAGTGCAACCCGAGGGCCAGCCGCGCGCAGTACCGGTCGAGCGCCTCCCGGGCGGCGTCCAGCCAGCGGTAGGTGGCGTTCACCTCCCCGCGGGCCGCGGCCAGGCGGGCCAGCAGCAGGGACGTCTCGTAGGCGCCGCGGTGGTTGCGGGCCGCGGACAGGCCGCCGTCGGCGCTGATGCGGTGCCGCGCCCGGCCGAGCGGGCCGCGCACCTGGGCGTTGGCCGTGTACGTCTCGTGGGCCCGGTGCAGGCAGCGCGCCAGGCGCGCGTAGTGCTCGCGGGCGTCGGTGCTCGCCACCGGGCCGGTGTCGAGGGGGACGGCGCGGCAGCCGCGCCCGGTCACCGACGCGAGCACCAGGGCGCACTCGGCCTCGGCGAGCGACGCCTCGGTCTCCAGAGGGCGCAGCGTCCACTGCCGGATCTGCTCGAGGCGGCGCACGGCCGAGTCGGCGGACTCCATGCGGCGCTCCCTCCTTCCCGGGGCGGACGGGCTCGCCGCGCTCACGCCGTGACCGGCGAGCACCCTCCCATCGTGCGCCCCACCGCCCCGGGCCGCACGTCGGCGGCGGCCGCGCGCTCGGCCGCGCGGCGTTCACCCCTCCGCGGGCCGCGGGCCGAGGCGGGTGCCCGGGTCGAGGCACCAGGCGAGCACGTCCGGCCACGAGCCGTACCCCGCGGTCAGGTCCAGGTGGCCGCCGCCGGGCACCACGTCGGTGTCCAGGCCCAGCGGAGCGCCGTAGTGCGCCGCGGCGCCGCCCGCGCAGTACTCGTCCTCGTCCCCGGCGACCAGGCGGGTGTCCGCGGCGGCGGCCAGGTCCGCCGGGGTCAGCCGTGGCGGCACGAATCCGGCCACCTCGGGGTAGCTCGCGGTCACCGCGACGGAGGGCGGCGCGACCAGCAGCACCCGGTCGGCCAGCCGCCGCCCCGGGTGCCGCGCCACCAGGTGCAGCCACACCAGGACCGACAGGCTGTGGCACAGCACCACCCGCTCCCGGCCGCGCAGCGCGTCCAGGTGCCGGACGGACTCCGCGAGCCAGGTCTCCAGGTCGGGCTCGTCGGCGTCCGGGAGCTGCGGGTAGCCCACCGGGTGGCCCAGGCGGGTCAGTTCGCCGGCGAGCCAGTGCTGCCAGTGGCCCGGGGGCCGGTGGTTCTGCCAGCCGTGCAGGATGAGGAAGCCCTGGCCGGGAGCGGTGTCCGCCGCGGCGGACACCGGGCCGGGCGCGGGAGTGGCGGATGCGGTCATGGCAGCGATCCTGGCGGCCCCCAACGCTTCAGGTCCAGTTAATCTTTCTGCATGGAACAGGTGAGCGAAGCCTTCACCATCGATCTGCGCCGCCTGGGCGCGCTGCGGGAGCTCCACCGCCGCGGCAGCCTCGCCGCGACCGCGGCCGCGCTGCACCTGACCCCGTCGGCGGTGTCCCAGCAGATCGCCGCCCTCTCCCGCGAGCTGGGCGTCCCGCTGATCGAGCGGCAGGGCCGCGGGGTGCGGCTCACCGGCCAGGCGCGCATCGTGCTGGAGCACGCCGACCGCATCGCCGCCCAACTGGAGCGGGCCCGCGCCGACCTCGCCGCGTGGGCGGGCGGCGAGCGGGGAGCGGTCACCGTCGGCGCGTTCTCCAGCGCCATCTCCGGCCTGCTGCCGCCGGTGCTGCGCGCCCTGGCCCGGCGGCGGCCCGGCATCGAGGTCACCGTCGTGGAGGCCGAGCCGCCCGGCCTGTTCACCCGGCTCGACGCGGGGGACGTCGACGTGGCCGTCGCCGTGGACTTCGGCGACGCGCCCACCCACACCGACCGCCGCTACACCCGCACCGACCTGCTCACCGACGTCCTGGACGTGGCCCTGCCCGCGGACCACCGGCTCACCGGCCTGACGAGCGTGCCGCTGCGCGAGCTCGCCGCCGACCCGTGGGTGGTCGGGGACGCCAGGACCTGCTGCGGCGCCGTGACCCGCGCGGTGTGCGCGGCGGGCGGCTTCACCCCGGACGTCCGCCACGCCGTGAACGACTGGCAGTCCCTGGCCGCGCTGGTCGAGGCGGGCGCGGGCGTGGCCCTCGTCCCGCGCCTGGTGCAGCCCCTGCACCGTCCCGGCCTGTCGGTGCGGCCGGTCGAGGGGCAGGCGCCGTCCCGCAACGTCTTCGCGGCGGTGCGCGCGGGCTCGGAGCGCTCCCCGGCGCTCGCCGCGGTCCTGGAGCACATCGGGGCGGCGGCCCGCGGCACGGCCGCCGCGCCCCGGACGCGGGGCTCCCGGCCTCCCGCGGAGCGCCGCTGACGCGGCGTCGACGCGCCGTCGATTGGACTCGTGCACATCGGCGCCGGGCGGGCGGATGGGCGGAAGCACACGTTCCAGCATCGTCCGAGAAGGGGTCATGACGCGGCGGCCCGGGGGGTTCTATAGTTCCAACTCCCCGTTACTACCACTCGGTAAGTTACGTTGCCGCAGGTGACAGACGTGCGGCCGGGCGTACGACCGGTTGCTTCGGCCTGCCCGATCCCGCCCGCGCGGCAGCGTGGCTCACCCCTGGTGAAAGGACGAGTCGTGCGAATAACCCTCCGCAGAACGGCCCCGACCGCCGAGGGCGGAGCGCCCCGGCGCCGCCGCGGGCGTCTGGTCGGCACTCTCGCCGCCGCCGCGGCCGTCGCGACCATGAGCACCACCCTCACCTCCGGCGCCCAGGCCGCGGAGAACCCGTACGAGCGCGGGCCCGACCCGACGACGGCGAGCATCGAGGCGCCGCGCGGCCCCTACGCGGTGTCGCAGACCACCGTCTCCTCGCTGGGCGTCACCGGCTTCGGCGGCGGCACGATCTACTACCCGACCACCACCGCCGACGGCACCTTCGGCGCGGTGGCGGTGTCGCCCGGCTTCACCGGCACCCAGTCCTCCATCTCGTGGCTGGGGCCGCGGCTGGCCTCCCAGGGCTTCGTGGTGTTCACCATCGACACCAACACCATCTACGACCAGCCCGACAGCCGCGCCCAGCAGCTCCTCGCCGCGCTGGACCACCTCACCGAGCGCAGCTCGGTGCGCGGACGCGTCGACGCCACCCGGCTCGGCGTGATGGGCCACTCGATGGGCGGCGGCGGCTCCCTCCAGGCGGCCAAGACCCGGCCCGCGCTCCAGGCGGCCATCCCCCTCACCCCGTGGCACACGGACAAGACCTGGCCCGAGGTCAGGACCCCCACCCTGATCATCGGGGCCGACGGGGACAGCGTCGCCCCGGTCTCCTCGCACGCCGAGCCGTTCTACCAGTCGCTGCCGTCCACGCTGGACCGGGCGTACCTGGAGCTGAACAACGCCTCCCACTTCGCGCCGAACACCTCGGACACCACGATCGCGAAGTACAGCATCTCGTGGCTGAAACGATTCATCGACAATGACACCCGCTACGAGCAGTTCCTCTGCCCGCTGCCCCGGCCCAGCCTGACCATCGAGGAGTACCGGGGCAACTGCCCCCACACCTCCTGAGCAGCGACGCGTCTGCCGGCCCGCGCCCCGCGCGGGCCGGCAGACGCCGTCTCCGCCCCGGAGCCCCGGAGCCCCGGAGCCCCGGCGGGGCCGGCCGGGCGGCCGAGGCGGAGGTCCGCTGCGGGGACGCCGCTCCGCGCGCCCGGCTCGCGCGTCGGCCGGGTGGGCCTCACGCTCCGGGGGCCGGCCCGAACCGCACCGCCATCCGGGCGGCCGGGCCGGTGACGGGAACACCGCCGTCGATCGTGGTGGTGCCGAGTCCGTGGTCGTCCGCCTGCCTGCGGACCTCCTCGTCCCAGGGGGCATCGCGTCCGAGGCGCTCGGCGGGCACGGGTCCGGGGTCGCCGCCGCCCCGGTCGGCGCGCGCGGGCGGAGTCCGCGCAGCGCTTCGGCGAGTGCCTCCCGGCGGAACCGGGGTGCGGGCAGCGGGAAGAGGGCTCGGCCGGGCTGCCGCGGCGGCGGTGCGAGGTGACCGGGCGGGATCCCGAAGTGGCCGACCATGATGACGCGGTCGGAGGGCATGGCGATGAGGTCCTCACCAAGGAGGCCGCGGTCTGCCCGTGCGGGCTCGGAGTCGCCTGGACACCTGCCGGGGGGCGGCCCCGCCGCCTGTCGCCCGGGGACGCTCCGCGCGGGCGGACAGGCGCGGGTGACGCCGCGACGCGCACCGCGCCGACCGGCCGTGTTCCGCACGGTCGCCGTCGGGCACCGCGATGCCGCGCCGGTCGGCCGACAGCCGGGTCGACGTGCTCTCGCCGGCCCCCGTGCCGCCGGCGATCCAGCGCACGTGCGACGCGTCCCGGTGTCCGGGGAAGGGGAGGCCGTGCGAACCATGGTTCCGGTCGCCGCTCGGGAACCGCGGTCTTGTTCTCGCGTCGCGGCACGCTGATGCGGGGATACGGCAGGCCGGCGGTCGGGCGACGGCGGAGGGCGGTTCGTCGTCCCCCGCCGCGACCGCGCTGACGTTCCGGGCCGCTGACCCCGCTCGACCGCACGCCGTCCCCTTGCCGGACCGGACGCCGCCGCGCACCGCGCGCCCCGGCCCCCACCGCACACCAGCCCCCGCGCGCCGCGCGCCCGGGCATCGCGCCGCCCGTCCGCGAAATCCCCGCCCGCCCCCTACCCGGACCGGGGAAAAGAACGCCGGAAGGCGCCCTCTCCGCAAACACCGCCCCGGTGCGGCGAACAGGTCGTGGGGAAAGGGAAGGCCGCCGCCCTGCCGTGTGTGGCGCGGATCACACCTCGATGTTACTTGACCAACTCGCCGCACTACGTCAAGTATGTTTCCGGTTTCGTTCTCGTAAAGAGGATCGGCGCCGGTTCAACGGGCGAAACCAGCCGCTCTCCATTCTTTCCCGCAAGACCCCGTCCGCATCATGGGATTACGCGCGCTTTCCTTTTCCGGCACCAATTCCCTGCGTCACCCCGTCAACGCTGGAGTGTTGCGATGCTGATCCGCTCGCTGGCCGACTTAACCGGTTCCCCGTACGAGGTCGACTGGGGCAACGGCACCAGTCTGCGCCTGCTCACCGCCGTGGACAACATGGGTTTCACGGTCTGCCACACCGTGGTCAGGGCGGGCACCTCCTCGCTCATCGAGTACCGCTCGCACCTGGAGGCGTGCTTCTGCCTGTCCGGTTCCGGCGAAATCGAGGACATGGCGGGCAACGTCCACCGGATCACCCCGGGCGTGCTCTACGCGCTCGACAAGCACGACCGCCACCACCTGCGCGCGGACCCGGACGGCGATATGACGCTGCTGAGTGTCTTCAATCCGCCGCTGAAGGGCACCGAACGCCATTCGCTGGACCGGGTGAAAGCGTCGTCCTACTGATGGCCGCACACATTACCGGTGGCGCGGGCGACACCCCACGCCTATTCGAGTTGTTCGAGAGCAACGCTCGAGAAAACCCCGGGCGGGCCGCCCTCACCGTCGAGGGCGACGCCGTCACCTACGGGGAGCTGAACGAGCTGGCCGACGCCTACGCGGCGCAACTGCGCGAGACCGGGGCCGGTCCCGGCGACCGCGTCGTGGTGTACGCGGACCTGTCGCCCGACGTGGTGGCAGCGGCGCTCGGCATCCTCAAGGCGGGCTGCTGCCTGGTCACCACGCACCCGTCGTTCACCCGGCGCAAGCTGGTCCACCAGATCGGCCACTGCGACGCCGCCGTCCTGGTCACCGACCGGGCGGAGGACCCGGGCGGGCTGTTCGCCGACACGGACCTGGCCGCCGTGCTCCCGCTGGGCGGCGGCGGCCCGCCCGGCCCTGCCGTGCCGCGGCCCGGGCCCCTGGGGCGGGACAGGCGCGGCCCGGGGATCCCGGTCGAGGGGCACCCGGCCGCCGTGTTCTACACCTCCGGCTCCAGTTCCGCCCCCAAGGGGGTGGTGATCAGCCACCGCAACATGACCGCGGCGTTCCGGGCGGTCACCGCCCACCACGGCCACACCGCCGACGACGTGGTGCTGAGCTGCACCACCATCGGCTCCGACTTCGGCTTCTACAACATCGTGATGCCGCTGGCCTTCGGCGGCCGGGCGGTGCTGCTGCGCGGCCTGCCGGAGCGGCCGGAGGAGCTGCTGGAGACCGTCGCCCGGGAGGGCGTCACCGCCGTCCACGCCTTCCCGTCGCTGCTGGCCCTGCTGTGCCGCGTCGAGGACCCCGCCCGGCACCCCGTCCCGTCCCTGCGCTACCTGTCGAGCACCGGCCAGCGCCTGCCGGCCGAGCACATCCGGCGGCTGCGCGAGGCGTTCCCCGGCGTGCCGCTGCACTCGATGTACGGGCTCACCGAGTGCAAGCGCGTGTGCGCCCTGCCGCCGTCCGAGCTGGACCGGCGCCCCGGCTCCGTCGGCCTGCCCCTGGCCGGGGTGCGGGCGTTCCTCGTGGACGAGGCGGGCGAGCCCGTCGAGGAGCCCGGTGCCGCGGGTGAGCTCGCGGTCGTGGGGGAGCAGGTCATGCAGGGCTACTGGGGCGAGCCCGAGCTGACCGCCGAGGTGCTGCGCACGGGCCTGTTCGGGCAGGAGCGGGTGCTGTTCACCGGGGACGTGTTCACCCGGGACGAGGACGGCCACCTGTTCTGGGTGTGCCGCAAGGACGACACGTTCAGCCGGTCGATGTTCAAGGTGAACCCGCATGAGGTCGAGGCGCGGCTCAGGGAGCACCCGCAGGTCGCCGACGCCGCCGTGGTGCCGGTGCCGGACGAGGAGGCCGGGCAGGTGCCCGCGGCCTGCGTGGTGCCGCGGGACGGCGCCGCGCTCGACGCGGAGCAACTGCGCCGCCACTGCGCCGAGCGCCTCGACTGGCACATGGTGCCCGCCCTGGTGTCCTTCCGTGACGCGCTGCCGCGCACCGAGTCGGGCAAGACCGACCGGCGGGCCCTGCGGCGGGCGCTGACCGAACCCGCCCCCGCGGGCGGCGGCGCCCCCGACTACGTGGCCTCGTCGTCGATGGTGGGCCTGGCCGACCGCTTCGACGCGATCGCGACCGGCCGCGACCAGGTGCCGCGCGTCCCGGTGCGCTCCACGATCCGCGACCGGTTCCCCGACCGGCGCCTGCTGGACTACCAGGACGCGATGGTGGAGCGCTCGGGCCCGCTGTTCCAGCACTTCCTGGCCAGCGTGCCCGGCATCCTGGAGGAGATGTCCAGGGTCGGCGTGGCACTCGCCGACCTGGCCGGGCGCCGCGCCGCCCGCGAGGGGCGCGGCCTGACGTTCTACGAGGCCGACGCGTTCGACGGCAGCAACGGGCGCACCCTCGCCGCGTTCGCCGAAGGCCGCGTCACCACCCTCACCAGCTCCCCCAACCGCGCCAACGAGCGGTACTTCCGCACCTGGGCCGACCCGGCCCGCTCCCGGTACTTCCCCGGGTCGCTGTTCCTCCTGGACCGCGCCGTGCTGCGGGAGCGGGAGGAGTACGCGCCGTTCCGCGACGGCGTGGACGTGGTGTACGAGACGGCCGCGTTCCAGTTCTACGGCAAGGACCGGGCGGCGCAGATCGCCCACCTCACCGAGGTGCTCAGGCCCGGCGGCCTGGCGTTCTTCCTGGAGAAGCTCGACCACCCCGACCCGCTGGAGTACGAGCACCGGGAGCGGGTCAAGGACGAGGTGCACAAGGCCCGCTACTTCTCCCCGCAGGAGGTCGAGCGCAAGAAGCAGGAGATGCTCACCCGGATGGTCCACGGGCAGGTGGAGTTCACCGACCTGGTGGCGGCGCTGGGCGAGCGCTTCGAGCACGTCTGGCTCATCTGGAACGGCACCAACTTCCACGAGTTCGTGGCCTGCGACGATGCCGAGCTCCTGGCGGAGTTCCTGGAGCTGGCCGGGCAGCCGCGCATCCCGGACGGGTTCTGCTTCGAGGACCCGGTCGTGCGGCGGGTCGGCGGGCGCGCCGCGGCGGGCCCGCGGTGAGCGGCGAGGAGACGCCCGGCGCCGACCCGGGCGTGCTCGCCGCCGTGGACGCGCTCGCCGGACGGTGGCGGGCCCGGGCGGAGCAGGCCGAGCGGGAGCGCCGCCTGCCCCGCGGCACCGTCACCGAGCTGTTGGACGCCGGGCTGCTGCAACTGGCGGCCCCGCCCCGGTTCGGCGGCGCCGGGCACGGTTGGCCCACCCTGGTGGAGGCGGCCCGGCGCGCCGCGCGGGCGTGCCCGTCCACCGGGTGGGTCGTCGGGGTGGTCGGCGGGCACGCCGCGCTGGCCGGGCGGCTGCCCCGGCAGGCCGCCGAGCAGGTGTTCGCCGCCGGGGCCCGGCAGGTGTTCGCGACGGCGTCCGCCTCCGCGGGCGGGCGCGTCACCCGCGTGCCCGGCGGCTACCGGGTGGCGGGCAGATGGCGGTTCTGCTCCGCCGCCGACCACGCCGACTGGGTGCTGCTCAACGGCCCCTGCCCGGAGACGGGCGACCGGGTGCTGCTGCCGCTCGCCGCGGACCGGGTGCGCGTCGAGGACAACTGGCGGGTCACGGGCATGGCGGGCACCGGCTCGAAGGACATCACCGTGGACACCGTCGTCCCCGATGCGCTGACCGGCTCGCTGACGCGGTGCTTCGCCGCCCGGCGCCCGGACGGCGGGACCGCGCCGACGGCCTACTACCTGGACGAGGTCCCGTTCCTGCCGTACATCAACACCTGCGTCGTCGGCCCGGTGCTGGGCTGCGCCGAAGGCGCCTGGAGCGCCTGCCTGGACCTGCTGTCCGCCGGACGCGGCGGGGCGCGCGCCCTGGACGACCCGCTGGTCCGGGACGGCCTGACGGAGAGCGCGGCGGAGCTGGACTGCGCGCGCCACCTGTACCGGGCCGTGTGCGCCCGCCTGCACGGGGCCGGGGCCGCCCGGCGGGCCGTCACCCCCGAGGACGCCGCCGCGGTCGGCCGGGACCGCGCCTACCTGGCCCGGCTGTGCGTGCGGGCCGTGCACCGGCTGGTCGGGCTGGGCGGCACCGCCGTCCACGCCGAGGACCACCGGCTGGGCCGGCACTGGCGCGACCTCCAGATGATGGCGGCCCACCGCGACCTGGACTGGTCGCGCAACGCCGCCGCCTGGGCGGCCGAGGCCCTGGACGCCGCCGGGCCCGCCCCCGCCGCGCCCCCGGCCACCGGCACCGCCCCGGAGCAGCCCGCCCCGGAGCCCGCAACCCCGGAGCCCGCAGCCCCGGAGCCCGCAGCCCCGGCCCGCGTCCGCCCGGCGTGAGCCCCGCGCCGGGCACCGCCTTCCTGCGCCGCGAGGGGCGCTGGCTGCTGGGCGGCTTCCTGCTGTTCCTGCTCTCCTCCTTCGGCCAGACCTTCTTCATCTCGCTGTTCGCCGACGACGTCCGCGCCGCCCACGGCCTCAGCCACGGCGGCTACGGCGCCCTGTACATGGCCGCGACCCTGCTCGGTGCGCTCGCCCTGACCAGGGCCGGCCACCTGGTGGACCACCGCCCGGCGCGCTCCGTCGTGCTGGTCACCGCGCCGATGCTGGCGCTCGGCACCGTGGTCATGGCCTGCTCGGCGCACACCGCCGTGCTGTTCGCCGCCCTGGTCCTGCTGCGCCTGTTCGGGCAGGGCATGATGACGCACACCGCGTTCACCCTGCTCGGCCGCTGGTTCACCCGGCGGCGGGGCCGGGCGACGTCCCTGGCCGCCCTCGGCCTGAACACGGGCGAGGCGGCCCTGCCCGCGCTCGCCGTCGCGCTGGCCGCCGCGGCGGGGTGGCGCACCGTGTGGTGGACGGCCGCCGCCGTGGTGGCCGCGGTCGGCGCCGCCGTCACCGCGCTGTTCGCGGTGGAGCGCGCCTCGCGGCCCGCGCCCGAGCCGGGCCCAGCGGCCCCGCCCGCCCCGAGCTGGACCCGCGCCCAGGTGCTGCGGGACCGGTACTTCTACGTCCTGCTGCTCGCCACCGCGGCGCCCGCGCTCATCGGCAACACCGTCTTCTTCCACCAGGCGCACCTGGCCGAGGTGCGCGGCTGGTCCCTGGAGACCCTGGCGACGGCCTTCCCGCTGTACGCGGTGACCACCGTGGTGTGCAGCGTGGCGGGCGGCCACCTGGTGGACCGGCTGACCGCGCTGGCGCTGCTCCCGGTCTTCCTGCTCCCGCTCGGCGGCGGGCTGCTGCTGCTCGGCACGGTCGAGGCCCGTTGGGGCGCCTTCGCCTTCATGGCCCTGTACGGGGTGACCAACGGCGTCTCGCTGAGCCTGTTCGGCGCGGTGTGGCCGGAGGTCTACGGCACCCGGCACCTGGGCGCGATCCGGTCCGCGGTGGTGGCGGTGCTGGTGTTCGCCTCCGCCCTGGGCCCCGGGGTCAGCGGCCTGCTGATCGACGCCGGGGTCGGCCACCCCGTTCAGCTCGTCGCCCTGGGCGGCTACTGCCTGGCGGCGTCCGCCGTCGCCGCCCCGGCCGTCCGGCGCCTGCGCCGGCGCGCGACCGCCGCGCCGCGGCCGGCCGTCGGGGCGTGAGGGCCGCGGAAACCGGTGGCCCGGCGGCGGCCCGGTTGGTAGCTTCCGCCGGATGGCGACCCCTGGGCACGACGAACTCATCGCGGCCGCGCAGGCCGTGCTCAACCCCCGCCGGGTCGGCGACCGGCTGTTCGGCGACGTGGCCGCCGCGCTGGTCACCGACGCGGGCAACCTCTACCGGGGAGTGTGCATCGACACCTCCTCCGGCATGGGGTTCTGCGCGGAGCACGCGGCGGTCGCGGCCATGGTCACCGCGGGGGAGTACCGGATCGCGAAGGTGGTGGCCGTGTGGCGCGGCGACACCGGCGCGCTGCACGTGCTGCCGCCGTGCGGCCGGTGCCGGGAGTTCCTGCGCCACATCGACCCGGCGAACCTGGACACCGAGGTGGTCCTCGGCCGCCGCGACTCGGCCCGGCTCCGGGAGCTGCTGCCCGCCCACGAGTGGCCCGCCCCGCTGGACTGACCGCCGCCCCGTCAGCCGGCGAAGATCTGCGACTCGTCGGCGAACGCCTTGAACTCCAGGGCGTTGCCCGCCGGGTCGAGCAGGAACATCGTCCACTGCTCGCCCGGCTGCCCGGCGAAGCGCAGATACGGCTCGATGACGAACGCGGTGCCCGCCGCGCGCAGCCGGCCGGCCAGCTCCTGGAAGCGCGGGACCGTCAGGATCAGGCCGAAGTGCGGCACCGGGACGTCGTGGCCGTCCACCGCGTTGTGGGCCCTGTCCCGCGCCCGGCCCGGCGCGAGGTGCGTGACGAACTGGTGGCCGTGCAGGTTCCAGTCCACCCAGCTCTCGGCGCTGCGCCCCTCCTCCAGCCCGAGCACCCCGCCGTAGAAGCGCCGCGCGGCGGCCAGGTCGTCGACCGGCACGGCCAGGTGGAACCGCGGTATCGGGGAACCGGACGCGCTCATGGGCCTCGCCGCCTTCCTGTGGGCGCCCGGCACGCCGCCGGGACGGGTGGTGCCGAGGTTACGGGAGGCCGGAAGGAGCGCGGGCCGCTCCCGCCCGCCCCGGCGCGCCGGGGCGGTGGCCTCCTGTGACGGAACATGGTGGACCCGGACACGGCGTGTCACACTGCTGCCACGGGGAAGCGGTGGGACCACCCCATGGCCGCGGACCGGCTCGCCGCGCGGGCCGCTGCCGGGGTGGGGACGGGGGGCGCTGGTGGCCGACGGCGGTGAGGTGCGCAACGAGCTGACCGGCTCCGAGGCGTCGGGAGCGGTGGTCCAGGCCGGTGCGGTCCACGGCGGCGTGCACATCCACCACCACGGCCCGGCGCCGACGGGCCCGGGCCCCCGAGGGGCGGCGCGCCGCGGAACCCTGGTCGCGGCCACCGCCGCCGTCTGCGCGGTGGCGGGCATCGCCGTGACGACGTGGCAGCTCATCGACGCGGGCACCGGGGCGCCTCCGGCGGCCGCGGGGACCGTGCCGGCCTCCGCCCCGCGGACGGCCCCGCCGTCGGCGTCGGCGGCCGACCGCTCCTCGCCCCCGACCGCCCCGGGCCCGGCGCCGGTGTCGAGGTCGCCCGAGCCGTCGCCGCTCACGCCGGGCCCGGCGCCGCCGTCCGGCGCCGAGTCGCCGTCCGCCGGGGGAGCGGCGCGGGAGCGGGCCGCCCCCGAACTCCCGGACGGCGCGGTGCGGTACGTCAACGCCGGTGGCGGGGAGTGCCTCGGCGTCCCCGACGCCGGCGTGCGGTCCGCCGAGCCGCTCGCCCTGTCCGCCTGCGACGACGTCGCCGGCATCCTGTGGGAGCACCACCGGGAGGAGACCGCCGACGGCGGCACCTGGTACTCCGTCAGGAGCGGGCACAGCGGCCAGTGCCTGTCCGTGGACGCGGCCCGCCGGCACAACGGCGCGCCGGCCACCCAGTACCCCTGCGGCCCGTACCCCGACCAGTACTGGTCGTTCCGCTGGGACCGGCGCCATCACGGATGGCAGCTCCGCAACCGCAACAGCGGCAGGTGCCTGGCCGTACAGGACGGCGGCACCGCCGGCGGGACCCCCGTGGTGCAGTGGGAGTGCGGCGACTTCGCCGACCAGTTCTGGCGGCTGTGAGGTCCGTACGGCGGAAGGCGGACCTGCCGCGCGGCCCCTTGCAGGCGCCCCGCCGCACCGCATAAGTTACCGAACGGTAGTCCGGGCCGGGCCGGGTGGAGGACGGCCGCGCGGCGGGCCGCCGCCGGGACCCGCGACCTGCCGGTCCACGTGCCGCGGGACCGGCCCGGCGCCGGCCGCCGCCCGGCGCGGCCGCGACCGCCCCACCGACCCGCCCACCCCCGAGGGAGCCGCCGTGCCCACGCTCGACCGCCAGGACAACGTCTTCATCCTCGACATCGGGGACGGCGAGAACCGTTTCCACCCCGACTGGCTCGCCGCCGTGACCGGCGCGCTGGAGGAGGTGGGGAAGGCGGAGGGGCCCCGCGCCCTGGTGACCTGCGCCACGGGCAAGTTCTTCTCCAACGGCCTGGACCTGGACTGGCTGTTCGCCCACGCCGACCAGCACCGGGACTACGTCGTCTCCGTCCACCGGCTGCTGGCCGGGGTGCTGTCCCTGCCGGTGGTCACCGTGGCCGCCCTCCAGGGGCACACCTTCGCCGCGGGCGCGATGTTCTCCCTCGCCCACGACTTCCGCGTGATGCGCGCCGACCGGGGCTTCTGGTGCCTGCCCGAGGCCGACATCGACATCCCGTTCACCCCGGGCATGTCCGCGCTGATCCAGGCCAGGCTGACCCCGCAGACCGCGCACGAGGCGATGACCACCGCCCGCCGCTACGGGGGCCATGACGCGCTCGCCGCCGGGATCGTCGACCGCGCGGTGGACGAGGACGCGGTGCGCGCCACCGCCGTGGAGCTCGCCGCCGCCCAGGCGGCCAAGGCGGGCCCCACCCTGGGCACCATCAAGTCCCGCATGTACGGCCCCGCCCTGGCCGCCCTGCGCGACACGGACAACCCCCTCGGCTGAGGCCGCGGAGGCGCGCCCGGCGGCCGGCGCCCGGGGCGGGTGCCGGCCCGGGCGCGCAGCGGGATCCGGCTCCCCTGGTGCGCGGTCCGGGCGGGCCGCCGCCGGTGCCGCGGCGGTGGGGATCCGGCCGGTGGCGGTGGCCGTCCGCCGTGGTGTTCCGCGGCGAGGAGCCCGACCAGACCATGACCATCAACCCCTGCCGGCTCCGGTTCCTCCACCAGGGCATCGACCCCTCCGCCGAAGGCGACTGCTCCCAGCTTCCCCATCGCCTCGGCCTGCTCACCCGGACCAACCCCGCCTGCTGAGCACCTCGTCGCGGCGGACGCCCCTCAGCCCTCCGGCGCCAGGCGCACCAGCACGGCCGCCGGGGTGCGGGGGAGGGTGACGAGCAGGGCGGCCAGGGCCGGGTCCCAGGCGGCGGTGCCCGCGGGGGCGGCGGGGTGGAGGACCGTCGCCGCGAGGCCCCGCGCGTGGGCCAGGTGCGGCATCGGCAGGGCGGCCCGGGAGGCGTGGCCGCCCCTGCGCCACACCGAGACGTACGAGGCGCCGCCGGGGACGCGCAGCCCGAGCGCCAGCCAGTCGTCGGTCCAGCCGGGCAGGCCCAGCGGCCAGAACGGCACGGCCCGCGCCAGGTCGCCGCGGATCGCCCGGTACGTCCCCACCGCGTCCCGCACCAGCGCCAACTGCCCCGGCGACATGCGGTCGAGGCGGCCGGAGAGGTGGATGCGGCCGAGCAGCGCGCCGCCGAGGGTGAACGCGATCTCGTCGTCGCCGAACTCCGGCTGCGGGTACGCCCACACCGCGCCCTGCTCCGGCGGCACCGCGGTCGGCGCGGCCGCGGCGATCGGCGGGTAGCGCAGCGGGTCCTGCTGGTCGCTGGTCGACTGGAGCTGGGCCACGGCCAGCGACGCGCCGTCCATGCGCATCCCCCCGGAGGCGCAGTTCTCCACCACCAGGCCCGGGTGGCGGTCCAGGACGGCGGAGAGCCAGTCCAGCCAGGCGCGGGCGTGGCCCAGCAGCCCGTCGCCCGGCGAGGTGTCGCCCGGCGCCTGCGTCCCCGGGGCCACGGTGATGTTGTAGTCCAGCTTCAGGTAGCCCACGCCCCACTCGCCGACGATCCGGTCCACCGTCCCGTCGAGGTGCGCGCGGGCCGCGGGGTGCCGCAGGTCGAGCTGGTGGCGGCCCTGCTCGGTGACGCGCACCCCGTCCCGCTGGAAGAACGCCTCAGGTGGCAGCGTCCGGGCGATCGGGCTGCGGACGCCGACGACCTCCGGCTCCAGCCACAGCCCCGGCACCATGCCGCGCTCCCTGATCCGGTCCAGGACCTCCCGGATGCCGCCGGGGAAGCGCCGCCGCGAGGGCAGCCACTCCCCGACGCTCTCCCACCAGCCCCGCCGGTCGTCGTCGTACCAGCCGGAGTCGATGCAGAAGTACTCCGCGCCCGCGTCGGCGGCCGCGTCGATCAGCGGCAGCAGCTTGGCCGTCGTCGGGTCGCCCATCAGGGTGTTCATGTAGTCGTTGAAGACGACGGGCAGCGCGGTGTGGTCCGGGTGCGGGCGGCGCGCGGCGCGCCGGTACGCGGTCAGGGCGGCCAGCGCGTCCTCGAGGCCGGAGCCCAGCGCCAGCGCCACCGGCACGGTGGTGAACTCCTCGCCGGGCGCGAGCCGCCGGCTCCACTGGTGCTCCGCGTCGGTGGGGCCGTTCAGCGCCAGGTACGTGCCGCGGGCGCGTTCCCCGGTGTCCCAGCGCCAGCCCGCGGGCGACTCGATCTGCCACAGCCACGCCCGGCCGCCGCCCTCCTCGGTGAGGGCGCCCATCGGCAGATGGCCGTCGGTGGGCCAGCTCCCGCGCCCGGCGAGGGCCACGGCGGCCCGGCTGTCGTGCTCGTGGGCGGCGGCGTTGACGTCGGCGAGGCAGGCGCGCAGCGGCTCGGCGTACCAGCGGCACTCGGCCAGCCAGTCGTTGCGGGCCCGGTGCACGGTGAGCGCGTCGGGGGCGGGCAGGCCGCCCAGCAGCAGGCTGCTGACGGATTGGACGACCAGGGGCGCGGCTCCCTCGTTGCGCAGGCGGACCCGGGAGCGCAGCACCGGCACCCCGTCGGGGGAGGACAGCTCGACGGACGCGGTGAGCCCGGTGCCGGCGTCGTGCAGGTCGAGGGTCAGCCGGTGCCAGGCGCCGTCCCGCCGGGCGGCCCGGGAGCGCAGCCGCAGCCGCGAGCCCAGCGCCGTGCCGGTGAAGCGGGGCCCCGACCAGCCGCTGCCGTGGCCGAGCGCGGTGAGCTCGACGAGCGGCAGCGGCGCCCGCGGGTCGGCGGGCGGCGGCGGGTCGCCGGGCCCGGCCAGCCGGACGAGCCGGGGCGCGTCGTCGGGCCCCGTGGCGAACTCGGCCCGCAGCGCCGAGTGCCCCCACACGGAGGTCTCCTCCCGGCCGGTGTCCGCCGGGGTGTGTGCCGGATCCGCCGTCTCGGTCAATGCGCTGCCCCCAGCTCCCTCGTACCGCAGGCCGGTTCGGCCCGGATGAACGGGCCGTTACGGTCTCTTGACGGCCCCTGTGTGACCGGTCACAATCCTGGCATGAATGTGACCGGTCACACAAGGCGGTCCGTGAGCATCCGGGACGTGGCCGCCGCCGCGGGCGTCTCCCACCAGACCGTCTCCCGGGTGATCAACGGCCATCCCAGCGTCCGGCAGAGCACCCGGGAGAAGGTGCTCGCCGCCATCGACGACCTGGGCTTCCGGCGCAGCGCCACCGCGCTCGCCCTGGCCAGCGGGCGGAACCGGATCGTGACGGTCCTCACCGCCAACACCACGCACTACGGCTACGCGTCGATCCTCCAGGGCATCGAGGAGGCCGCGCGCGCCGCCGCCTACGGCGTCGGGATCACCGTGCTGGAGTCGGCGGGCGAGACCGCCGTCGCCGCCGGGGCGCAGCGCGCGGCCGACGCGGGCGGCGGGGCGATCGTGATCGCCTACGACCCGGCGGGTGTGCGGGCGCTCGCGGCCCTCGACGGGGCGCTGCCGGTCGTCGGCGTGGTGGAGACCCCCGCCGACCCGCCCGGCGGTGACCGGCCCTGGGTGTGGGCCGACGACCGCCGGGCCGCCTACGAGGCCACCCGGCACCTGCTGGCGACCGGCCACACCACCGTGCACTACGTCGCCATCCCCTCCAGCACCCGGCGCACCAGCGCCCGCACCGCCGGCTGGCGGCAGGCCCTGCGCGAGGCCGGCGCGCCGGAACCCGTCCCCGTGCAGGGGGACTGGGGCCCGGCGGGCGGCTACACGGCGGGCCGGCGCCTGGCCGAGGACAGGGGTGTCACCGCGATCCTGTGCGGCAACGACGACCTCGCGCTCGGCGTGATGCGGGCCCTGCACGAGGCGGGCCGGGCGATCCCCGGCGAGGTGAGCGTGGCCGGGTTCGACGACGCCCCGCACTCCGCGTACCTCACGCCGTCCCTGACCACCGTGCGCCTGGACTTCACCGGCCTGGGCCGGGCCGCGTTCGGCCTGCTGCACAAGGCGCTGGAGGAGTCCGCCCCGGTGGCCCCGCACCCGGTCTCCGTGCCGGAGCTGGTGCTGCGCGAGAGCTCGGGCCCGCCGCCGGGCGCACCCCGCCCGTCCCGCCCCTGAACTCCGAGCGTCGCCCCGCCACCGCCCACGGCCCCCACGCAGTAAGGCGAGGAACCCATGAGAGCGTTGAAGAGCAGGACCCTCCCCGCGGTGGCGCTGGTGTGCGCCGCGGCCCTGACGGCCACCGCGTGCAGTGACCCCACGGCGGGCACGTCCGGCGACGGCGGCGCGGAGAGCAGGAAGGCGGTCGATCCCACCGCCCGGCTCGACGGCGTGAAGCTGACCATGTGGACGGCGCAGAACACGGTGAACGCGCCGAAGCAGGTCGTCGACGCCTTCGAGAAGGCCACCGGCGCCAAGATCGAGGTGCAGGCCATCCCCGACCTGTACGAGCAGAACGTGCCCACCAAGCTCGCCTCGGGCGACCGCCCCGACCTGATGTTCTGGCAGCCGTCCATCTCCACGCTGCCGTTCGTCCAGCCCGAGCGGAACCTGCTGGTCCTGGACGGCGAGCCCTGGGAGGCGAAGCTGGGGGACACCGAGCGCTCCCTCGGGGTCATCGGCGGCAAGCGGTACGCGGCCGTCGTCACCAGCCCCGCCATGCTCGGCGTCTACTACAACAAGGACGTCTTCGCGCGGGCCGGTATCACCGAGAAGGACTTCCCCGCCTCCTACGACGAGCTGCTGCGGCTCGCCCGCAGGGTCGAGGAGCGCACCGACGCGGCCGGCTTCCACGAGGCCGGCGGCGACAAGTGGCCCCTCCAGTGGCAGATGCAGGTGCAGCTCACCGACCTCGGCCCCGACTGGTGGGAGCGGCTGAACCGGAACGAGGAGAAGTGGACCGACCCGGTCGTGGTGGGCGCGATCAAGAAGTACAAGGAGCGGGTGCTCGACGCCGGGCTCACCCAGGACAACCACCGCACCGGCACCTTCACCGGCCAGGCCGACGCGCTGTGGCAGGGGGAGGCGGGCATGGTCCTCAACGTCACCTCCTTCCAGACCCAGCTCCAGGCCAAGCACTCCACCGCCGAGATCGACCGGCGGATCGGCTGGTTCCCGATCTCCAACTCCTCGGCCACCGGCATGTACTCGCCCGACCAGACCAACGGCGTGGTCGCCTTCAGGACCGGTGACACCAGGCGGCAGGACGCCGCCCGCCAGTTCCTGGCCTTCTGGCTCGGCCCGGACTACCCCGAGTACATCAAGACGATGAAGATCCCGTCGGTGCAGCCCTCGGTGCCCACCCCCGACGGGCTGCCGCAGACCGCGAAGGCGCAGGTGGCGGCGCTGCCGAAGGCCAACGGGGTGTTCCAGGCCAAGGCGATCGTCGCCCCCGACACGCACCTGTACCTCGCCGAGATGATGTACGGCAAGAAGACCCCCGAGCAGGTCGCCCAGGCCATCCAGGACCAGTTCGCGCAGGTGGCCAAGGCCCAGGGCGCGCCCGGTTTCCAGTAACCGCCACCCGGGGGATCCCATGGCCGACACAGCCGTACCCACGCACGCGCGCCAGCCGCGGCAGGCCCCGCGGACCGGCCGGGGCCCGCGAAGGGCACCGGGGAAGCCGCCGCGCGCCGCCGTCCACCACCCCTGGTGGTTCGCGCTCCCCGCGATCGCCGTCTTCGCGGCCTTCTTCCTGCTGCCGAACCTGCTGAACTTCTACTACCCGTTCACCGACTGGTCCGCCTACCGCGCGGACGTGACGTTCACCGGCCTGGACAACTTCCGGACCGTCGCCGAGGACGGCTCGCTGCTGCGGGCCATCCGCACCACCGTGCTGTACGCCGCGCTGGCCGCGCTGTTCCAGAACGCCTTCGGACTCGGCCTGGCCCTGCTGCTGGAGGCCGACACCCGCTTCAACCGCTTCTTCCGCGCCGTGTTCTTCCTGCCCGTGCTGATCTCGGCGCTGGCCACCGGCTACCTCTTCCAGGCCCTGCTCGACCAGGACGGCGCCGTCAACTCCGCGCTCGGCGCGGACGTGCCCTGGCTGGGCTCGACCACCTGGACGTTGGTGGTGGTCACGGTGATCCACGGCTGGAAGTGGATGGGCCTGGCAATGCTGGTCTACCTCGCCGGCCTCAAGGGCATCCCCCGCGACATGCTGGAGGCCGCCCGGATGGACGGGGCCGGCCCCTGGCGGACCTTCCGCTCGGTGCGCTGGCCGATGCTGGCGCCCGCGGTCACCTTCAACGTCACCACCGCGCTGATCGGCTCGATGAACACCTTCGACATCGTCCAGGCCACCACCGGCGGCGGGCCCGCGGCCTCCACCGAGGTCTTCAACATCTACATGTTCCGGGTCTTCGGCCAGGGCCTGTACGCCCAGGCCTCCGCGATGAGCCTGGTGCTGTTCCTGGTGGTGGTCGCGGTGGCGATACCCCTGGTCGTCGGGCTGCGCCGAAGGGAGCAGACGCTGTGAGCACCGCATCGGCGCGGCGCACCCCGCCGCTGTGGCGCCTCGGCCGCCCGGCGCTGGTGGTGCTGCTGGCCCTGGCCGCCGTCGGCGTCCCGCTGTGGCTGACGCTCGTCACCTCCGCCAAACCGCAGGCCGAGGCGGTCCGCCCCAACCTGGACCCGCCGCGGCACTGGCAGCCGGCGGACAACTACGCGGACGCCGTCGGCGACGGCGAGATGCTGCGCGGCTTCCTCAACTCCCTGCTCGTGGTGGTGCCCTCGGTGGTGCTCGTGCTGGTCCTGGGCGCGGGCGCCGCGTGGGTCTTCGCCCGCCGCAAGTCCAGGGTGGTCACCGCGGCGTACGCGGTGTGCATCAGCGGGCTGCTGCTGCCGCCCGCCGTCATCACCATCGTGATGGAGCTGCGGCAGTTGGGCCTGGCGGGCACCCGGCCGGGGATGATCGCCGTCTACACCGGGATGTACCTGTCCACCTCGATCTTCTTCATCACCGGGTTCATCCGCACCATCCCGCTTGAGCTGGAGGAGGCGGCCCGTGTGGACGGGGCGAGACCGCCGGTGGTGTTCTTCCGCATCATCCTGCCGCTGCTCCGGCCGGTCATCGCCACCGCGACGATCATGGTGATGCTCTACGCCTGGAGCGACGTCTTCTACGCCTTCTTCGTCCTCGGCGGAGGGGAGCGGGCCACCCTCCCGCTCAACCTGTTCCAAGTCGCCGGCGCCCAGCTCTACCTGCACAACTGGCACCTGGTCTTCGCCTACGTCGTGGTGATGAGCCTGCCCATGGTCGCCGTGTTCGTGCTGGCCCAGCGAAAGATCGTGTCCGGAATCACCAGTGGAGCCGTCAAGTAGCCGAAAGGTTTCGCCATGCCCACGAGTACCCGTCCCGCCCGCCTGCCCGGCAGAAGGCGACCGCGAGCCAGAGCCGCCCTGGTCGGCCTGCTGCTCGCGGCCTCCACCATGACCGGCGTGTCCCTGACCGCCCAGCCCGCCGCGGCCGCCCCCCAGCGGCTCACCGTCGACCTCGCCGCCCCCGAGGGCGCGGTCATGCGCGGCGCCAACGGAGCCCTGTACGGCCTCAGCGACGACGGCGTGCCCAGCGACGCCGCGCTGGAGCCGCTGAAGCTCACCAGCGTCTCCCAGAAGCCCGAGGGCGGCGCCCAGCACCCCAACGGCGACGCGATCACCGTCTCGAAGTCCTTCTTCCGCAACGGCGGCGGCGACGTCTACGTGATGATGCAGGACATCTACGCCAAGTGGCCCTACGAGGACCTCGGCATCGAGGACTACCTCACCAAGGTCGACCGGATCGCCCGGGACGTGAGCGGCGCCCCGAACAGCGACCGCTTCGTCTACGTCCCGTTCAACGAGCCCGACTGGATCTGGTACGGGCTCAACAGCTCCGACCAGGCGAAGTACGAGGCCGGCCGCGACCGCTTCCTGCGCGACTGGAAGACCGTCCACCAGCGCATCCGCGCCCAGGACCCCGACGCCCGCATCGCCGGGCCCAACGAGGCGTACTACGACCGCCGCTTCCTGCCCGAGTTCCTCACCTGGACCAAGGCGAACGGCGTCCTGCCCGACGTGATGACCTGGCACGAGCTGAGCCCCGACTCGCTGCGCGCCTTCCAGGGCAACTACGAGCACTACCGCGCCCTGGAGCGCAGCCTGGGCATCTCCCCGCTCCCGGTGAACATCGACGAGTACGCCAACCGCCGCGACCTGTCCGTGCCCGGCCAGCTCGTGCAGTGGGTGTCGATGTTCGAGCGGAACAAGGTCTACGCCAACCAGGCGTACTGGGACGCCGCGGGCAACCTCAGCGGCAACGTGGTGCGCACCAACATCCCCAACGGAAGCTGGTGGTTCTTCCGCTGGTACGCCGGGATGACCGGGCAGACCGTCAAGGTGACGCCGCCGCAGCCCGACACCGTGGACACCCTCCAGGGCCTCGCCTCGCTCGACCGCGGCCGCCGCCAAGCCCAGGTGCTGCTCGGCGGCTCCTCCGGCGACACCGACGTCCTGGTGCGCGGCGTGGACCGCGGGGTCTTCGGCGGCGCGGTGAACGTGACCGTCGCCGAAGCGGAGTGGTCCGGCTACGAGGGCGCCCACCCCGCGCCCCGCGTGCTGTCCCGCGGCCGGGCGGCGGTCGCCGCGGATGGCAGCGTATCCGTGCCCCTGAAGGGCCTGCGGAACATGTCCGCCTACCGGATCGTGCTCACCCCGGCCGGCGGCGGCACCCCCGCCGCGGCGCAGGTGCCGTGGAGCGCCTCCTACGAGGCCGAGGCCGCGCGCATCACCGGCGGGCAGGTCAACACCCACGGCACCGTGGCCAACGCCAACGGCTACGCCGCCTCCGGCACCAAGGACGTCGGCTCCCTCAACACGGCCGCCAGCAGGGTCGACTTCTCCGTCACCGTGCCCCGCAGCGGCGCCTACGACCTGTCGGTCCTCTACGGCAACCAGTCCGGCGCGCCCTCCACCCAGCGGCTGTCCGTGGACGGCGCCGCCGTCGCCACCGTCACCTACCCGTCCACCGAGAACTGGACCTACCGCGGCCGCAAGGAGCTCACCGTCGAGCTGACCGCGGGCAGCCACACCCTCACCCTGGCCAGGGACACCGGCGAGGCCAGCCTGGACCGCATCGACCTCACCGCGCACACCACCCCGTCCACCACGTACGAGGCCACGCTCGCCGAGGTCTCCGGCAGCGCGTCCTACGACTACCGCGACTCCTCCGGCACCGGCACCGGCGCCCTGGTCCTCGGCGGCGGGGGGAAGGCCGTCTTCGACGTGTACGCCCCGCGCGACGGCTACTACACGGTGACCTCCAGGGCCTCCGCGGCCGTGCGGCTGTCCGCGCACGGGCAGAGCGCGACCGCGGCCCCGAACCGGGCCCTGCGGCTGTACCTGGCCGCGGGCAACAACCGCGTCACGGCCACCGCCGACCCCGGCACCGCCCTGCGCGGCCTGGACGTGACCGGCTCCGGCTCCGCCTCAGGCGCCCGCTCCTACGAGGGCGCGCAGGCCGCGCTCACCGGCGGGGCGCGGCTGGTGGACAGCCCCCACGCGTCGGGCGGCAGCTACATCGGCTGGCTCGGCAACGGCGCCGACAGCAAGGCCGCCTTCACCGTGGACGCCCCGCGCGCCGGCCGCCACCTGCTGGTCGTCCACTACGCCCACAACGACCGGCGGGACAACGGCCACGCCTACAACACCGACATCGTCTCCCGCACCGCCGACATCACCGCGGGCGGCACCACCCGGCGGGTGACCTTCAAGAACACCTGGAGCTGGGACGACTACTGGACGCTCGCCGTCCCGGTCGACCTCGCCCGCGGCTCCAACACCATCACGTTCGGCAACGCCGCGGCGTGGGCGCCGAACATCGACCGGATCGAGCTCGCCCCCGTCCTCGGCTGACGCCCACGGGAGCGGCCGCCCCCCCCACGAGGGGCACACGCGTAGCGGCACTCCGCCCGGCCCGGGTCCCGAGCACCTCGGGGCCCGGGCCGGGCGCGGTCGCGCCCCCGGTGCGGTTGCAAAGGCGTCGCACCTGGTCAGCGGCGGTATGAGCGCTGTAGCCGCAATGGGTTTTCCGTGCCACCGTAAGCCCCATGGAGGGGACCGCACGCCCGCACGGGCACACCGACCACCACGCTCACCACCACGCGCCCCGAGGCCGGTGGGCGCGGCTGCGCCACCGGGCCGCGCATCTGCTCAAGCCCCACTCGCACCGCTCGGCCGACAAGGTGGACCGGGCGCTGGAGTCCTCGGCCGAGGGGATGCGGGCGCTGTGGGTCTCGCTCGCGGTGCTGGGGCTCACCGCGGCGGCCCAGGCGGTGGTCGTGGTGCTCTCGGGGTCGGTGGCGCTGCTGGGGGACACCGTGCACAACGCGGGGGACGCGCTGACCGCGCTGCCGCTCGGGGTGGCGTTCGTGCTGGGGCGGCGGGCGGCCAACCGCCGGTTCACCTACGGCTACGGGCGGGCGGAGGACCTGGCCGGGATCGCGATCGTGCTGACCATCGCCGCCTCCGCCGCGTTCACCGCGTGGGCGGCGGTGGACCGGCTGCTGAACCCGCGCGAGGTGGACTGGCTGCCCGCGGTGGCCGCGGCCGCGGTGATCGGGTTCGCCGGCAACGAGTGGGTGGCCCGCTACCGCATCCGCACCGGACGCAGGATCGGCTCCGCGGCCCTGGTCGCCGACGGCCTGCACGCCCGCGCCGACGGCTTCACCTCCCTGGCCGTCCTGCTGGGCGCGGGCGGCGCCGCCCTGGGCTGGCGCCCGGCCGACCCGGTGGTGGGGCTCGCCATCACCGCGGCGATCCTGCTGGTGCTGCGGGACGCGGCGCGGGAGGTGTTCCACCGGGTGATGGACGCCGTGGACCCCGCGCTGGTGGACGCCGCCGAGCGGGCGCTGCTGGCCGTGCCGCGGGTGCGGGCGGTGGGGGAGCTGCGGCTGCGGTGGATAGGGCACCGGCTGCGCGCGGAGGTCGCCGTCGTCGTGGACGGGCGGCTGACCGTGCGGCAGGCCCACCAGGTGGCCGTGGACGCCGAGCACGCCCTGCTGCACGCCGTCCCCCGCCTGACCGCCGCCCTGGTCCACGCCGATCCCGCCCCCGACCCGGGCGCGGCCGACCCGCACGCCGCGCTCGCCCACCACGCGGCCGGGACCCCGCGGCCCGGCGCGTCCTCGCGGCGCCCCGCGGCTACCGGCTGAGCGCCACCTCCGCGTCGCCGAACGCGCGGGTCGGCGGGTTGATGTCGGTCTCGCCGCCCCGGCCGTCGCAGCCGCGGTCGGGGTTGAACATCAGGTACGTGCCGGAGGAGCAGGTGATCCACAGCTCCGCGTCACCGCCGACCACCACGTTCCCGGACAGGTTCGCCCCGCCCTGGACGATCGCGTTGTCCCGCACCACCACGTTGTCGCGGAGGGTGGCGCCGGAGTTCACCCAGGCCAGGCCCTCGACGCGGACGTTCCCGGTGAGCGTCGAGTTGCCGAGGACGGCCGCGCGCGGGCCGACGTGGACGCTCGCCGCGACATTGGCGCGGTTGTCGACCCAGCCGCCGCCGTTGGGGTGCCAGTGCCCGCCGCCGGTCGCGGCCGGCTTCTGGTGGCCGGGCTCGTGCCCGTACGGCGTGGCGCCGCTGACCGTGAACTCGTACGGGTAGCGGTAGTTCTTCGGGAAGCCGTCGTTGTACCCGTAGTGGTGCACGGTGCTCGGGGTGCCGGTGACCGTCAGGTAGACCTCGGTCTCGCCGGGCTGCAACTGGAAGCCGATCTCGCCGTCGGCGCCGCTGGACAGCGGGCCGTACCGCGGCACGCCGTTGCGCAGCGCCACGAACCCGTACGTCCAGCCGGACCCGGCGGCCGCGTTGACATGGCCCTTGAAGCGCAGCCGGACCAGGGCGCCGTCGCTGCTCGGCACCAGCCTGATCTTGTTGTAGCCGTAGTCGGACGGGGCGAGGGCGTTGGGGATGGCGTAGTGGCCCGCCGCCTGGTTGACGGCGTTCACCGGGACGCCGTTGTAGGCGTTGACGAAGCCCGCGCCGTAGACGTTGCGGATGAACGGCAGGACGGTGGCGCGGTTGGAGTAGTCGTAGGTGACCTGGCGCTGGGCGTACTCGCCGATCCTGGTGTTGAGCTGCGCCTGGGTGAGGTTGTTGACGCGCCGGTAGACCTCCAGCGGGTGCTCGTTGCTGCGCGCCTGGTTCCAGATGTCGGTGAACGTCCTCATCCCGCCGTACTTGTCGACGAGGTACTGCACCAGCATCCAGTTGCCGTAGTGGTGGCGGCTGGAGGAGTAGGCCAGGTTCTCGGTGCGCAGGAACCGGGTCAGGTCGCCTGCGCCGCCGCCCGGGTAGACCTGCATGGTCATGAACTCGGCGCTGGTCTCGTAGAAGGTGCCCGCCGAGGGGTCGGTGAGGCCGACGCCGCTGCCCTTGCCCAGGTAGGTGTAGAACTGGAAGACGTGGGCCAGTTCGTGGGCCAGTCCCCACGACCCGGGCTGGGCCGCGCCGGGGGCGACGTTGATGACGCCGACCCGGCCGTCCACGGAACCGGCGTTCGCCCAGCCGTCCAGCTCCGTGCGGTTCCAGGTGCGGGTGACGATCACGATGATCTTGTGCTGGGCCAGCATGCCGGTCTCGGGTGTGAACCGCATGTCGTTCACGTAGAACGAGTACAGGCTCTCCAGTTGGCCGAGGATGTTCGCCGGGTCGAAGCGGTACTCCGCGGGCGCGTTCAGCGGGTCGGTGCCGGAGCGCTCACCCCACAGCAGGACGAAGTTGGCCGACTCCCTGGTCCGCTCCTGGCGCCAGGGTACCTCGCCGGTCTGCGTCCAGCGGGCGGGGATGTACACCGTCTTGGCCGCCGCCACTTCGCCGCCCGCGGCCGGCGGCTTCCCGGCCGCGGTCGAAGCGGCCGGGGCCGCGCCGGCCACCAGGAGCGCCAACGAGGCGGCGACGACCAGAGGCCTTTGCCATGCCCATGACATTCGCTTCCGCATGAACCGCTCCTCCGTCCCAAGGGGGCCCCGGCCATGCTCCCATGGAAGCGCTTTCACGCCTAGGTACGGCGACGCGAACGGCCCGTCGGCGGCGCGTACTCGGCCGGTGGGGCCGCCCCCGCCGCACCGCCGCCGACGGGCCCGCCGCTCAGCCCTCGTCCTCCTCGTCCTCCTCGTCCACTCCGCCGAGGGAGTCGTAGAGCTCGTCGATCAGCGGGGAGTCGTCGGCCCACCACAGGTCCGTCTCGCGCTTCCCTGACCCGCCGGCGACCAGGGAGGGATCGACGGCGTCCAGCCAGGGGGCCTCGCCGACGTCCTCCGCGTACCCCGGATCGAAGTCGCCGATCATCGGCACGGGGACGGTCGACTGCCGGTGCCTGACCATCCACGAGTTGCGGAAGAAGTCGAACCGGAGGTGGCGGCAGTCGGCGGACTCGGTGAAGACGATCGGCGGGACGAGGAAGTGGGCCGCGTCGACGGTGGCCGCGACGTCGAGGTAGTTCTCGGGGGTGCCGCCGAAGTTCCAGCAGGCGGCGAAGTTCACCGGCGCCAGCGACTCCTTGCCGAGGACGTGGATGAGGTTGCCCCGGACCAGGAACTTCTCCGGGTCCAGCACCACGTCCTCGCCGAGCATCAGGATCGGCGCGGGCATGATGTGCGCCTTGGCGAAGGTCTGGGCCCGCGTGTAGAGGTCGACGATCTCGTCGTGGCGCGTGGGGTCGAACCGGCCCGAGTCGTGGAACGGGCAGCACGCGCTGTTCGGCTTCTCCGGATCGGGGAAGAGAACGGACTTGTCGAACGGCGCGAGGGCCGACTCGCCGCCCCTGGCCGCGAGGAAGGCGGGGATCCAGGCGGTGTCCTCGGCCTCGATCACGGCCGAGTCGCACAGGGCGCGGAACGGGGTGTCGCCGAGCTTGCAGTTGAAGTGGTCGAGCAGGGTGATCGCCGCGCACTCGGCCAGCGAGAGCGCCTCGCTCCTGGGGAACCAGAAGTCGTGGCCGTTCGCGACGAAGTCCACCCCGCGGAACCGCTTGTGGACGAAGGGCTCGCGGGCGGGCCCCGGGGCGAGGCCGTCCCAGTGGGCCGCGGCGACCCGGTTGTAGCAGGCGTCGGCGTGGCGGGCGAGCTCGGGCGCGAAGACGCTCTCGCCGGTGAGGTAGCACGCCTTGCCGAACAGCGCGCCGATCTCCGGGTCGTGCGTGACCTCGGACTCGGCGAAGGTGAAGATGAGCTCGGTGCGCAGGAAGACCTTGCGGCCGTCCCGGTAGGGGGCGCCCTCGTGCTCGTACCGCTGATCGAAGATCACGCAGGTGAAGGGCTCGATCTCGGTCAGCGCGGGGCCGCCGGTGAGGTCGAGGGCGGGGGCGCCCGAGCCGCCGGTGAGGTAGAGCAGGACCGTGTACCGGGAGACGTGCCGGCGCGCGGCGTCGTAGTAGGGGGTGTCGCGGTGGCGGTGGAAGTTGCCGTCGCCCGGCTCGAACCTGTTGCAGCGGAACACCGGGTTCACATGCGAGAAGCCCTCCAGCAGCGGCTGCGGCAGCGCCTTGGCCACCGCCTCGGTGAGCGCCTCGGCGAGCAGCGCCGAGTGGAAGATGAAGCGGTCGCCGCCGCGCGAGGCGGCGTTGAGCGGCGGGACGTAGAGGTCCAGCGCGTCGAGGCGCTCGAGCCGGGCGCGGGCGCCGTCCGGGAGCCGCAGGGAGAACGTGTACGCGTCCCCGGCGAGCTCCACCGGATCGGCGAGCTCGAGTTCCAGCCTGTCCCCCGCGAACAGGCGGTCGAGCGGAAGGATGTTCTCGAACGTGCGGAACGACAGCTCGCGCGGATCGACGAAGACGGCGGCCAGGTGCGGCGCGTCCTCGCTGGGCCGGGCGAACAGCTCGCGCACGCCGGCGTCGATGCGCTCGGCCTCGACGAAGCGCACCGCCTTGTACCGCACGGTGGGGTGCCAGCAGACCGCGAGCCCGTCGAGGGTCGCCGCGGGTTCGGCGTCGGTGGCGTCGACCTCGGCCAGATACCGCTCGACCTCCTCGGCGGGGGCCCGGCCGGCCGAGAGGGCGAAGAAACGGTCGCGGAGCTCGGTGCTCATGCACTCCTCCAAAGGCTGCGCAGCGCGGGCGGGAGGTGGGGGGCGTGGGCCAGTTTTCGCGCGCCTGCTTCACCGACGTCGTCGCGGTACAGCAGCAGTCGCCCGAGCGAGTCGGCGAACGGTGCCGCGAGCAGGGCGTCCACCCCCTCCTCGCCGATCCGGTTGTAACGCAGGTCGAGCTCGGTCAGCTCCTCGAAACGCCCCAGGGAGAGCATGGCCAGGCCGGTGAGCGCGTTGTGCTGGAGGCGCAGGCACCGGACGGCGCGGAGGTGGGGGGACGCCGCGAGGACCGCCAGGCCGGGGTCGCCGATGCCGCAGTAGCGCAGGTCGAGCGTCCGGATCCGCCCGACCGTAGGCGAGGCCCCGAGGGCCATGGCGCCGGGGTCGCCGATGCGGAGGTAGGACAGGTCCAGCTCGACGATCCGGCTCAGGTCGAGCGCGGCGAGCGCGCCGGCCCTGACGGGCGGCGGGACGGGCACGCCGTCGTCGTCCTCCTCCCAGTCGTCCTCGTCCTCGTCGTCGTCCTCGCCGGTGACGGGCCCGATCCGCAGCGCGGTCACGAAGGGCCCCTCGAGGGCCTTCTTGATCAGCGCGGGCGCGTCGTCGGACCAGGCGACGGCGACCTTCGTGGCGAACCCGTACCGGCGTGCCAGGGCGGTCACCCCGGGCGGCAGCTCCGCCTCCCAGTCGGGCCGGTGCTCCCGCACCAGCGCGGCGATCTCACGCTCCAGGGCCTCGCGCCCGGCGGGACCGACCCGTGCCCGGCGCTGCTCCAGCCGGATGAGCTCGCCTCTGGCGTCACCCCGCGCCAGCAGCCAGTCGCCGTAGGAGAGCCATGAGGCGAGGTCGCCGGGGCGGTCCCGCAGTTCCTGTTCGCGATCCGCAGCTTTCATTCGGGGGATGCTAGGGGCAGGCACCGACACCGGCGGCCTCCGCGGGGTGCCGGACGGACCCCGTGTGGACCCCCGGATTCGCCGTCGGCCGCCGCCGTGCCCCCGCCTCGGCCGGCGGGCCGCCGGCGCGGGGGAGAATCGCAGCCATGAGGATCACCGCGCGTGCGCTCAACCGCGCCACACTCGCCCGCCAACTGCTGCTCGGCCGTGAGCGGCTGGACGCCGCCGACGCGGTGCGGCGGGTGGTCGCCGTGCAGGCGCAGCAGCCCGCGTCGCCGTACCTCGCGCTGTGGAACCGGCTGGACGGATTCGACCCGGCCGGCCTCGACACGGCCCTCGCGGACTTCCGCGTGGTCAAGGGGACGCTGATGCGGATCACCCTGCACGCGGTCCACGCCGCGGACTACCGGGCGTTCCGCGAGGCCGTGGAGCCGACGGTGCGCGGCTCCCGGCTCGGCGACCCGCGCTTCAGGGCGTCCGGGCTCACCGCCGCCGACGCCGACGCGCTCGTCCCCCGTCTGCTCAAGCACGCCGACCGGCCGCGGACCGCGGCCGAGATGCAGGTCGCGGCCGAGGAGCTGCTCGGCGCGCCGCTGCCGCCCGCGGCCTGGCGGATGCTGCGCCAGTACGCGCCGCTGTGGCACGCGCCCACCGGAGGGCCCTGGTCGTTCGGCACCCGGCAGTCGTACGTGGCGGCGAGCGCCCGTCCGGTGCTCGCGGACCCGGAAGCCGCCGACGACGCGCTGCGGATCCTGGTCCGCCGCTACCTGGCGGGCTTCGGACCGGCGTCGGTGCCGGACATCGCGCAGTTCTCGCTGGCCCAGCGGGGCCGGGTGCGCGCGGCGGTGCAGGCGCTCGCCGGCGAGCTCGAGCAACTGGAGGGCCCCGACGGCGCGGTGCTGTACGACGTCCCCGGCGCGCCCAGGCCCGCCGAGGACACCCCGGCGCCGCCCAGGCTGATGGCGATGTGGGACAGCGTCCTGCTGGCCTACGCCGACCGCGGCCGGGTCATCCCGCCCGAGCACCGCGGGCACGTGATCCGCGTGAACGGCGACGTGCTGCCCACGCTGCTGGTCGACGGCCATGTGGCGGGCGTCTGGCGCGCCGTCGACGGGGGAGTGGAGGCCACCGCCTTCCAGCCCCTCCCGGACGCCGCCTGGGAGGGGCTGGCCGCGGAGGCGGAGGGGCTTGCCGCCCTCCTCGCCGGCCGCGACCCCGGGGCCTATCGCCGCTACGACCACTGGTGGGCCAAGGGCCTGCCCGCCGCCGAGACACGGCTGCTTCCCGGGCGCTGAGCGGCGACCGGCCGCCGCCCCGCCGCCCGCGGCGCCGAGCGCCCCGGCCCGTGCCCGCGCGGCGGCTCCCGTCCCGCACCCGCAGGAGGCCGGATGCCGGAGGGGGACGACCGCCGCCTGGGAGCGCGAGGGGCCCCTCGACCCCGCGGAGCAGCGGCTCCAGGTGCTGTTCACCGCCGGCCCGGCCGGGATGAGCGCCCGCATGGGCGGACACCCGGCCAGGTCCGGCACCCGGACCCCGGAAGGCCCTTCGGCCTGACGGCGTCACGGCTGGCGGAGTCACGGCCTGGCGGCGGCCCGTGCCGGAGGCCCCGCCGCGGGCCGTCCGCCGGCCTCGCGCCGGGCTGGCGGCGGCGAGGCCGGCGGACGGGGCCGGGGTCGGGGCCCGTCGGTGGGGCGGTCCGTCAGCGGCGGTAGGCGGCGGCGACGGCCCGGTAGGCGGGCTTGGGCCGGTAGTCGGCGTCGAAGATCAGCGCGTCGCCGTAGCCCTCGAACCAGCCCGGGACCCAGGAGTGCTTGTCGGTGACGCCCCAGGTGGTCACGCCGCGGCAGCGGGAGACGGCCACGCAGGCGCTGACCACCTGGTGGTAGTCGCTCGCCTGCTGGGCCAGCTCGGTGGCGTCCGCGGGGGTGGGCAGGCGCACGTCGAGCTCGGTGATCCGCACGTCCACGCCGAGGGCGGCGAACCGCTGGATGTTCTGCCGCAGGGTGCTGGGCACCTCGCCGAGCACCAGGTGCGCCTGGAGGCCCACGCCGTCGATGGGCACGCCCTTGGCCCGCAGGTCGCGGACCAGGTTGTACATCGCGGTGCTCTTGTCGTTGACGCCCTCGACGTTGTAGTCGTTGATGAACAGCTTCGCCTTCGGGTCGGCGGCGCGGGCGGCGCGGAAGGCGTCGGCGATGTAGCCCTCGCCGAGCTTGTCCAGGAAGACGGTCGAGCGCAGGGTGCCGTCCTCGTTGAACACCTCGTTGACCACGTCCCAGGTCTGCACCTCGCCCCGGTAGTGCTTCATCACGTTGGTGATGTGGCCGGTCATCACCGAGTGCAGCTCGTCCGCGGGGACGTCGCCCACCCAGCTCGGGAGCTGGCTGTGCCACACCAGGGTGTGCCCGTGGACGCGCTGCCGGGCGGAGGCGGCGAAGTCGACCACGGCGTCGCCCGGGCCGTACACGAACTGGCCGCGGGACGGCTCGATGGTCTCCCACTTCATCTCGTTCTCGGGGGTGACGCTGTTGAATTCCCGGGCGGCGACGGCCCGGTAGCTCGCCTCGCTCTCCAGCGGGCCGGTGGCCACGGCCGCGCCGATGAACTTGCCCTTGGCCCGGGCCAGGTCGCGCAGCGCGACCGGCTTGTGCTTGCCGCCCTTGCCCGCCTTGCGGACGGTGTCGGCGTGGGCGGCGTCGGCGTTTGCGGTGTCGGCGTGGGCGGTGGAGGCCACGCCGAGGGGGATGAGCAGGGCGGCGCCTGCCAGCGCCGCGAGAGCGCGGGCGCGCCGGGTGGTGGATCGGGTGCTGGGCACGTACGGTCCCCTTCTTTCGTGTCACCGTGCGAGTTGCGATGCCAGTTCGGAGCGCTCCCGGCCGCGTAAGCAGGAATGCTGTCGCCCGGCGGGGGCAGCGTCAATGCGTTGTGCAGGACTTTGTTTCCGAAACTTCTTCGAAAGATTCGGCACTCCAGGGGCGGGGTGATCGCCGCGGGGCGACGGAGAGACCGCCGCCTCCCGCGGAGGGGCGGTCTTCCCGGACGGGCGCGCCGCGCCGGGGCGCGGGGGCTCGGGTTGGCCGATTGTGAGTGCGGGGACCGGACGCCTGCGCGACGATCGAGGGTGCCGATGCGCCCCGCGGCGAGTCCCCGCCCGCCCCGTACGACAGGAGCCCGCAGTGAGCAGCGTCCAGCACGACGTGACCACGCCCGGCCCGCCCCGCGTCGAGGAGGTCGGTGACGGGGTCTTCGCCTACATCCAGCCCGACGGGAGCTGGTGGATCAACAACACCGGGTTCCTCGTCGGCGGGCGCGGGGTGGTCAGCGTGGACTCCTGCTCGACGGTCCGCCGCACCCGCGCCTATCTGGACGCGATCGCCGCGGTCACGCCGCAGCCGGTGCGGACGCTGATCAACACCCACCACCACGGCGACCACACCTTCGGCAACCACCTGTTCCGCGGCGCCACGATCGTCGGGCACGAGGCCACCCGGGCGGGCATCCTCGACTGGGGAGCCCCGAGGTCGGCGCCGTTCTGGACCGAGGCCGACTGGGGCGACGTCGTCCTCGAACCGCCGTTCCTCACCTACACCGACGCGGTGACCGTGTGGGTGGACGAGCTGCGCGCCGACGTGCGCCACGTCGGCATGCCCGCCCACACCACGAACGACTCGCTCGTCTGGCTGCCGGAGCGCAAGGTGCTCTTCAGCGGCGACCTGCTGTTCAACGGCGGCACCCCGTTCCTCGTGCAGGGCTCGGTGGCCGGCGCGATCCGGGTCCTGGAGGAGGTGGTCAGGCCGCTGGGAGCGGAGACCGTCGTCCCCGGGCACGGCGCCGTGACCGGGCCGGAGCTCATCGACGACGTGCTCGGCTACCTGCGGTTCGTGCAGGCCGCCGCGCTCGCCGGCCGCGACGCCGGGCTCACGCCGCTGGAGACCGCCCGCGAGCTCGACCTGGGCGAGTACCACGACCTGCTCGACCGGGAGCGCATCGTCGGCAACCTGCACCGGGCCTACGCCGAGCTGGACGGCGGCCCGCCCGGCCGGCCCATCGACGTCGCCGCCGCCCTCACCGACATGGTCGCCTACAACGGCGGCCGCCCCCTCACCTGCCTCGCCTGAGCGCCGCCGCGGCGCGGGCCCCGAGGGGTCCGGCGGGGACCCGGAGACCGGGCCCCCGCCGGGGTCACACCCCGGACAGCAGCCGCTCCAGCGCCACCGCCGTGTCGGGGTGGAGACCGGCCAGGGCCGCGCCCGCCGGGCCGGGCTCCGCCGTCTCCCACGCCCCGTCGCAGCCCAGCAGCCCCGCCACCGCGTCGCACGTCCCGGGGTGGGCGGTCAGCAGCACGCCACCGCCGCCCGCGCGCCGCGCCGGACGCGCGGCCGCCGGCTCCGGCTGCGCCAGCCACGGCGGCACCCACTGGTCCAGCTCCGCGAGCCGCCCGGGGAAGATCCGCCCCGCCTCGCGGATCAGCAGCGGCGCCAGCTCGGCACCCTCCGACCGCAGGGAGGTGATCAGGGTCGGCAGCCACGGCAGCAGCACCGGGTCCGGCAGCCGCCCGAAGGCGTTCGACACCGCCTCCACCACGAAGTCGGTGAGGCCGGGGACGGGCTCCAGGGCGTGCACGAAGCCGCTGAGGTAGCGCGGGTAGGCGGGCACCACCAGCGGGTTGCCCAGCAGCTCGTCGCACCGCGCCCGCAGGTCGGCGCGGGAGAGGGTGCCGAGCTGCACCTGCGCCGCCCACAGCAGCGCCGTCTTCGACGGGTCCTGCGGGTGCGACTGGGCGACCGCCAGCTCCAACTGGGTCCTGTCGCAGCCCAGCGACAGCGCCAGGCTCTCCATGCTGAACAGGAACCCCAGCATCGCCGCCACCTGCCGGACGGTGGCGTCGTCGTCGGTGAACGCCGTCGGCAGCAGGGTGCAGTAGTGCGCGTAGCCGGTCTTGACGAAGGACTCGATCCACGGCGGCAGCACCGGCTCGCTGGTGCGGTAGTACGCCAGCAGCCGCCGCACCCGGCGCAGCACCTCCGGCGCGCCGTCCACGCTGCGCTCGGCCGACAGCACCTCCAGGGCCCTGGTGCCCAGCTCGTCGGCGAGGCGGCGGCTGCGCAGGTACAGCGTCGCGTCCTCGACGGTCTCCAGGACGGTCGCCGCGGTGGCCCGCGGGCCGTACGCCGTGCGGCGCAGCCGCTGCTCCAGCACCTGCTCGATGCTGACGCCCTCGTAGCCGAGCTCGATGAGCGCCCGCTGGTGGGTGCCCAGCGCCACGTCCCAGGACTCCTGGATCGGGCGCTCACCGAGCCTGCGCTCACCCATGATGGGCCGCGCGGCGCCCTGCGGCATCAGGTACCGCAGCATCCACAGCACGTCGGAGCACCGCTCCAGCTCCGGCCGCGAGGCGATGTCGAGCAGCGCCCGCTGCACACCGCGCTGCTGGAGCTTGAGGTTCAGCAGCGCGAGCCGGTCGTGCACGTCGCGGGCCAGCGGCGGCAGCGCGTCGTAGCCGACCTGGCCGATCCGGTCGCCGCCCATCATGATCTCCACGAGGCGGCGCACGTCGCGCCGCCCGGGCACGGCGTCCTTCTCGATGCAGGTGACCGCGGCGTCCTGGAAGTCGTACGGCGTGGGCTTGGCCCGGTCGCGCATCCCGGCCAGCAGGATCGACGTCTCGAACACCGCGATGGCGTCGGCGGTGGAGGCGAGGTAGCCGTTGCGGCGCGCGGCGCGCACGATCTCCACCGACCACCCGAGCAGCTCCGCCTCGTCGAGACGGTCGAGCACGGGCGGCCGCCGCAGGAAGCCGGTGAGCCGGTCGGAGGGCGGAACCGGCGCCTGGGGGGCCGCCGCGGCCGCGGACTTCTTCGGCCTCGCCTTCTTCGCGCCCGCCTGGCCCGCCAGCCGGTACGGCTCCACCCGGGTGCGTTTGAGGTTCTTCGCCCACACCGTCGCGGCGATCGACACCGAGCCCGCGGCGAGGCCGAACTGCGCCTCGATCGCCGCGTGGCTGGACGGGATCAGGCCGTGCTGCCACTTGGTGGCGGTGCGCGGGGCGATCCGGTGGGTGTCGCTGCCGTGGACGCCGAACTCCGCGACCCGGCTGGCCGCGTGGAAGGCGCCGCACACGTAGAGGCAGTCCGCGGGATCGGTGCCGGTCGCGGCCAGGTGCTCGCGCATCCTGGTCCACATGTGGCGCTCCCGCTCCTCGTCCACCCGCACCCGGTGCGGGTCGCCGGGCGCCAGGCGCCGGAAGAGGCTGCCGATCAGCAGCATGACCTGGCGGTAGGTGTCGTGGTCGCTGTCGCCGAGCGGCAGTTCGACGTACTGGTGCCACCACTCCGACCAGTGCCGCACCCGGCCGTGGCGCAGCAGGTGCTCCTCCAGCTCGGCGAAGCGCGGCCGCAGGTCGCCGATCTCCACGCCGACCGCGTCGCCGTGCAGCGCCGCCTCCTCCTCGGCGGGCGGCGCGTCCGGGTCGGCGGGCTCGTCCCGCGTCCCGCGCGCGTCCCACTGGAAGACGTGGTCCGAGGAGCGGTCGACGAGGACCAGCTCCACACCCGGGGTGTCCAGCGCGTAGGCGATCGCCTGGTACTCGGCCGACGCCTCGGTGATCGGCGCGACCACCGACAGCGGCGACCACTCGGCGGGGAAGCCCTCGACCTCGGTCGCGAACGCCTGCACCGCCACCGGCAGACGGCAGTTGCGCAGCTCGGTCAGCAGCGGGGCCATGTCCTCGCACAGCTCCAGGTACACCACCTTCGGCTGCTTCTCCCGCAGGCGGCGCGCCATCGCCAGCGCGGACGCCGGCGAGTGGTGGCAGACGGGGAAGATCTCCAGCGGCTCGCGCACCGCGCGGTCGACGTCGTCGACGATGCCGAGCAGGATGCCCTCCAGGGCGCCGGGGCCGTCGGCGAAGGCCGCCGCGGCCTCGTGCAACTGGGTGCGCAGCGCCGTGAAGGTCCCTTCGGGGGCGCCGCTCATGACAGGGTGGCGATCGCGTCGCGGCCGCCCTCCAGGAACTCCGGCCAGGACCCGCCCTCCTCCTTGCTGCGCGGCTCGACGACGCCGTGCAGGTACTTGTTGAGGATGGCCAGGTCCTCGGGCTCGCGCCGGGTCAGCGACCCGACGAGCGAGGAGGCCAGGGTGCGGGCGGTCAGGGCGCGCTCGCCGAAGAAGTTGCTGTGCAGGATCGCGTCCTCCAGCACGCCGATCTGCTCGGCGGTGGACAGCGCGGACTCCAGCTTCTCGTCGTCGCTGCCGGCCGCCGCGGCCGAGGCGCGCAGGTCGGCGAAGCTCTGGAGCAGCACGTCGAGCAGCGTCGGCGGCACGTCCAGCTCTATCCGGTGGCGGCGCAGCAGCTCCTCGGTGCGGAAGCGGACGATCTCCGCCTCGCTCTTCTTGTTGGTCACCACCGGGATGCGGACGAAGTTGAAGCGGCGCTTGAGCGCGGACGACAGGTCGTTGACGCCCCGGTCCCGGCTGTTGGCGGTGGCGATGATCGAGAAGCCGGGCTTGGCGAAGACGATGTTGTCGCTGTCCAGCTCCGGAACGGAGATGTACTTCTCCGACAGGATGGAGATCAGCGCGTCCTGGACGTCGCTGGTGGAGCGGGTGAGCTCCTCGAAGCGGCCGATGGAGCCGGCCTCCATCGCGGTCATGATCGGCGAGGGGATCATCGACTCCCGCGACTGGCCCTTGGCGATGACCATGGACACGTTCCAGGAGTACTTGATGTGGTCCTCGGTGGTGCCGGCCGTGCCCTGCACGACCAGCGTGGAGTTGCGGCAGATCGCGGCGGACAGCAGCTCGGCCAGCCAGCTCTTGCCGGTGCCGGGGTCGCCGATCAGCAGCAGCCCGCGGTCCGAGGCCAGCGTGACGATGGAGCGCTCGACGAAGCTGCGGTCGCCGAACCACTTCTGCGAGATCTCCCGGTCCAGGCCGTCGGCGCGCTCGGAACCCAGGATGAACAGGCGCACCATCTTCGGGGACAGGCGCCAGGAGAACGGCTTGGGGTTGTCGTCGATCGACTCCAGCCAGTCGAGTTCCTCGGCGTACTTGAGCTCGGCGGGGGCGCGCAACAGGTCGGACACGACAGGGCCTTTCGGTACGGGATCCGGTGAGGGGATCGGCAAGGGAAGCGTTGCTGGTCTGAACGGGTAGCGCCTGCGCGCGCGGACGTCCTCGGGTGGGGACGCCCACGGGCGGCGGGACGCGTCACGAGGGGGGAGCGGCTCCGGGCGGGAGCGACGTCCGGTGGGAAGCGGCTCCGCGCGGGAGACGGCTCGGGTGGGCAACGTCCTCAGGTGAGGAACGTCTTCAGTTCGTGGACGAGCTTGCGTATGTGACCGGAGATCACCGGCGTGCCCAGGTCCTTGAACCGCTCCCGGAACCACGGGTTGACGCTGCCGCGGCCCGAGCTGGTCACCGAGCCGACCGGGATGAACTTCGCCCCCGAGCGGTGAATGCCCGCCATGCTCTCGAAGAGCTGCTCGGTGCGCCACTCGTAGAAGTCGGAGATCCACACCACGACGGTGTTGCGGGGCTCGGCGATCTTCGGCTGGGCCAGCGCCATGGCGACCGTGCCGTCGGTGCCGCCCCCGAGGTTGGTGCGCAGCAGGGTCTCGAACGGGTCGTGCGCCCACGGGGTGAGGTCGACCGCCTGCGTGTCGTACGCGATCAGGTGGACGTCCACCTTCGGCAGCCCGGCGAAGATCGACGCCAGGATGGTGCAGTTCACCATGGAGTCGACCATGGAACCCGACTGGTCCACGACCACGATCAGCCGCTGCGGCGTCGTCTTGCGGACGGTGTGCCGGTAGTAGAGGCGGTCGACGTACAGCCGCTCCTCCTCCGGGCTCCAGTTGGTGAGGTTCTTCCAGATCGTGCGGTCCAGGTCGAGGTTGCGGAACACCCGCTTGGGCGGGACGGAGCGGTCCAGGGCGCCGACCGTCGCCTTCTCCACCTGGGTGCGCAGCACTTCGGCGACCTCGTCGACGAAACGGCGGATCAGCGCCTTGGCGTTGGCCAGGGCCACGCCCGAGAGGTTGTTCTTGTCCCGCAGCAACTGCTCGATCAGCGACATGCTCGGGGTGAGCTGCGCGGCGAGCTTGGGGTCGGCCAGCACCTCGCGCAGGTGCATGCGCTTGACGAGGTCGGCCTCGATGGCGCCGAGTTCCGGGCCGATCGCCGGGATCAGCCGGCTCAGGTCGGGTGTCGTGCCGCGGCCGCCGGTGCCGGTGGGGCTGACGCCGGGTCCCGCGGCGCCGCCCGCCGCCCCGCCGCGGCCCCCGCGCAGCTCCCCGGGCTTGCAGCCGAGCGCGCGCTCCAGCCAGCCCGCGTCGGACTGCCAGCGCGCCAACTGCCCGGCGGTGACCGTGCCCGACCCGGAGGCGAAGACGTTGAGCAGCACCTTCGACACCAGCGCCGCGCGCCGCACCTCGGCGGCCCGGTCGCGTGCGCCGTCGTCGCCGGGCTCGGGCGCCATCAGGCCGTCGAGCTCGTCGGCCAGTTCCGGGTGGCGCTGCACGATCGAGTCCACGGAGGCCTGCGGGTCCAGCAGTGCGGGCGGCAGCCCGATGTCCTCGACGACGGCGAGGCTCGCCGACTCCAGCGCGGCCTGCTCCTCGGGGTCGAAGAGGCGGGCGAGGAGCCGCCAGTACAGCACCTGGCGGCGGTTGTCGTGGGGGTCGGCCCCGGGCCGGCGCGCGGTCGCGCCGCCGGCCGCCCCGTGGGTCGCGGATGTCGGTCCCGCGGTGTGCTCCGTCATTTCCGCAGCAGCCTTCCCGCGCGCTCCCGCAGCACGGCCACGGCGTCGGTGGCGGCCTTCTCGGCCTTGACCCCGGCCTTGTCGGTCGTGCCTCCGGCCCATCCTCCGGCGTGGACCGTGACGGGCTTCTTCCGCACGGTCGTCTCGACGGCCAGGGGCTGGACGCGATACGCCCCGGCGTCCCAGCGGAGCAGTCCGATGCACGCGCCGGACGCCGCGACGGCCTCGGGGGTGAGCGGCCCGGCGGCCGGTATGCGGTCGGTGTCGACGGCCAGCGGACGGCCGGCGACGGTGAACGTCAGCGCGTCGCCGTCCTTGGCCGCGGCGCAGCCGTCGAGGAAGACGGGGACGGCGATCCGCGCCGGGTGCCGGTCCAGGGGCGCGGTCGCCGCGGCGGCGGCGACGGGCAGGGCGACCCGGGCGGTGGCGAAGGCGTCGGCGGGCTCGCCGGGACGGGCGTGCTCGTCGCTCCAGACCAGGTCGCCCTCGGCGGTGATCGGCATCTCGGACAGCTCCATCGCGCGGCCCTCACCGGCGGCCGCCAGCAGCGACATGTGCGGGCGGAGCAACTGCCACAGGCCGGCGCCGACGACCGTGTCCGGCTTGGGCGCGGACACGCTCGCGCGCACCAGGCGGGGCGCGGAGCCGTCCGCGGGCTCGAACACCGCGTGGACCTGGGCCTGGACGGCGGTCGCGTGCTCGTGCAGGTCGACGCCGAGGGGCAGCAGGCGGCCGGTGGCCGTGCCGGTCACGGGCACGCCGGCCGCGCCGGGCAGCGTCAGCAGCATCGCGCGCGCCCACAGGTCGGCCCAGCGGCGCACCGGGACCCGCTCCAGGGTGGCGCCGGGGCAGGACGCGGCCAGTTCCGCGGCGAAGCCGTCGAGCAGCGTCGCCAGGCGGCGCAGCGCAGGGTCGGGGAGCATCGCGGAGACGACCTGCGCGGAGCCGGAGACCACCTCGTGGTCGATGCCCTGCCAGCCGCAGCGCGCCAGGTCCGACAGCCAGGAGCGGGCGGCGGCGAGCAGGTTCACCGCCTGCTGCCCGCCGGGCTCCGGGAGGACCTCCTCGGCGCGGGGCCGGCCGGTCACCTCCTCGACGCGGGTGAGCAGCGCGTCGTGGACGGAGCCGAGCAGCGCGGTGCGGGCGGCGGCGAGGGCGACGAAGTGGTCCTCGGCCGCGGCTCCGGCCACCGCCTTCTCGGCCGCCTCGGCGACCCTGGCGGCCAGCGGCGTCCCCGCGACGGCGTCGGCGAGCCCGGTCAGGCCGGCGGCCCTGGCGGGCGGGGGGCGCAGCAGGCCGGTGACGAGCGCCTCGTCGAAGGCGTGCACGGCCGCGAGGGCTTCGTCGAGCCCGGCGACGGCCTCGGCGAGCGGGCCGGTGTGCTCCTGCGCGCTCGCACCGGGCTCGCGCGGCGGCACCCCCGCGGTCACCGCCCTGGTCGGCGGGAACCACTGCATCTCCGGCAGCGGCGCGGTGCTGGGTGCCAGCTCCAGGTAGGCCAGGTGGCGCAGGAACCGGCTGAAGACGGGCGCGGCGGCCGCGGCGTCCCCCTGGGACGGACGGGCGGCGCTCATGGCGGAGGCGACGGTCTGCGCGCTGGGCTCCCCGTCCGCGGTCTCGACCCGCAGGTAGCGGGCGACGCGCTCGGCGCCGTACTGGAGCACCGCCTCGTTGATCAGGGCCCTGATGTGGTTGCAGAACCCGCCCCGCGCGCCGCCGCAGGGCCGGTTGTTGTTGGTGCTGCACGCGAACGCGTAGGTGCCCGCCGCGACCGACGACACGTAGACCCGCTCGATGTCCGAGCCGCTGGACACCACGCCTTGCAGGCGCCCGTCGGCGAGCTCGACGAACGGCACCTTGGCGAGCTTGCGCGGCCGGGCCGGCGGTACCACCCGCGCCGTGCTCGACCTCTCCCAATCGGACAACGCACCATCTCCTCTACGCCAAGGGGACGTCCACGCCACACCGGCGGGACACGGCTGAACATACTTGCGGCCACTGACAGCGCCGCCCGCGGGTTCGGGCCGTGCGGGCGGAGGGAGCCGGCGGCCGTCCCCGGCGGTGGGCGGGTCGGCGGCGCGGGTCGGCGCGGAGCCGGACACGGGACGTCGGGCGGGCGGCGGGGGAAGCCGCGGAGGCGTGCGGGGCGGCTCCCCGGGAGGGCTCAGACGGGCTGGTGGATCCCGATTCCGCTCCCCATTCGGCGTGCTGCTCGTCTCACGACGACGTCGTGGCCCCGGGCGCCGGCTTCGACACCGGCATCCTGCACAGCGAAGAGGTTCGTCGCCCGCGGCAGTGCCGAACTCGAAGACCGCCGCCGTCTCCGTCGGCCGACCCCGCGGCTCCGGCGTCGCGGGATCCGTCACGTTCCGCGACCTGAGAACCCTGGGCGATGGTTTTCGGCCACTTCCCTCCTGCACCGCTCGGCGGAGTGGCACGTCCGGTTGCCAGGCAGGCGAAGGGGCTGGTGACGCTCATTCGAAAGTCCAGGGGAATGCGAGCGCTCCGCGAGGGTCCGCCGCGCCCGTCCGGCTGAGAACGCCGAGGGTCGAAGGTGGGCCTTTTCGACTTGCTGAGCCTGTCACCTGCGGCGATCACAATCCGTGTGCGGCTGCCCGGCCGGGAGCCGGCCTTTGCTCACGGCTGATACTGACACTTGTGCTTACTAAGCAGCAAGTGCAGACTCATGGCATGACGACGGAACAGGAACAACTGGAAGAGATCGGGGAGGTGGTAGTCCGCCACCTGGCCGACACCGACCGGGAAGCAGCCGATTTGACCCTGGCCGACCTGGCGGAAATCGTCGGTGTGTCCCGGGCCACCCTCATCCGCCGCATCGGCAGCCGCGGGGCGCTCGACGGAGTCCTCGCCGCCGCGGGAGTGCGGGAGGTCAGGCGCCCGGGCGCGATGGAGCGGTGCGTGGAGGCCGCCGCCCGGCTCTACGCCGAGTACGGCGTCGCCGAGGTCACCCTCGACCACGTCGCCACCTCCGCCGGATGCACCGTGCAGGCGATCCACGGCGGGCTCGGCGGCAGGGACGGCCTGCTGGTGGCCGTCTTCGAGCGGTACAGCCCGCTGCCGCGGATGGCCAAGGCGCGGGAGCGGCTCCCCGAGGACCTCACCCAGGGTGCCCGGGTGCTGTACTCCCAGATCCTGGCCTCCCTGCTCGGCGACCCGCCGGTCCTGCCCAACCTGATGGTGGAGGTCCTCTCCCGCCCCAGCGGGGCCCTGGCCTCCCACGTCCGCGACAGCTACGCCCCCCGCACCGCCGAGCTGGTGGAGGGCTGGCTGGCCGGGCACATCGCCCGCGGCACCGTCCGCCCGCTGCCCCGCCCGACCCTGATGAGCCTGTTCGCCGGACCGGTCCTGCTCCAGTCCGTCCTGGCCGCCGTCGTCGGCGACCACCCCACCCCCAGGCAGAGGGAGCGCATCGCCACCGACCTGGCCGTCTCCTTCTGCAACGGCATCAGCGCCTAGACACCGACAGCACCGCGACCGTCATACCCGTACCACATTCGTCTCCCCCTCCTCCGGCCCTCCGACAAGCGGCCGGACCCCGAAAGGAGTTCTGTGATGGTGGACCTGCCCAGCAGCCCCCTGGCCGAGATCGACCCGGAGTTCGAGAAGGTGGCCCTGGAGACCGGCGGGTGGACCTACGCGCGGATCCCGGACCTGACCATGCGCGAGAAGCTCCTGCTCTGCCTGACCAACGACGTCTGCCGCGGCCACAACGCCCTCGCCCTGCGGCTCCACGTCCAGGCCTCGGTCCACCACGGCACCCCCTTCTCCGACATCCTCGCCCTCATCCGCTTCGTCGCCCCCTACGCCGGCTACCCGGCGGCCGCCGACGCCCTGGAGTACGTCAACACCGTCCGCCAGCAGCTCGGCATCCAGGCCCCCGGCCAGGACGAGGACCCGGGCGTGGCCGGCGAAGGTGTGGAGCCGCCGCGGTTCTGGGTCAGCGCCGACCAGTGGTCCGCGGAGTTCATCGAGTCCCGCACCTCCCGCGCCTGGCGCGAGTCCCGCCTCAGCGGCAAGGAACGCGCCTACATCGCCCTGGTCGCCGACATCGCCAACCAGACCCTCGGCCCCTCCTTCCGCGGCCACGTCGAGCAGGCCCTCCTGGAGGGCGCCACCCCGGCCCAGGTCCGCGCGGTGGTCCGGTTCACCAGCGAGTTCGGCTGCGTCAAGGCCGCCAACGCCCTGCGCGCCCTGGACGAGATCCTCGCCATCGCCGAGACCCGCGGCGAGACCGTCCGCAGCGTCAGGCTCGTCGCCGCCTGACCCGGCCACCACCGAACAACCACGCACCACACCGCTCAACCCCCGGGGCGCACCCACCACAGGGTGCGCCCCCGAGCATCTCCACCCCTCCGCGACCCCGCCCCCGGCCGGAAGCCCACCGTGGCGGTCGGGGAGAAGACCCGCTGGAGCCGCCGGACAGGACGAGGAGGCCGAGGACGGCAATGCGGCCGGACGGTGGCGTGACGGGAACCGGGGCCCGCGGCAGCGCCGGGGTCCGGCAGACCCCGTGAACGCCTGGTCACCCGGCGCCGCCACCTACCGCACCGCCTCGACCGGCACCTCACCGCCTACCGGATCCTCACCGCCCCCGAAGCGCCGCCGCGACACGACGCCCCGGCGCCCGTCCGCCCGCCCGGTCCCGATCCCGGTCCCGATCCCGGCGCCGGGGGAGAAGCCCGCTGAACCCGGGCGGTCATGGTGTCGGCGGGTCCGCCGCCGGGCGGCCGTGGCCGAGGAGTTCGGCGAGGCCCTGCCTGGTCGCGGCGAGGACCACGCGGTCGCGGGGGCGCAGCAGGTAGCCGGGGTGCAGGTCCCACACCAGGCCCACCGCCCCCGCCGCTCCGCCGCCGGGCGCGGTCAGGTCCCGCCGCCGGTCCTCGGCGATGTCCAGGGCGATGATCCGCCAGAAGCCGGGGCGGAAGGCCTCCGCCACCGTGCGGTCCTCCAACTGCGGGTGCCCGGCGACCTCTATGGCGGCGAAGACCAGCACGCGCCGCTCCACGGGTATGGCGCCCAGGATCTCCCGGCCCATCATCGCCCCGGCGAAGGACGGCGCGGCCAGGGAGGTGACGCTCCTGCTGCGGGTGAGCGCCTGGGGGTGCGCGGCCCGCAGCGTGCGGTGGACGGCGGTGGCGAACCGGTCGTCGTACAGCCGCAGCGCCACGCGCAGGTCGGGCTTGACCGCGCGGGCGTACAGGGCGGCCTCCAGGTTGGTGGTGTCCGCGCTGGTCAGGGCCAGCAGCGCGTGGGCGTGCCGGATCCGGGCCGACTCCAGCACGCCTTCCTCGGTGACGTCGCCGATGACGGTGGGCACGCGCAGGCCGCGGGCGAGCGGCACGCCGCGGGCCTGCGGGTCGCTCTCCACGCACACCACGGGGATGTCCAGGTCGCGCAGGCGGGCCAGGACGCGGGTGCCGACCTTGCCCAGGCCGAGCAGGACGACATGGCCGGACATCCCGCGCGGCGGGCGCCGCAGCGACGAGGCGGTGCGGAAGGTGCCCAGCGCCTCCAGCACGGCCGCCATCAGCACCGGCAGGAAGAGCAGCCCGGCGAGCCCGGACAGCAGTTGCAGCACCTGCCGCCCGTCGGACTGGCCGACGGCGGGGTCGCCGATCGCGAACACGTCCAGCAGGGCGAGGTAGGCGGCGTGCGGCAGCGGCGCGCCGGTCACCCTCCAGGACGCGGCGGCCAGGGCCAGCACGGCGAGCGCCAGGCCCCCGATCGACCAGCGCAGCCGCCGGGACAGCAGCGAGCCGAGCGGCATGGAGGGGCCGGGCAGGGAGCGCCGGGGCGGCGGCCCGTTGTGGGAGACGGCCTCGAGCACGACCGTGCCGCGCCCCGCGGCGGCCGCCACCGCGTCGTCGTCGGGCAGCAGCCTGGGGCCCTGATCGCCGCTGCTGTCCGAGCCCTCCACCCCGGCGGGATCGTCGGCGGTGGCGGACAGCAGCGCCAGCGTGCACAGGCCAGCCGGGGCCACCTCGCCGGACTCCGGAGGGGTGCGCTCCACGGCGCGCAGCAGCAGCCCGTCGGCCTGGACGACCTTGCTGGTGCCGGCGACCGCGGTGGCGGCGAGCGCGGGCGCGGCGGTGTCCGCGTCGGACAGCACGGTGGTGGAGGCGTCCGGCTCCGCCGCGTCCGGGTCGGCGACCGCCGCGGCCTGGTCGAGCAGTTCGGCCAGGTGCTGGCCGAGCTTGCGGTTGTACAGGCGGATCACCAGGCGGATGCGGGGGTTGAGGCGGCGGGCGCGCAGCGCGGCGTGGATGTTGGTCTCGTCGTCGTCGTGGACGAGGGCGAGGGCGGCGGCCTGCTCCACACCGGCCTCGGTGAGCGTCTCGTCGTCGGGTTCCGCGGCGTGCAGCACCCGCGTCCCCTGGTCCGCGGGTGCGGCGGGCGTGCGGCCGACCGCGGCGGTGACCCGCCCGAACAGCACGGCGGCACGGACCCGCCCCCGGCCCGCCGCCGTCCGGCGGGGTCCGCCCGCGGTGGGCACGGGCGGGATGACGAGGGTGACGCGCTCGCCGTACACGTCCCGGAGCTCGGCGGCCAGGCGGTGGGCCAGCGCGTCGTCGCCGCAGACCACCATGTGCGGTGCGCCGGGCGGCGGAAGCGGAGCGGGCATGGCTGATGATCCCCCCGTTGCGGTCGGTCGTGTGTCGCGGGCGGCTCAGGCCCGCGGCCGCTCACCGGCCCCGGTGGCCGACGCCGGCCGTCCCGTCCGTCCGCCCTCCGGCGCGGTCCCGGCGTCGCGGCGGGCCGCGAGGGCGAGCAGTCCCGCGCTCGCGGCGGCGAAGCCGATGCCGGCGGCCGTGCAGACGGCGACGGTCACCTCGGGGGCGCCGGCCAGGCGGGGGACGGCGTTGGCCGCCGCCCCGTAGAAGCACAGCACCCCGTACCTGCGCAGCCGCGCCGCCGTGCGCGCCCCGCGCCGAGCGGGGAGCCGGCCGAGGAGCAGGGCCGCCGCGAGGGCCACCACGAGCACCACGGCGACGGCCGGGCCGAGCCACTGGTGGAGCGGGTTGCCGGGCACGCGATCGCCTCCTTGCTCGTCGGACGGCAAAGGCTAGTGGCGGCCGCGGGGCCTCCTCCATGCCGGGTTCCGGCAATCTTCGGGGCTCCTGACAGCAGGATGTCCACATCGATCACCGCCCGTCGGCGGGCCGAGCCGCCCACGCGTGTGACCCAGGACACCCAACACGAGGCAAAGGTGTGATAAAACTGCACGCCACCGCCTTGGGCTCGTCTCTTGCCTGCGGGAAGGCAGCGAGTCGGCAGTGGCGCGGCGCGACCCACGGTCGCTCCCGCTCCCGCCTGAGGCCGAACCCACCAGGTCGGCGGCCGTGACAGCGGTGTCCGCTCAGCCCACGCATGCACGCAGCACCGCCGCGACGGTTCTGCGCCACTCCTGAAGGTAGCCAGATGTCACTCGACTCCATCACCGAGTCCATAGACGAAGCCGTCAGCGACTTCTTCGAGCCGATCGCCGAGTGGCTCGGCGACGTCGTCTTCTACGCCGTCCCGCTCGGGGACACCGAACTGCCGCTGATCGTGGCCTGGCTGGTGATCGCCGGCCTGGTCTTCACCACCTGGTTCGGCCTGGTGCAGGTACGCAGGTTCCGGCTCGCCGTGGACGTGGTGCGCGGCAAGTACGACGAGAAGGACTCGGCGGGTGAGGTCAACCACTTCCAGGCCCTGACCGCGGCCGTCTCCGGCACGGTCGGCCTGGGCAACATCGCCGGTGTCGCGGTCGCGGTGAGCGTCGGCGGCCCCGGGGCGACGTTCTGGATGATCCTGTGCGGCCTGCTCGGCATGGCCACCAAGTTCGTCGAGGTGACCCTCGGCGTGAAGTACCGCGAGGTGCACGCCGACGGCACCGTCTCCGGCGGCCCCATGCACTACCTCCCCAAGGGTCTCGCCGAACGCTTCGGCGCCCGCGGAGCCGTCCTCGGCAAGGTGCTCGCGGTATTGGCCTCCATCATGGTCCTGTTCTTCGGCCTGTTCGGCGGCAACCTGTTCCAGGTCAACCAGAGCTACACGCAGTTGGTCACCACGGCGGGCGGCGAGGACGGCTGGATCGGCTCCTCCGCCGGGGCGCTGCTGTTCGGCGTGGTGGTCGCCGCCCTGGTCGGCGTGGTGCTGCTCGGCGGCATCAAGTCCATCGCCTCCGTCACCAGCCGCCTGGTGCCGTCCATGGCCGCCATCTACATCGCCGCGTGCCTGATCGTCATCCTGGTGAACGTCACCGCCGTCCCCCAGGCCTGCGTCGACATCGTCGAGGGCGCCTTCAACCCCGAGGGCGTCGCGGGCGGCATCCTCGGCGCGCTGATCATCGGGTTCCGGCGGGCGGCGTTCTCCAACGAGGCCGGTATCGGCTCCGCCCCGATCGCCCACTCCGCGGTGAAGACCAACCACCCCGCGAGCGAGGGCCTGGTCGCCCTGCTGGAGCCGTTCATCGACACGGTCATCATCTGCACCATGACGGCCCTGACCATCGTGATCGCCAACCCGGAGAGCTGGCAGGAGGCCCGCGCCGGCGAGTCGATCGGCGGGGTGGCCATCACCTCCGACGCCTTCGAGACCGTGCTGCCCTGGTTCCCGCACGTGCTGACCGTCGCGGTGCTGCTTTTCGCCCTCTCCACGGTGCTGACCTGGGGCTACTACGGCCTCAAGGCGTGGTGCTACCTCTTCGGCCGCAGCCGGACCAGCGAGATCACCTACAAGGCCCTGTACACCGTCCTGGCCGTCGCGGGCTCGCTGCTCACCCTCCAGACCCTGATCGACATGGCCGACGCGGTGCTGTTCATGCTCGCCGTGATCAACATCATCGGCCTGTATCTGCTGGCCCCGGTGGTCAAGCGGGAGCTCGACTCCTTCCTGCGCTTCGTGCGGGCCAGGGACGCGGGCGGGACGGCGCAGGACGAGGAGAACCCGGCGAAGTCCACCGCCCTCTGAGGCGGGGGGGCGACCGCCCCGCCACCGCCCGCGGCCACCCGCGCCCGGACCGTGCCGTGACCAGCCACGGCCCGCGGCGCGGGTGGCCCCGCCCGCGCGCCGGCCTTCACAGCTCCCTGTCCGGCCAGTCCAGCAGCCGGGCGCCGATCACCGCGGTCTGGAGGGTGTAGCGGTGCAGGGGGTCGGCGGGGTTGGAGCCGGTGAGGGTGTGGATGCGCTCCAGGCGGTAGCTCAGGGCGCGGACGCTGAGGCTCAGGCGGCGGGCGGCCTCAGCGGCGACGCAGCCGGAGTCGAAGTACGCGGTGAGGGTGTCCAGCAGCGGCCCGGCGCCGCCGCGGGCGCGCCGCAGCGGGCCGAGGGTGGTGCGGACCAGGTCGGCCATGGCCTGGCGGTCACGGGTGAGCACGGGGAAGACGAGCAGGTCGGCGGCGCGCAGGACGGGCTCGTCCAGGTGCATGCGCCGGGCCAGGTCGAGCGCGCCGAGGGCCTCCTCGTAGGAGTGGACCACGCCGCCGGCCCCGGGGTGGGCGCGGCCGATCGCCACCTGGCCGCCCCCGGTGGCGGCGTGGGCCTGCTTGGCGAAGTGGGTGAGCACATCGGGCTGGTCGCCGGGGGCGATGCAGACGATCCGGCTCTCCTTGGTGGCGAGCAGGACCAGCCGGTCCCCGAACCGGCCCAGCAGGGCGTTCCCGACGCGGCGGGTGGCGGGGTGGGTGTCGTCGTAGGCGTCGGGCCCCTCGGCCACGGCGACCGCGTGGGCGTGCGACAGGCGCAGGCCGTACCGCTCGGCCCGCTCGGCGAGGCGGCCGAGGTCGCTGCGCCCGTACAGCAGGTCGTCGATGAACTCGCGGCGGGCGGCGACCTCCTGCCGGACGGCGAACTGCTGGGCCCGTTCGTAGCCCTCGACGAACGCGTCCACGGCCTGCTCGACGGCGGCCAGCACCCGGTCCGCGGCGGGCCCGGCCGCGGCGGCGGGCCACTGGGCACGGGTGGCGGACAGATGGGCGGCTATCAGGGCGCGCAGCCCCAGCCCCGCCTCGGCGGCCCGCTCCCCCTGGGAGCGCCGGGCCTCGAGCTCGTCGCGGGTCAGGCGCCGGCCGGTGGCGGCCACCGCGGCCAGGGCGTCGGCGTAGCCGTCCAGGTACCGTTCCGGTGTCGCCTGCCCCGCCATGTGTCCCCGGCCCCCTTGTGTCGTGCGCCGTCGCGGGCATCCCCGTGCACGCGCGACGATCAAGGGTGGCAGACGCGGCGGGGGAGGGGCACCCGCCGCGGGCACGAGCGGTTCAGGTGAGCTCGGCGGCGCCGAAGGAGACGTCGAAGCGGTCGCACCAGATGCTGACGCTGCGGTAGGCGGCCGGGTCCACGTCGGCGGGCAGGCGGTAGTTCTGGTCGCCCTTGTTGCCCTTGAGCTTTCCGAGGCTGACGTGCCTGCCGTCGTCGAACACCCCCCACCCGTCCCTGCCGTCGATCACCGGGGCGTCGGTCAGCCACACGTGCAGGTCGGGGCCGTTGCTGGTGTCCAGCCCCTCGAAGCGCAGCACGTGCGAGCCGTCGGCCAGCCGCAGCACGCGCACCGCGCCGGAGGTGGTGTGCTCATGGCTGATCAGCTCCCCGGAGGCGACCGTCTCCGGCGTGGCCGCCGCGGCGGACCGGGACGGCTCCGCGGCGGGCCCGGACGGCGCGGCGCCGCCGGAGGAGGCGGGTGGCGGCGTGGCGGGAGCGGTGGCGACCGGGACCGCCTCGTCCACGTGCTCGTCGATCCACAGCGCCCAGGGCTGGAACCAGTACAGGCCCAGGCCGAGCGCCGTCGCCAGCACCGCCGACGCCGCCACGACCACGAGCCGGACCGGTTTGTTCACCGCGCGACCCACGAGAGCTCCTCCTCATGCACGTCCGTCACGGGCCGGAGCGGGCACCGCCCCTCCCGGGTACGGCACCACAGTGGCCGGTGCGGGCGGGTTCGCGCCGCGCGACGGGCCCGCCGTCAGAGTTTCGTAAGACCGCTCCGCCCCGCCGGCCCCCGGAAGGCGGTCCGCGCCGGGCGCGGGGGCGGGGAACGGAAACAGGCACTCAACAGGCCGTGAACACTGCCGGGTTCCGGCAATGCGCACGGGTGTTCGCCGCTGTCACGATGCGGTCAGCGGGCAGGGGGGAACGCCCCGGTGCCGGAACCACGCAACGCCGTGGGGCGCCGGGGCGGGCCGTGCCGTGCCCGCCCGGACGGTGGCAGACGGGACGGGGGGTGCGGGATGGGCGGTTTCGTGGACGTCGCGCTGTCCTTCCCGACGGTGGTGCTGTCGCCGGCCCTGCTGGTGGTGGCCGGGTTCTGGCTGCTGGTCCTGCTCGGCGGCGTCGAGCACGACGCGCTGGACGCCCACGCCGGCGCCGCCGCGTCCGGTGCGGGCGCGGTCCCCGCGGCGGTGGGCGGGTCGGTGTTCGTGGCGCTGTCCTGGCTGGCCGGCCTCACCGGCTCCGTGCTCGTGGCCAGGGCGGGAACGAGCGGCGTCACCCATCTGGTGCTCGCGTCCGCCGCGCTGCTGCTCTCCCTGCTCGTGGCCTGGCGGCTGACGCGGTGGGTGGCGCGGCCGCTCGCCAGGCTGCTCCCCGCCGAACCCGGCCCGTCCCGACGGGACTTCGTCGGACTGACCTGCGTCATCCGCACCGGCCGGGTGGACGGCGCCTTCGGGCAGGCCGAGGTCACGGCGCGGGACGGCTCGACCGCCGTGGTGCAGGTCCGCGCGAGCGGCCCCGACCGCCTGACCGGCGGCAGCACCGCGCTGCTGTACGCGTACGACGAGCCCGGCGAGTTCTTCTGGGTGACGCCCTGGGACCCCGCGCTCGATCCGCGCTCCCCGGCTGCCTGAGCGGCACCGGCTCCACACGATCTCCCGACAAGGACTGAACCCCGCATGGACGCCATCTCCATGGGTGTCGGCGTGTTCGCCGCCCTCATCCTGCTCATCGCCCTGGCGCTGCTGCTCGTGCTGACCCGGCTGTTCCGCAAGGTGGAGCAGGGCAAGGCGCTGATCGTGTCGAAGACCCGCAAGGTGGACGTGACGTTCACCGGCCAGATCGTCCTGCCGGTCCTGCACAAGGCGGAGGTCATGGACATCTCGGTGAAGACCATCGAGATCTCCCGCACTGGCCGGGACGGGCTGATCTGCCGCGACAACATCCGGGCCGACATCCGGATCTCGTTCTTCGTGCGGGTGAACAAGACCGTCGAGGACGTCGTCAAGGTCGCCCAGGCCATCGGCACCGCGCGCGCCAGCGACAAGGCCACCCTCCAGGACCTGTTCAGCGCCAAGTTCTCCGAGGCGCTGAAGACCGTCGGCAAGCAGATGGACTTCACCGACCTCTACACCCAGCGCAAGGAGCTGCGGGACCGCATCATCGAGGTCATCGGCACGGACCTGAACGGCTACAGCCTCGAGGACGCGGCCATCGACCACCTCGAGCAGACCCCGCTGTCGCAACTGGACAGCGACAACATCCTCGACGCCCAGGGCATCCGGAAGATCACCGAGCTGACCGCGACCGAGCACGTGCGCACCAACGAGTACCGGCGGCACGAGGAGAAGGAGATCACCCGGCAGAACGTGGACGCCCGCGAGGCCATCCTGGAGCTCGAGCGCCGCCAGGCGGACGCGGAGATCAAGCAGAAGCGGGAGGTCGAGACCGTCCGGGCGCGCGAGGAGGCGGAGACCGCCCGCGTGGTGGAGGAGGAGCGGCTGCGCGCGCAGAGCGCGTTCCTGCGCACCGAGGAGCAGCTCGGCGTGCAGCGGGAGAACCAGGCCAGGGAGATCGCCGTGGCCGCGAAGAACCGCGAGCGGGTCATCGCGGTGGAGAACGAGCGCATCGAGAAGGACCGGCTGCTCGAGGCCATCGCCCGGGAGCGGGAGACCGCGCTGACCAGGATCGCCGCCGAGAAGGAGGTCGAGGCCGAGCGCCGGGAGATCGCCGAGGTGATCAGGGAGCGGGTGGCGGTGGACCGCACCGTCGCCGAGCAGGAGGAGGCCATCAACCGGCTGCGCGCGGTCGAGGACGCCGAGCGCAAGCGGCAGGCCGTGGTGATCGCCGCCGAGGCCGAGGCGCAGGAGCGGCTGGTGAAGGACATCAAGGCCGCCGAGGCCGCCGAGCAGGCCGCCACCCACCGGGCCGCCGAGGAGGTCACGCTCGCCGAGGCGCGGCTGAGGGCGGCCGACCTGGAGGCGCAGGCCAAGCTGCGGCTCGCCGAGGCGGCGCAGGCCGAGGCCGCCGCACCCGGCCTGGCCGAGGTGCGGGTGCGGGAGAAGGAGGCGGCCGTCATCGAGCAGGCGGGCCGCGCCGAGGCGGAGGCCACCCGGGCCCGGCTCGACGCCGAGGCGGCCGGGCTGCGCGCGAAGGCGCTGGCCGAGGCGGCGGCCGTCGAAGAGAAGCTGAAGGCAGAGGCCGCGGGCCTGACCGAGAAGGCGGCGGCGATGGCGGCGCTGGACGAGGCGTCCCGGGCGCACGAGGAGTACCGGCTGCGGCTGGAGGCGGACAAGGACGTCCGGCTCGCGGGCCTGGAGGTGCAGCGGCAGGTCGCCGAGGCGCAGGCCACCGTGCTGGCCACCGGCCTGGAGCACGCCGACATCAGCATCGTCGGCGGCGAGTCGGTCTTCCTCGACCGGCTGATGTCCTCCATCGCGCTCGGCAAGGGCGTGGACGGGTTCGTCCAGCACTCACGGACGGCCCGGGCGCTGGCCGAGCCGTGGCTGGAGGGCGACGCCGACTTCACCGCCGACCTGACCCGGGTCCTCGGCTCGGTGTCCACCGCCGGCGTCCGCGACCTGACCGTCTCCGCCCTGCTCACCAAGCTGATGGCGGCCGAAGGCGCGCACAGCGGGCAGCTCGGGCAACTGCTGGCGGCGGCCCGGGAGATGGGCCTGGCCGACCTGCCCGTCGGCTCCGCGGCCGGGACCCGGCACGCCAACGGGACCGCCGCCGCGGTCTGACGGAGAGCTCCGGGGCTGCCGTGCACAGGGGACACGGCAGCCCCGGGCACGGCCCCCCGCGCCGCCCCGAGCACCGTCCGGCCGGAGCGGCCGGGCGCACAGCCCGAGAGAGCCGAACAGCCCCGGAGAGCCCGCGGAGCCCGCAATTCCCCGCGGAACCGCAGCTCCCCGCAGCTCCCCGCACACCCCGCAGAGCCCGCGGAGCCCCGGAAGAGAACGAGGAGTCACATGCAGACCGGTCTTGACGCCGGGACGTACGAGGTGCTGCGGGACCGGCTCGCCGCCCGGGCCGCCGACCTCGTGGCGCGCGCCGAGGCGCTCAACGCCCGGCGGGTGGAGGTGTTCGGCGCCACCGAGACGCGGCTGGCCGGCACCGGGCGGGTCACCACCGACGCGCCCCGCGTGCCGCGCGACCTGGTCGCGGTCGGCGGCCTGCTCCTGATCGGCTACCACACGCCCGGGGCCGGGGCCGGACAGCCCGCGGTCGGCGACGTGTTCGCCCTGCACCGCCCGGATCTGACCCCGGCGCCCGCCGACGCGCTGCCCGGCCTGCTGGACGACCCCGCCTTCGTCCGGGAGTTCCAGGCCCTGCACCGCTACTACCGCCAGGCGTCCCTGCACCGCCTGCGCCTGGTGGACGGCAGGCTGCTCGCCGTGTTCCGCACCGGCCCGGAGCCCGGCGACATCCGCGTGCTGCGCTGGAGCGTCGCCGCCGACGGCACCCCGGCGTTCCTCGACGCGCGCGGCGACCGCGACCACACCACCCCGCCCGCCCACGACGTGGAGTGGATCCCCGCCACCCGAGACGACCACGTGCCGGGCCGCCACCCGCACATCCGCGTCGCGGGCGAGGTGTTCGTCTCCACCGTCGGCGGCACGCTCACGGTCAAGCTCCGGGACGACACCGAGACCCCGGACGGCGTCCACACCGAGCCGGTGGACGACCCCCTCCAGGCCCTGGCGGACGCCGAGGTCGCCCACGCCCGCGTCGGCCCCCTGCTCCTGCTGCGCGTCCACCCCTACCGGGAGCCCGCCCCGCGCCATCTGGTCGTCAACACCGTCACCAAGGAGGTCCGCCGGCTCGACGCCATCGGCGTCTCCTGCCGCCGCCTGCCGGACGGCCAGGGCATCGTCTTCCCCGGTGGCCACTGCCTGGCCACCGGCGCCGTCAGGACGTTCGACACCCCCACCGCCGGCCTGGCCTTCGAACGCGCCGTCCACTCGCCGCACGGCGAGGACGTCCTGTACGTCTTCCACTCCGACACCGGGGGCCACGGCCTGCTGCTGCCCTACCACCGCATCCGCAAGGACATCGCCCACCCCCTGCGCTGCCGGGGCCACGCCCTGCTGGACGACGGCACCCTGGTGGTCCTGCCGCCCCGCGACGAGCGGCCCGGGCGTGCGCACACCCTCCAGGTCTGGCGCACCCCCTTCGTCTCCGACCTGCGCGCCGCGGCCGGAGGGGACGGGCCGCTGGAGCGCGTCGGCAACGCGGACCTGGTGCGCGGCATCGCCGACTGCCTGTCCGTGGCCCGCGATGTGGCCGAGCTCACCCCGTCCGCGGAGGTGTACGAGACCCTCGCCGCGGCCTGCGCCCGCGTCGCCGACACCCACCACTGGCTCGGCGACCCGGACCTCGGCGACCCGCTCGCCCCGCTCACCGCCATGCGGGAGACCGCCCAGCAGGTCCTCACCGAGTACCGGGCGGTCCGCGACCTCACCGAACGGGCCGGGCGGGCGCTGGACGAGTGCGCCGCCGACATCGCCGGGCTGGTGCGCCGCGTCCGGGGCGAGCCGCCGCGCGACGCGGACGGCTGGGTGGAACGGCTCACCGGGCTGCGCCGCGCCCAGGGCCGCCTGGCCACCCTGCGGGACACCCGGTACGCCGACACCGGCCGCGTCGACGAGCTCGCCCGGAGCCTGGCGGCCGACCTGGCCACCGCCGGCGAACGCGCGGTGGCCTTCCTCGCCCGCGAGGACGCCTTCGCGGGCCACCACCGGGAGGCGGAACGCCTCACCGCCGACGCCGAGGCGGTCGCCACCGTCGCCCGGGCCGCGCCGGTCGCCGAGCGCATCGAGGAGCGCGCCGCCGACCTGCGCGCCGTCGCGGAGGTCGTCACCGGCCTGGAGATCACCGACGCCACGCTGCGCGCCGCGGTGCTGGAGCGGATCGCGGACGTCCTGGCCGGGCTCAACCGTGCCCGCGCCACCCTCCAGGCCCGCCGCGGGGAACTGGGCGAGCGGGAGAGCCGCGCCGAGTTCGCCGCCGAACTCGCCCTGCTCGGCCAGTCCTTCACCGGCGCGCTCGCCGCCGCCGACACCCCCGAGGCGTGCGACGACCACCTCGCCCGGCTGCTGCTCCACCTGGAGGACCTCGAGGCCCGCTTCGCCGGCTCCGACGCCCTCCTGACCCGGATCGCGGACAGGCGCGACGAGATCCACGGCGCCTTCACCGCCCGCGGCCAGGCCCTGGCCGACGCCCGCTCCCGCCGCGCCGAGCGCCTCGCCGACTCGGCGGCCCGGGCCCTCGCCACCGTCACCCGCCGCGCCGCCCAACTGCCCGACACCGACGCGGTCAACACCCACTTCGCCTCCGACCCCATGGCCGGCAAGGTCCACCGCGCCATCGAGGAGCTGCGCGGCCTGGGCGAGCAGGTCCGCGCCGACGAACTGGAGGGCCGGCTCGCCGCCGCCCGCGAGCAGGCCGCCCGCGCCCTGCGCGACCGGGCCGACCTGTACGGCGACGACGGCACCACCCTCCGGCTCGGCCGCCACCGGTTCGCCGTCACCACGCGGACGCCGGAGCTGACCCTGGTCCCGCACGGGGACGGCCTGGCCCTCGCCCTCACCGGCACCGACTACCGGCGCCCCGTCACCGACCCGGACCTCACGGCCGACCGCGCCTGCTGGAACCGGCTGCTGCCCTCGGAGTCCGACGAGGTGTACCGCGCCGAACACCTCGCCGCCCGCCTGCTCGCCGAACACGGCCCCGAGCGCCTGGCCGCGGCCGACGACCTGGCCGCGCTGGTGCGCCGCGCCGCCCAGGAGCGCCACGACGAGGGCTACGAGCGCGGCATCCACGACCACGACGCGACCGCCGTCCTCACCGCCGTGCTCCGCCTGTACGAGCAGGCCGGACCGCTGCGCCACCCGCCCGCCGCGCGCGCCGCCGCCCAGCTCTTCTGGGCACACGGCACCACCCCGCGGGCCCGCGCCGTCTGGGCCCGCCGCGCCGCCTCACTCGCCCGCGCCCGCGCCGCCTTCGGGCCCTCCCGCGCGATCGAGGACCTGCGCCGGGAGCTCGCCGAGGCCCTCGCTCCCTCCACCGACACCCCGGAGCCCGCCGCCGAGTACCTCTTCGAGGAACTGGCCGCCGGCCCGGCGGAGGGCTTCACCACCGGCGCGGCGGCCCGCGCGCTGCTGGAGAAGTTCCACCGGGAGGCCGGTCCCGCCGCCTACGAGGAGGACGTGCGGGCCCTGCTGGCGGCCGGGCAGCTCCCCGCCGCCCGGGCGCTGGCCGAGGGCTGGCTCACCGCGTTCACCGCGGCCGGCGGCGACCGCACCGACCCCGGCGACCTCGCCGAGGCCGTGGCCGTCGCCCTCTGCCCCGAACTGCCGCGCCGCCACCGCGACGCCCGGCTCACCGCCACCGTCGAAGGACTGCTCGGCACCCACCCCCGTCTCGACGGCCGCACCCTCACCGTGCGCATCGACGAGTTCCTCGCCCGCACCCGCGCCTTCGCCGACCACGACGTGCCCGCCTTCCGCGCCCACCGGCAGCGGCGCGCCGCCCTCGTCGCCGCCGAGCGCGCCCGCCTCCGCCTGGACGAGCACCGGCCCAGGCCGCTCACCACCTTCGTGCGCAGCCGCCTGCTGGACGAGGTGTACCTGCCGCTGGTCGGCGACAGCCTCGCCAAGCAGCTCGGCACCGCAGGAGCCGGCCGGCGCACCGACACCGGCGGCCTGCTGCTGCTCCTGTCCCCGCCCGGCTACGGCAAGACCACCCTGGTGGAGTACGTCGCCGACCGCCTCGGCCTGCTCCTGGTCAAGGTGAGCGGCCCCGCGCTCGGCCGCACCACCACCTCGCTCGACCCCGCCGCCGCCCCCGACGCCACCTCGCGCCGCGAGCTGGAGAAGATCGACTTCGCGCTGAGCGCGGGCAGCAACGTGCTGCTGTACCTGGACGACATCCAGCACACCTCGCCCGAGCTGCTCCAGCGGTTCATCCCGCTGTGCGACGCCACCCGCACTCTGAACGGGCACGACCTGCGGGGCAAGCGCTTCGCCGTCTGCATGTCCGGCAACCCCCACACCGCCACCGGCCACCGCTTCCGCGTCCCGGACATGCTGGCCAACCGCGCCGACGTGTGGGACCTCGGCGACGTGCTCACCGGCAAGGAGGACGTCTTCGCCCTGAGCTTCGTCGAGAACGCCCTGACCGCCAACCCGGTGCTCGCCCCGCTCGCCGGAGTCGCCCGCGCCGACCTGGAGCTGCTGATCCGCCTCGCGGAGCGCGACCCCGCCGCCGCGGCCGACCGGCTCACCCGTCCCTGGGCCCCGGCGGAGCTGGACCGCGTCCTGGCCGTGCTGCGCCACCTGCTCACCGCCCGCGCCACCGTCCTCGCCGTGAACGCGGCCCACATCGCCTCCGCCGCCCGGACCGACGCCACCCGCACCGAGCCGCCGTTCCTGCTCCAGGGCTCCTACCGCACCATGAACCGCATCGCCGAACGCCTGGTGCCCGCCATGGACGACGCCGAGCTGTCCGCCGTCATCGACGACCACTACGCCGCCGAGGCGCGGACCCTCACCGGCGACGCCGAGGCCAACCTCCTCAAGCTCGCCGAACTCCGCGGCACCCTCACCCCCGAACAGGCCGCGCGCTGGGCGGACGTCAAGCGCGCCCACGTCCGCGCCCAGGCCCCCGACGCCCCCGACGACGCTCCCGCCGCCCGCGCCGTGACCGCCCTCGGCCTGCTCGCCGACCGCCTCACCGCGGTGGAGGCCGCCATCCTCCACACATCCGCGCCCGGTGTGGCACCATGCCACTCGTGCCGGCCCTGATCGAACAATTGCGGCCGGCCGCAAAACGGGGAGGGCGTCGATGCCGAAAATGATTGTTATCGGATACCGGGAGGACCTCGACCGGGCGCTAAGGCGCCGGGGCCTGGACCCCTACTATCTCGTACAGGCGCCGATGCCCGCGCCGGAAGGCCGGCCCTTCGCTCGGGTCTCCGACACCGAGAACGCCCAGGAAATACTGCGGGCAGTGCTCTCCGCCCGCCTCGACGACGTGGCGGGCGTGCTCTCCGTCCACGAGATGGGCGTGTTCGGGGCGGCCTTTCTGCGGCAGCAGCTCGGCCTTCCCGGAAACACCGACTCGAAGGCCACGCTGTATTTCCGGGACAAATACCTCCAGAAAAGCGGCCTGCCGCCCCGGGTCAGGCGTGCGCGCTGCCGCCACGTGCCGAGGGGCACCTCCTTCAGGGATCTCGCGGACGAGCTCGGGGACCCGTTCGTGATCAAGCCGGCGACCGGGGCCGGCGCCCTCCGAACGGCCGTCGTCCGTTCCCCGGAGGAGTATTCGCGAGCCCTGAGTCACTTCTCGGGCCGGTCGGACGTCGAGATCGTCGCCGAGTCCCGCGTGGACGCCCCGGAGGTGTACCTGGACGGCATCTGGGCGAACGGCGGCCTGCGGTGGGCCTCCATGAGCCGCTACCACGTCTCGCCGCTCAGCGCCGTGCAGGGCGGCGTCCTGGCCGCGCACATCGTGGACCGAAGGCGCTGCCCGGAACTGTTCCAGCAGGCGGAGACGCTCGCCGGGCAGGTTCTCGCCGGCCTGAACGCACCCGACTGCGTGTTCCACATGGAAGCATTCACGGAAGAATCCGGGCTGACTTTCGGCGAGTGCGCCATCCGCCTCCCCGGAGCGCTGTCCCCGCAGATCAACAAACTGACCTTCGGCGTGGACCTCTTCGACGCCGAGATCAGCCTCGCCCTCGGGGAAGAGGTGACGCTGCCCCCGGGCGGCGGCGCACCGGACCGCTTCCACGGATACATGCTCCTGCGCCGCCCCGCCGAAGGCGAGCTGACCCAGGCGGATTTCGAACGGAACTTCGCCTTCGACGAGATCGCCTACGATTCCTCGCCCGACGCCCCGGTCGGTCCCTACGGCCGCGTGGGCACCGCCATCGTCTCCGATCCCGAAGAACCGAGACTGCGGAAAACCATCGAGGAAATCGCGCGGTTCAACGAGACCGGCGGCCGCCGGGAGGCCGGCGGAAAGCCTCCCGGCGCCCGGCGGCCGGCGGCGCCCTCACCCCGGTGACGCCGGCGGCGGGCATCACCGGGTCCGGTGGCGGGCCGGCGGCGCGGCGGCCCCGCCCCGGCGGCCCGCGCGCAACAGGGCACCGATCTCGCTGACCCGGGCCAGGTGCCGCAGCTTGTCGGGGTTGACGACGGAGTCGATCGCCCCGATCCGGCCGTCGGCGAACCCGAGCCCCATGACCCCGAACAGTCCGCCCCGTGCGTCGAACACCATGGCGCCGGGCTCGCCGTTGACCTCGGTGACGCGCAGGCGCACACCACCGAAGGGCGTCAGCACGGCCATCCCGGCCAGCAGCGTCCGCGCCACCCGCTCCCGGCCCCCGACCGGCCGCGCCGGCGCCGGGACCCTGCCGCCGCCGTCGCCGCGCAGCACCACGTCCCGCGCCAGCAGCGCCTCGAGCGCCCGCAGGTCGCCCTGCTCCGTGGCGGCGAAGAAGCGCCGGGCCAGCTCCTCCCGCTGCCGCCGGGAGGCGTGGTAGCGCGGCCGGCCCGCCCGGACACGGCCGCGCGCCCGGGCCACGAGGTGGCGCGCGCTGTCCACATCGGTGCCGATGACCTCGGCCACCTCCGCGTACGGGTACTCGAACACCTCACGCAGCAGGAACGCGGCCCGCTGATGCGGCGACAGGCTCTCCAGCAGCACCAGCAGCGCCAGCGACAACGAGTCGGCGGACTCCGCCCGCTCGGCCGGTGACGGCTCCGTGACCAGCGGCTCCGGCAGCCACTCGCCCACATACCGCTCCCGCCGCGCCCGCGCCGAGCGGAGCTGGTCGATGGCCAGCCGGGTGACCAGCGTGGCGATGTACGCCCGCGGCGAGGCGATCGGCTCGTCCCGCCGCAGGGTCTGGTGCATCCGCAAGAACGCCTCCTGCACCACGTCCTCGGCTTCGCCGACGCTGCCGAGCATCCGGTAGGCGATGGCGAACGCCCGTGGCCGCAGTTCGCCGTACAGGTCCGAGGCGGACACGGCGGCTATCGCAACCCGTCGGTGAAGCCCGTGCGCCAGCTCGGGTACCGCAGTGTCCAGCCCAGTTCGCGCTTGGCCTTCTCGCTGGAGATCCCGCGGGCCCGCGTCATCATGTCCACCGCGGCCTGCCCGGCCAGCAGCCGGGCGAGCCAGGCCGGGACGCGGCGCGGCGGCTCGGCGCCGAGCGCGCGGGCCAGGTACGGCAGCCACTCGCGCACCGGCGCCGGGTCGTCGTCGGCGACGTGGTAGATCCCGGGCCTGCCGCGTTCGACGGCCGCGACCGTGGCCGACGCCGCGTCGGCGATGTGCACCAGCGACCACACCCCGGCACCGCCGCCGACGATCGGGAACCTCCGCCTGCGGAGCTGCTCGGCCATGACGGCGTCCGGTGCGGCGCTCATACCGGTCCCCGGGCCATAGAAGCCACCGTAGCGAAGCGCGATGCCGTCGGCCCAGGTGATGCCGGTCACCGCGTCCTCCAGGTGGCGCAGCGCGGCCACCGCCTCCGCGGCGTCCGCGGGCGGGTCCGGCTCGATCCGGCCGCTCTCGTCGGCGACCGGCCCGCCGGTGCGCTCCATCCACATCGCGTTGCTCTGCGCCACGAACCTGCGGACGCCGGCGGCGCGGGCGGCGGCCAGCAGGTGGTCGGTGCCCTCGGTGCGCAGCCGGTTGGTGGCGGCCGCCATCCGCTTCGCGTTCCGGACGCTCAGCGGCCCGTTCAGCGCGGTGAGCTGGTGGACGATCACCTCGGGCTCGGCCTTGGCCACCGCGTCGCCCACCGAGTCGGGGTCGAGCGCGTCGACGACGACCGGTTCGGCGCCCAGCGCGCGCAGGGCGCCGGTCCTGGCCGCCGAGCGGGTCGTGCCGACGACCTCGTGGCCGCGCGCCACGAGCTGGGTGACGAGCTGACGGCCGATGGCGCCGGACGCCCCGGCGATGAGGATCCTCATGCTGTCTCCGTTCGTTGTGCTCACGAACGGAAGACGAGACGCCCCCGCACCCCATGAACGGCAGTTGCCCAGATCACACCCGGCGCGGGGGCGGCCTCGGCCGCCTCAGTCGGCGAGGGCGCGGCGCAGGGCGGCGCCGAGTTCGGCGATCTGCCGCTGGGACACCTCCGCGGACAGGATCGCCTGCGACCCGTGGAACGTGCCGGGCCACTGGTGCAGCTCCACCGAGACGCCCGCCTGGAGGAGGCGCAGCGCGTAGATGATGTCCTCGTCGCGGTTCGGGTCGAACTCGGCGGCGGCGATGTAGGCCGGCGGCAGGCCGGAGAGGTCGGTGGCGCGGGAGGGGGCGGCGTGGGGCGTGGCGGGCGTGGAGCCCAGGTAGTGCCGCCACGAGGCGGTGAGCTTGGCGCGGTTCATCCAGGGCGTGTCGGTGAAGTTCCGCGCCGACCACGTCTCCTGCCGGTCGTCGAGCTCCGCCTGGTTGAGCAGTTGGAAGCGGATCGGCGGGCCCTGCTCGTCCCGCGCCCGCAGCGCCACCGCGGCCGCGAGGTTGGCGCCGGCGCTGTGCCCGCCGACCGCGATCCGCTCCGGGTCCACGCCGAGTTCGGCCGCGTGCCCGTGGGTCCAGGCCAGCGCGGCGTACACGTCGTCCAGCGCGGCCGGGTACGGGTGCTCGGGGGCCAGCCGGTAGCCCACCGAGACCACCACCGCGCCGGAGAGGTCCGCCAGCCGGCTGGCCCACGGGTGCTCGGTGTCCAGGTCGCCCATGACGAACCCGCCGCCGTGCAGCCAGATTACGGCGCCCTGCGCCCGGTCCGGGCGGTAGATCCGCACCGGCACGTCCGGCTCGGCGGGCACCGCGCGGTCCTCGACGACCATGCCCGCGACATCCGGCGCGGGCACCGCGGTGGCCAGGTCGGCGAAGTTCTTGCGCTCGGCGACCGGGTCGGTGAGGTCGGCCCGGGGGAACAACGGGATGAAGGCTTCGAGTTCGGGATCCATGCCGGCCATCCTCGCGGCCGCCGCCCAGGGGATCATCCGCCATCCGTCGCTCGTCCCGCCCGGTTCACGCACCGACCGGCGCCCGGCCTCCTGCCGTGGACGCCCTATCCTCCTGCCATGGAGGCACTGGCCGCACGGCTGTCGCACCTGGACGCGCAGGCCGAGGGCGCGATCCGCGTCGTCATGTTCTACGACACGCTGATGCGCCGCCGGGTGGACCTTCCGGCGCTGGCCAGGGCCTCGGCGGGCCTGGCCGAGTGCGTGGCCGGGATCCGGCTGCACGGCACCGGTCGGACGATCCGTTTCTCGCCCAGCGGCACGCAGGCCTGCGGCCCGCCGTCACCGGCCTCCACCACGATGCCGATCACCCTGGACGGGGAGGAGATCGGCGCGGTGTGGCTGGAACGCCCGCACGCGCCCGGGCCGCTCGACTCCCTGCTGCTGGACCGGCTGGCCATAGCGGCGGCGGGGGTCGTGGAGCGGTACGGCCCGGCCCGCACCACCATGGCCGACCCCGCCCTGGTCGAACTGGTGATCAGCTCCGAAAGCGACGAGGCGGCCCGCGCCCGGGCGCTGCGGCTGCTGGGCTTCGCCGCCGACCTGCCCGTCCACGTCGCCGCCGTGCGCACACGCCTGCCCCTGGACCGGATCGGCGCCCTGATCTGCCCGGCCCGCCCGGTCAAGGCGGCACCCCTGGGCGAGGTGGGCGTCATCCTGGCCACCACCCTCACCCCCACCCGCTTCCCCACCGGCGCACAGGCGGGCATCGGCAGCGCGCAGTCCCCCGACCGGTCCTGGCGCCAGGCCCGCACCGCCCTGCGCTTCACCACCCCCCACCGGCCCGTCATCGCCTACGACGACCTGGGCGCCCTGGCCCTCCTGGCCGACACACCCCCCGCCGCCGCGCGCGACAACGCCGACGTGGCCGCGATCGCCCGCATCGCCGGCAACCCCGAGGACCTCCACACCCTGGACGCCTACTGCGCCACCGGCTCCCGGCGCCGGGCCGCCGACCTCCTGCATCTGCACCACAGCAGCGTCGCCCGCCGACTCGACCAGATCGGCAAGGCCCTGGGCATCGACCTCACCGAGCCCACCGGACTGGTCCGGGCCACCCTCGCCCTCACCGCGTGGCGGCTCCTCGACGACTGAGCGGGCCGCGCGGGCGGGAGCCGATGCCGGTCAGGGCAGTCGGATCAGGTTGAGCCGGTACTCCTCGACCTGCGGCAGTCGCTGCTCGGCGAGGCCGGTGAGCATCTCCTGGTAGGCCGCGGGCAGCTCGTCGTACATCCCGGGCGGGAGGCTGCCGAGCGTGTGCGAGGCGAGCCCCCGCGCGCCCGGCAGCCACTCGGCGAGCCGTTCCGGGGCGGCGCAGGCCCACCGCATCCGGGCTTCGACCTTGCTGAGCGCGTCATGCCGGTCCTGGGTGGAGATGATGCCGGGTCCTGCCGTGTCCAGGGCCAGCAGCGAGCCGGGGAAGCGCTCGGCGAGGAGGGTGACGACGTCGCGGACGTCCGCCTCGGCGAGGAAGGGCAGCACGGCCTCGGCGGACAGGAAGTACGGGCCGCCGGTGCCGGACGCGACGGTGTCCGCCCAGGCGGGGTCCGTCACGGACGCGGCGATCATCGTGCGGCGCGGGGTGTCGGTGAAGAAGGCGCGGCGCAGGTCGATCACGTCCGGCAGGTCGAGGTCGAACCAGCGGGCCCGGCCGTTGTCGACGCGTTCGTACCGGGTGTTGAGGCCGGTGCCGATCTCCACCACCGTCCCGGTGGGGTGCTCGGCGAGGAACTCCGCCACCCACCGGTCGAACAGGCCGGTGCGGAGCGTGGCGCCGATCAGGCTCGGCAGGCCGTCGAAGCGGGTGAAGTCGTAGTCGATCGCCGCGACGATCTCCTCGGCGCGGGCGTCGCGCAGGGCGGCGTCCGGCTTCCGGTTCTCCACCGCCCGCCCGTACAGCGGGATCAGCAGGGTCTCCTGGACCGTGCCCAGACGTGCGGCGCGCTGAGTCATGGCAGCCTCCCGGTTCGGTCTCCCACCGGGCCGGCCCTCCGACCCGGGCGCTCGGATCTCCGCCGTTCCCACTCGGTTCCCGGGGGTGGCGACACCCGATCCTAATGAAAACGGATCCCATTGTCGAAGATTGGGGATGGCCGCCGCGCGCCTTCGCGGGCGGGGTGGTGCGCTGGTCAGGGGACGAGGTCGTCCTGGTGGCCGCCGCGCCATTCGGCGAGCAGGACGGTCGCGTCGTCGTCCAGGTTGCCGCCGTGGTGGTGCAGGACGGCGCGCATCAGGCGGCGCAGGGTCTCGTGCAGGGTGTGCTGTCCCGAGTGGTGGCGCACGATGAAGTCGACGAACCGGTCCTTGCCGAACTGCCGCCCCTGGGCGTCCCTGGCCTCGACGATGCCGTCGGTGTACAGCAGCAGCCGGTCGCCCGGCTGGAGCTGTTCGTGGCAGACGGTCACCGGCAGGCCCAGTTCCGCGCCCATCGGCCCGGCCGGGGGGCAGGACAGCGAGGTGGTCCACCGGTTGTCCCGGATCAGCACCGGCAGGTGGTGCCCGCGGTTGACCCAGGTCAGGCGGCCGGTGGCCAGGTCGAGTTCGGCGAGGATCCCGGTGACGTAGCGGCTGTGCCCGAACTGGCCGGTCAGGCTCGCCTCGATCGCCTCGCTGGTCTGCGCCGGCGTCGCGCCCCGGCGGCGGGCGTTGCGGCAGGCGGCCACGGCGAGGTTGGCGGTGATCCCGGCGGCGGTGTCGTGGCCCATGGCGTCGAAGACGCCCATGTGCAGGGTGGTGCCGCTCACCGCGTAGTCGAAGGCGTCCCCGCCGACCTCGTAGGCGGGTTCCATCACGGCGCCGACGGTGACGTCGTGCCCGGCGAAGGCAGGCGGCGGGGTGAGGTGCCACTGCATCTCGGCCGCCACGTTCATCGGCGCGGTGCGCACCAGGCGGGCGAAGGAGTCGCTGAAGGAGCGCTTGCTCAGCAGCAGCAGGGCCACCAGGGACGCCAGGTCCCGCAGGGTGTCGGGGACGGCCTCCGCCCCGTCGCCGCCCCCTTCGCCGCCCGCGCCGGCGACCGCCCACAGCACTCCGAGGCGCTCGACCCCGTCGGTGACCGCGGCCCACCAGCGGCGCGACCCGTGCCCGCCCTCCTCCACCACCTCGACCCGCTGGTAGGCCAGGCCGGGCAGCGTCCCGTCGACCGCGTACTGCCGGCCGCCCGCGCCCGCGTCGGGCCCGCGCCCGGTGAGCTCCCGCAGCACCGTCTCCTGGATGTCCACCACGAACACGGCCACCTCGTCCAGACCGACCGTGGCGGCGTGCTCGGCGATCAAGCGGGGCAGTTGTTCGAGCGTGACGGTGTGGCTCGCCTGCATCAGCCGCGCCAGCATCCGTCCCGGCTCCACCCCTCGCGCCTCCCGCCCGCCCGCCACGGCCCCGACCTCCGCCGGGTCAGCCGGCCACGACCCCGGCCGCGGCCGGGGCGCCGCCCCCGGCGCGCGGGGCCTCCCGCGCCTCGTCCTCCGCCACCGGGTTCCGCGGGACCACGGGGTTCGCCATCACCATGACAGGCTCCTCACCGCCCGGCCGGCGCCGGGGACACGCCGCGGCGCCTGCCCGGGGCTGGTCACCACCGCTCACCGCGCACTCATTCCCCGCGGTGGGGGACACCCCGCCCGAGGACGCGCGCTACCACCCCGGCAGCGTAGGGAACCCGCCCCCGGGCGCCTTCCGGCCGAACGCTCGTCGCGTCCGGCCGGCTCGGGCGGCGGCGTCCGGAGCCGCCGACGGGGTGTGCCGCTGCCGGGATCCCGGGCGGGTCGGTGACGGTGCCGGCCGGGGCGTTCCCGCCGCTCGGTCCTCGTTCGCCTCCGCCCGGCCACGGCGCGGCCGTCACCGTCGCCGCGCCGGGCGGACCGGCCCGCCCGGTGGTCACAGGCAGGCGAGCAGGCCGTCGAGCGGGGCGGGCGCGCGGTCCGGGTCCAGGGCCTCCACGAGGACACGGCCGTAATGGATCTTGCGCCCCTTCTGCGTGCCGAGGAAGCGCCGCAACTGCTGCTGCGGGGCGCGGCCCCGCTGGGCGGGCTGGCGCAGGAACGTCCTCAGGGCGCGCAGGTCGCCCTCCGCCCGGACGAGCTCCTCCACCCGTGGCACGCCCAGCGCGCGGATGAGCTCGTCCTCCAGGTCCGCCGCGCAGACGAAGAACCCCTCCTCCGCCGCGCCGGGCCGTCCCAGGCCGCGGGCGTAGTGGCCGCGCTCCGCCTCGTCGCACAGTCCCGTGAGGCGCAGGCCCAGGCCGGCCGGCCCGAGCAGGCGGCCGAAGCGCCCGACGTTCATCGCGCCGCCCATCGACAGGACGCAGACCCCCTCGGCCGCCAGGTCCCGGCCGCGACTCGCGGCCAGCGCGCCGACCGCCGCGACGTCGCTCGGCCCTTCGAGCAGGACGACCACCCGGACGGGCAGTTGCGCGGCCAGCTCGCGCGCGCCGTCGCCGGGGCCGCCGGCCGCCCACGCGGTGACCGCCTCCCGGAACGACCCCATGTCAGCCATGGGACGAGTCTGATGCCGCTCCGGTCACCGCGGTAGGGATTTTCCGCCCACCGCCCTGCCCGCTCGACCGGCCCGGGACGCCGGACCCCGGCTCGGCGCGCGGCGAATGCCCCTGTATGTCCACAATGAGGGTGGACGGAAGGCGGACCCGGGTCGTCACGACCCGCGGCTCTCGGAGGAGTGGAAGCCATGGCGCACGGCGGGGATGTCATCGCGGAGCTGACCACCGACCACCGGGAGGTCGAAGAGATGCTCGAGCAACTCCTGGCGGTGCCGCCGGGAGACCAGGCGCGCAGGGACATCGTGGACCGGCTCACCATCGAGCTGATCCGCCATGCCGTCGCCGAGGAGGAGCACCTGTACCCGGCGGTCCGCGAACACCTCGCTGAGGGGGACGCGCTCGCGGACAAGGAGCTGGCCGACCACGCCGAGGTCGAACGGATCCTCAAGGACCTGGAGGGCCTCGACCCCACCGACGCCAGGTTCGAGCAGTTGGTCGCCAGGCTGCGCACCACCGTCGGCGAGCACGTCGAGGACGAGGAGCGGCGGCTGTTCGTGATGCTGCGCGACGCCTGCTCCCCGCAGGCGCTGACCGAGCTCGGCGACAGGGTGCGCCGGGCCAAGCGGACCGCGCCCACCCGCCCGCACCCCGCCGCGCCGGACACCCCGCCCGCGAACAAGCTCCTCGCCCCGGGCGCGGGCCTGGTCGACCGGGCCCGCGACGCCCTGACCGGCCGCGGCGGGAGCTGACCGGCCCGCCCCCGAACGGCGGCACGGAGCCCGCACCCGGCGGCGGGGCGAGCGGGCTCCGTCGGCGCGGTCCACGGCAAGGCGACACCCGGGTCCGCCGTGCGACCGGCCCTCACGGCGGTCACCCGTGCGGCGGGCGGCCGTGGAGCCCGTCGCCGTGTGCGGTCGCCCGCGCCGCCGCCCGTCCCGTCGCCCATATCGCCACGCGCCGCCGCCCGCGTCGCGCCCGCACCGCCACGTGACCCCGCCCGCACCGCCGCCCGCGCCGTCGAAGTCCACCGCGCCCGCGCCCTCCCCGCCTCCCGGGTGCGGCCGCGGCCGTGGCCGAGTCGCCGGTGCGCCGTCTGATGGCACATCAGCCCGAGGCAAGCCGGCGCCGCCACCCCGCCCCCGCTGAGCAGCGCGGACCCGGGTGCCCCGGCCCGTCGCCGGGCCGGCGTTCCGGTCGGGGCGGGGAACGGGCGGGCCGCCGCTGCCCGTAAGGCCGTGCCGGGTACGGGGCCGGTGCCCGTTCGTGCGGTGCCGGTAGGGGGTGATAAGGGTGGCCAGGGGATGAGCCGGGCCGCCGGCGTACATAGCGTTCTTCCCAGGACAACGCGGACCGCCCCGGCACCGGGCGGCGCGGGCGGTCGCCCTACGGGGGCCGCACCCGGGCCCTCCCCGCCGCGAGGTCGTCCGGTGAGGCACCGCCAGGCGCGGGCAGGCGCCCCGCGCGGAGACTTGGGCTGCACAGGAAGGCGGGAGATTCCGCATGCCGGTGGGGATCCTGGAGGTCGGAGTGCACGTGCCGGCGACGGTCGTCGGCAACGCCCGCATCGGCCGGTGGGCGGATGTGCGGCAGGAGTGGGTGGCGGAGCGGACCGGGATCCGGGAGCGGCGCTACGCCTCCGCCGGGGAGGCGACCTCGGACCTCGCCGTCGCCGCCGTGCGTGACCTCCTGGCGAGGAGACCGGGCGCCGGGCGGGACGTGGGCTGGCTGATCGTGGCCACGGCCACGCCCGACCAGCCCCAGCCGGCGACGGCCGCGGCGGTCCAGGACGGGCTCGGCATGGACGCGGTGGCGGCCTTCGACCTCAACGCCGTCTGCTCCGGGTTCGTCTACGGGCTCACCGTGGGCGCGGGCCTGCTGGCCACGCAGCCCGCGCAGGGCCGGTACGCCCTGCTGGTGGGCGCGGACATGTTCTCCTCGGTGATGAACCGGCGCGACCGCAGGACGGTCAGCCTGTTCGGCGACGGCGCGGGCGCCGTCCTGCTCGGCGAGGTGCCCGAGGGGTACGGCCTGCGCGCGTCCCGGCTGGTGTCGCACGGGCGCCTGCGCTCCCTGGTGGAGGTGCCCGCGGGGGGCACCAGGACACCGCTGACGGCGCGGGCCCGCCGGGCCGGGGGGCACCTGTTCCGGATGGACGGCAGAGCCGTGTCCGACTACGCCCTGCGGGTCCTCCCTGAGGTGATCGGCGACGCGCTGGCGGACAGCGGGCTGGCCCTCGGCGACATCGACCGGTTCGTCTTCCACCAGCCCAATGTGCGCCTGCTGGAGAAGCTCACGGCCGAACTGGGCATCGACCCGGACCGGGTGCCGATCACGGCCCGGGAGCTGGGCAACACCGGCGCCGCCTCCATCCCGCTGACCCTGGACCGGACCCATCGCGAGCGCCCGCTCCGGCGCGGCGAACGCGTCCTGCTGGCGGCGCTCGGCGGGGGCATGACGGCCGCCGCCGCCGTCCTGGTCTGGTTCTGAGCCCCGCGGGCCCACCGGGGCCCGCCCGCTTCCCCCGGGCCGGGCCGCCACCCGCGCCGGCCGGCCCACCCGCGTCCCGCGCACCCACCCGTGTCCGCGCACCGCGACATGCCGCACACCCCGCGGCCTCCCGCCGCCCCGCCGGGGCGCCCGCCCGCCCGGCGTCCGCGGCCCACCATCCACGAGAAGGGAACGACCCATGCCGTTTTCCACCAGCGAGCCGGTGCCCGGCGCCGTGGGGACCGACGGGTCCGCCGCGCCGCCGGAGCCGGCCGGGGGCCGCTACGAGGTCCTGGACGGCCGGATGACCACCGGGCAGTTGCGTGACGCCGTCGGCTCGGTGCTGCGCGGCGAAGGGCTGCCCGAGGCGGACTTCGACGCCCTCGGCCCGGGCGGTTGCGTGACCACCCTGGACGGCACCCGGGTGGAGATCCGCAGCCGCCCCCTGCCGGACGGGGAGCCGGGCACCCTCGACCACGTCCACCCGGTGGTGGGCCGGCTGCGGGTGCTGCTCACCGCGGCCGGGCCGCTGTCGCCCGCGGCCGAGGCGGTGTTCGACCGCCTGGTGGACGCGCTGACGCTGCGCGGCCGGTGCTACACCGGCGCGGAGATCGACTCCATCGTGCGCGCCATGCCGCTGCTGTCCCGGTACACCACGCACGAGCCGGCGCTGCGCGACTGGGCGCTGGTCTTCCGCGACCACTACGTGGAGAACAGCGTCGGCTTCCTGCTCGGCATGGAGCGGGCCGGCCTGGACCGCGACTGGATCTTCGCCCTGTCCAAGGGCGACCGCACGCTGCACCGCGACCGCGTCCACGCCTGGTTCCTCGACCGCGGCTACCGCAGCGACGTCCTGGACAACTCCGTCATCAACGGCTCGGCCGACGCCGACGCCCGCGCCTACGCCATGGGCGTCAACGACCGGGTGGACGACTTCATCCGCGCCGCCCACGCCGCCGGCCGCCGGGTCCTGGTCATCGACGACGGCGGGCTGCTCGCCCAGGGCTACGGCACCAGCGGCCTGCTGGACCAGCGCGTGGACGCCGCCGTCGAACTGACCGTCAGCGGCCTCAAACGCGTCTCCGCCGTGCCCGGCGGGCTGTCCATACCCGTGCTGAACATGGCCAGGTCCAAGCTGAAGACCATGCTCGGCTACAACGAGATAGCCGACTCCTGCGTGCGCCGGCTGCGCGCCATCCTCCCGGGTGAGAAGTTCATCGGCCGGCACGTGCTGCTGCTCGGCTTCGGCACCCTGGGGGCGCGGGTGGCGCACGCGCTGCGCTCCGTCGGCTGCCGTGTCTCGGTCGTGGACACCGACGTGCTGCCGCTCATCATCGCCGCGGAGCACGGCTTCGAGACCTACCGCAGCCTCGCGGAGGCGCTGCGCGCCCACTCCCCGTTCCTGCTGATCGGCGGCACCGGCGAACTCGCCCTCACCGCCGAGGACCTGCCGCTGCTGCCCGACGGCGCCTACCTCGCCGGGTTCGCCACCAAGGACTTCAGCCTGCTCGGCGAGGGCCACCCCGGCGTGCGGTCCGCCGAGGTCCCGTTCGTCGGCGTGCGGCACACCCTGCCCACCGGGGCCACCGTCACCCTGCTGGGCGACGGCAGGTCGCTGAACCTGTTCGAGTACGAGGGGATCGCCAACCGCGGCTACGACGCCTACCGGGCCGGGACGCTGATCGCCGCCAAGGCGCTGTGCCGCGACGCCGACCGCCTCGGGCCCGGCCTGCACCTGGAGCCGGTGGACCGCGCCATCGACGACGCCGGGCTGTTCTCCGCGTACTACGAGGAGTACCTGGCCGCCGGGACCCGGCGCCGCCAGGACGCGCCCGCCCCGAGCCCCGCCGGCACCCGGTGAGGCCGCGGATGTCCAGGACCCATGTGTGCGTGATCGGCTACGGGACCGCGGGCCGGCTGCACGAGCGCCTGCTGGCCGGCCTCGGCTTCACCGTCAGCGTGGTCGACCCGTCCCCGGCCGCCGCGCCCGCCGCGGCGCCGGTGTTCCGGCACCCCGAGGAGGTGCCCAGGCACCTGCCGGTCGACGTGTGGTCGGTGTGCTCCCCGACTGCCGCCCACCTCGCGGCCGTGGAGGCCGTGCTGGCCGTGGACCCGGCGGCCCGGCTGCTGGTGGAGAAGCCGGTGTGCCGCTCCTGGGAGATCCCCGCCCTCGTGGCGCTGCTCGCCCGGCACGAGCGGGCCCGCCTGGTGGTGATGGACCAGTACCGGCACGCCCAGGCGGTCGCGCTGCTGCGCACCATCCGCAAGGAGCTCGCGCCCGGCCACCCGCTGCGGGCGGTGCGCGTCGGGTTCGGCAAGGACCGGCGGGCCGACATCGCGGCGGGCCGGTTCGTGGACCGCGACTACGGGGTGTTCGGCTACGAGTGGCTGCACATGCTGGCCCTGGTGCGCGGCGTGCTGCCCGCCGACGCCTATGACGCCTACCTGCGCGCCGAGCCGGGCGACGGCGGTCTGCGCGTCGCCCTCGACCCCGAGCTGACCAGCACCGCCGCCCACGAGACCGGCACGGCGGGCGGCGCCGCCGTCGAGCTGTACTCCACCGTCGTCGGCCCCGACCCGTCCGGCCAGGTGCCCGTGCCCTCCTGGTTCGACCGGCCCCGCGCCCACCGGGAGAGCAGGCAGCGCCGGCTCGAGGTGACCGCGGGACCGGTGGTCCTCGGCCTCGACCTGGACCCGGTGACCCTGCCGAACGGCACCCGGCTGCCCAGGAACACGCACCGGCTGGCCGTCGAGGGCCCCGGCCTGCGGCGGGAGTGGCTGGTCCACGACTCGCCCATGGAGAACGCGCTGCGCCGGTCGATGGCCGCGCTGCTCACCGAGCCGGGACCGCCCGGCCTTGACCTGCGGGCCGTGTCGCGCATCGGCCGGCTGGCCGCCTCGGCCAAGGCCGCGTCGCCCGCGTCGCCGCCGCCCACCGCCCCCTCCGCCCGTCTGTGAGGTCGACCGCCATGCAGATCTGCCTGGTCATCCCGAGCAACCGCTTCGACCAGTACTTCATCCAGGTCCCGCTGGACGTCCTGGTGGCCGCGGGTCAGCTCCGCGCCGACGGCCACACCGTCACCGTGTGGGACCAGCGCCTGACGGACACCCCGCCCGGCGCGGCGGGGGCCGACCTGGTGGTGGTCTCCTCCGCCATCGCCGACCGCGCCCAGTGCTACCCGCTGGACCTCGGCCCCGTGCGGGCCGCCGCCGACCGCGCCCGGCGGCACTTCCCCGGCGCCCGCACCGTGGCGGCCGGCCCGCACGGCACCCACCTGCCCGCCGCCACCAGGGCGGCGCTCGGCGTGGACCACGTCGCCGTCGGCGAGGCCGACGCGGCCACCGTGCACGCCGTCCGCGACCTGGCCGCCGGGGCCACCGCCCCGGTGCTCGGCGGCGACCTCGCCGCCTCGCCGCTGACGGTGGTGGGCGCCAAGCCCAGGCCCTACCCCAACCTGGACCTGGAGGAGTGCGCCGCCCCCGCCTACGACCTGGTCCCCATGCACCGCTACACCGCCGAGGTCATCGTGGACGGCCTGCCCCAGCCCGGCCCCTGCGGCATGGTGCTGGCCGCCCGCGGCTGCACCTACGGCTGCACCTTCTGCCACCTGCCGTTCGGCACCCGCATGCGCACCCAGCCGGTGGACCGGGTGATCGCCGAGGTGGAGGCGCAACGGGCCGCGGGCCTCGAGTTCCAGTTCTTCCTCGACTACGTCTTCGGCATCAACAAGGCGTTCTACCGGGCCGTGTGCGAGCGCCTGCGCGGGCGCGGCATCGGCTGGGTGGGCCAGACCCGGGCCGAGATCGTGCTGCGGAACGACGTCACCGAGTGGGCCGCGGCCGGCTGCCAGGGCATGTGGCTGGGCGCCGAGTCCCCCTCGGTGGCGGGCACCGGCGTGCACAAGCGGGTCACCGAGGAGCAGATCAGGGACGCGATACTGAAGCTGCGCGACGCCGGGATCGTCCCGTTCGCGTTCGTGCTGCTCGGGCTGCCCGACGACGACGCCTGCCAGTCGGACTGGCTGGTGGACTGGGCGGCGGACATCCCCGCCTGGTTCGGCATCAACCAGTTGTACCTGCGGCCGGGCACCTCGCTGTACGACCGGCTCGCCCCCCGCCACAACGGCGGCCGGCCGCCCGCGACCTGGGAGGAGGTCCGGGAGGTCACCCGCAGGTACCGGGAGGCGTACCCGGCCGACCTCGACGACCAGGAGCGCCGGCTGACCGCGCTCCCCAACTACCTGGGCAACGCGATCGCCCCGGTCGGGTGAGGCGGCCGTGCTCACCTTCGGCATCGTCGGATGCGGATCCATCGGCGGCTTCCTCGGGCGGCTGCTGACCCGCGGGGACCCCGCGCTGGCCGGCCGGGCGAGGCTGGCCGCGGTGGCCGGCCGCGCCCCGGACCGGGCCGCCGCGCTCGCCGCGGAACTGGGCTGCGACGCCGCGGACGTGCCCGGCCTGCTGGCCCGGCGGGACGTGGACGCCGTGGTGGTGTGCACGCCCAGCGGCACCCACGCCGAGCTGGCCGGGGCGGCGCTGCGGGCGGGCAAGCACGTGCTGGTCGAGAAGCCCGCGGACGTCACACCCGAGGCCGCCGACCGGCTGGTGGCCGCGGCCCGCCGGCACGGCAGGACCCTCGGCGTGGTCTCGCAGCACCGCTTCGACCCGGCGGCCCGACTGGCCCGCGCCGCCGTCGAGGACGGGCGGCTCGGCCGCGTCACCTCCGCGTCGGTGGAGTTCCCCTGGTGGCGGGACCAGTCGTACTACGACTCCGGCTCCTGGCGGGGCACCAGGTCCCTGGACGGCGGCGGCGCCCTGATGAACCAGGCCGTGCACGCCGTGGACCTGGTGCAGTGGCTGGCCGGCCCGGTGGTGCAGGTCGCCGCGCACACCGCGCTGCTGGCCCACCGCGGCGTGGAGGTGGAGGACGTGGCCACCGCCACCCTGCGGTTCGCGGGCGGCGCGCTCGGCACGCTGCTGGCCACCACCGCCGCCTACCCGGGCCGCACCGCCAGGGTCGCGGTGCACGGCGACCGCGGCTCGGTGGTCATCGACAACGACGAACTGGCCTTCTTCCACGCGGCGCGGGACGGCGAGCGGGTGCCCCCGCACGGCGCCTACGGCAGCGCCGACCAGTCCGCCGAGCACGCGGCCGCGCTGGAGCGGGACCCGGCCAGGGACCGCATCGGCCTGCTGTACCAGCCGCACCGCGACCAGCTCGCGGACTTCTGCGACGCGGTGCGCGACGGCCGGCCCCCGCTGGTGGACGGCGCCGCGGGACGGCAGGCGGTCGCCGTGGTCGCGGCCGTCTACGAGGCGGCCAGGACCGGCGTGCCGCAGCGGCCCGCCGGCGCCCCGACCCCGACCACCCGCGCCACCCCCGCGGCGGACCACGCCCGCGGGGCGGCGCCCGACCAGGAGAGGACACCGTGACCGAGGTCGCACACACAAGCGCAACCGAGCGGAAGGCCGCGCTCGCCCGGCTCTTCGACCGCAGCGCCCCCACCTACGAGCGGGTCGGCGTGGAGCACTTCGCCGACCTCGGCCGGCGCCTGGTGGCGCACGCCGGGCTCACCGAAGGGCAGCGCGTCCTGGACGTGGGCTGCGGCACCGGCGCCGTGCTCGTCCCCGCCGCCCGCGCGGTCGGGCTGCGCGGCGAGGCCGTCGGCATCGACCTGTCGCCCGGCATGGCCGAGCGCGCCCGGGAGGAGGTCGCCCGGCACGGCCTGGGCAACGCCCGGGTGGTGGTCGGCGACGCCGAGACCGTCACCGCGGACGGCGTCCCCGGCGCGCCCGCCTCGTTCGACGCCGTGCTGGCCGGCATCTGCCTGTTCTTCTTCCCGCGTCCCCGCGCGGCCCTGGCCCGCTACCGGGAACTGCTCCGGCCCGGCGGGCGGGTCGCCGTGTCCTGGTGGGGGCGGCCGGACCCCCGCTGGGACCCGGTGTTCGCGGCCGGCGCCCCCTACGGCCGCGGCCCGTCCTCCCACACCCTGCCCGAGGACAGCCCGTTCCGCTCGGTCGACGCGCTGCACCGGGCGCTCACCGAGGCCGGGTTCACCGGGGTGCGGACGCACGAGGAGGACAGCGTCACCCGCTTCGAGAACGCCGACCAGTGGTGGCGGTGGGTGTGGTCCACGGCGGGCCGCCAGTTCTGGGAGGCCGTGCCGGACGGCGCCCGCGAGGACGCCGAGGCGGCGGTGAACGCCGAACTGGCCGCGCTCGCCGCCCCCGACGGAAGCCTCACCAGCACCTCCAAGGTGCGGTTCACCGTGGCCGGGAGCGACTGATGCGGGCGGCCCCGGCCGGCCCCGGCCCGGCCACGGCCACCGGCCCGGCCGGGCACGCCGAGGCGGCACGGCACGAGCTGTTCTCCCCGCACTGGCTGCGCCTCGCCGGCGCCGGCTGTGCCGCGCCCCCGCCCGGCGCCGACACGGTGGTGACCGTCGCCCTGCGCATCACCGACCCGCCCCCCGGCACCGCGCCCGCCGTGCTGATGACCGCCGACCTGGCCGACGGGAACCTGCGCTTCGACGCCGGCCCGCCCACGCAGCGGCCCACCCTCTCCTTCACCCTCACCCACGCCGAAGCGGCGACCCTGCTGCTGGGCGGCCAGCGGCAGCGCACCGGGCTGTTCGAGCACGGGGGGCTGCGGCTGGAGGGCGCGTTCCTGTTCGTCTTCTTCCTCGACCGCGTGCTGCGGCAGGACCCCTCGGGCGCGCTGGCCCGGCTCCGGGAGCACACCGCGTCCCCGCCCGAGGACACCGCGCCACCCCACTGGCCGCCCCCGGCCGCCCCCCTCCCGCCGCGGGAGCGGGAGGAGGCGGCGCGGCGGGCCGCCGGCGCGGTCCTGCCCCGCACCATGGCCGCGCTGCGCGCCGAACTCGGCCGCACCACCCCCGGCGCCCAGCTCTACGTCTCCCACGCGGCTTCCGGCACCGCCGTGTCCGTCGCGCTGGGCGAGTGCCGGCCAGGGGTGCCGTTCACCCGCGACGCCTGGCCCATCTGGTACTGCTGCTCCAAGGCGGTCGGCGCCGCGGCGTTCGGCCGGCTGTGGGAGCGGGGCCTGGTGGACCCGGAGCGGCCCGTCGCCGCGTACCTGCCGTGGTTCCGCGGCCAGGGCCGGGAGGACATCACCCTCCACCAGCTCCTCACCCACACCACGCCGGTGCCGATGGCCCTCGACCCGCTGCACGGCGCCTTCGCCGCGCCCCTCGACGCACGCCGCGCCCTGGTGCGGTCCCTGGCCGTCCCCCCGGGCGCCCGCCCCGGCGAGCGCATCAACTACGCGGCGTGGTGGGCGTGGTTCCTGCTCGCCGAGGTGGTCGGCGCGGTGGACGGCCGCGACTGGGCGCGCTTCCTCGCCGACGAGGTGCTCGCGCCCTGCGGCATGGAGGACACCCGGGTGGTGCTCACGGCCGAGGAGTACCGGGCCGCGGCGGACCGGCTGCCGCTGATCCACATCACCGGCGACGGCCTGCCGGCCCAGCCCACCTGGTGGTTCGCCACCGAACGGTCCTGCACCCTGCCCATCCACGGCCTCAACATGCGCGGCCCCGTCCGCGACCTCGGCCGCTTCTTCGAGACCCTGCTCGCCGGCGGGCAGGGCCCCCGCGGCCGGCTGCTGCGCCCGCCGACCGTCACCGCGCTGACCGCCCGCCACCGGGTGGGCCTGACCGACCCGTTCGGCAACGCCGACTGGGGCCTGGGCTTCCGCGTGGAGTCCCACCACCTGGGCGAGGAGTACACCGCGTTCAGCCACCACGCCTCGCTGCGCTCCTTCGGGCACTACGGGCTGTGGACCTCCGTCGCGTTCGCCGACCCGGACGCGGGCCTGGTCACCGCCCTGCACCTCAACGGCAAGACCAGACAGGACGAACACCGGCGCCGCGCCCTGGCCGTGTGCGACGCCGTCTACGAAGACCTCGGCCTGCTGTGACCGACCCCGCCCACGAGAGGGGAACACCCGTGACCACATCGCGCGACGACCTGTCCCCGCACACCGTCATCGCCCTGGCCACCGCCTTCTGGTCCTCGAAGGTGCTGCTGAGCGCGATCGAGCTCGGCGTCTTCGCCGAGCTCGCCGAGGAGCCGCGCACCGGCGAGGAGCTGTGCTCCCGCCTGGGCGTCAAGGGCCGGGGCGCCAGGGACTTCTTCGACACCCTGGTCTCGCTCGGCATGCTGGAGCGCACCGGCGGCGTCTACCGCAACTCGCCCCTGTCCGACGAGTACCTCAACCCGCGCAAACCCGCCTCGGACATCACCGGCTACCTGGCCTTCCTCAACGCGGGCTTCGGCGGCTGGGCCCGGCTCACCGAGGGGCTGCGCAGCGGCGACCGGCTGGACTTCTCCGACGCCCTGGCCGCCTCCGGCGGCGACGGCGCGGCCTCGGGCGACGGCACCCTGGTGGCCGCCGACGCCGGCAGCGACACCTTCGGCGAGGCGTTCGCCACCCCCGAGCAGGTCACCGGCTTCGTGCGGGCCATGACCGGCTACAGCCTGGGCGCGAACCGCGCCCTGGCCACCGCCTTCGACTGGTCGCGGGTGCGCACCGTCGTCGACGTGGGCTGCTCCGAGGGCGACTTCCTCGGCCAGGTGCTCCGCACCCACCCGCACCTGGAGGGCATCGGCTTCGACCTGCCGCAGGTGGGCGAGCGCTTCGGCATCCACCTGGAGCACGTGGGCGCCGCCACCCGGGCCAGGTTCGCGCCCGGCGACTTCTTCACCGACCCGCTGCCGTCCGGGGACGTGCTGGTGATGGGCCACGTCCTGCACGACTGGAGCCTGGACGTCAAGCAGATGCTCATCCGCAAGGCGCACCGGGCCCTGCCGCCCGGCGGGTCGCTGCTGGTCTACGAGTCCCTCATCGACGACGACCGGCGCGTCAACACCATGGGCATGCTGACCAGCCTCAACGTCTCCCTGGTCTCCGCGGGCGGCCTGGGCTACACCGGCGCCGAGTGCCGGGCGTGGATGGCCGAGGCCGGGTTCCGGGACATCACCGTCGGCCACCTCGACGGGCCGGAGTACATGGTCGTCGGCGTCAAGTAGCCAAGGAGCGGCGAAGGATGGACCACGCCACCGCCGTGCAGCGCGGACCGCTGCCCGGGTACCTGTCCCTGCCGGAGCCGGTGCCGGACGCGATCCGGGTCCTGGCGCCGACGGGCGACCGGCTCTGGCTGGTGACCGGCCTGTCGCTCGGCCGCCGGGTGCTGACGGACAGCCTGTTCAGCCGGGCCCTGGCCGTCGCCCCCGGCGCCCCCGCCGTCCACCCCCTGCGGCCCGACCCGACGGCGCTGACCAGCCTGGACCCGCCCGGCCACGGCAGGCTGCGCAAGCTGGTCAACCACGCCTTCGCGCCGCGGGCCGTGGCCGCCCTGGAGGACGGGATCCGCCGCACGGCCCGCGGCCTGCTGGCCGGGCGGCGGGGCACGGACCTGGTGTCCGGCTATGCGACGGTCCTCGCGGCCGACACCATCTGCCGGGTGCTGGGCGTGCCGCGGGCCGAGCGGGGCCGCTTCACCGCGCTGGCCGACCGGGTCCACGGCATCACCCCGTGCCCGCCCGAGGAGTCGGCGGCCGCCCACCGGGAACTGCGGGAGTACGTCGCGTCCCTGACCGATCCCGCGCGGCGCCCGCCCGGCGACCACCTGCTCGGGGCGCTCCTCGACGCCTGCGAGAAGGACGGCACGCTCAGCGGGCACGAGCTGACCGGCCTGGTCGAGCTGCTGCTCAACGCGGGCTACGAGACGACGATCGGCCAGGTGTCGCTCGCCGTGCTGGCGCTGCTGGAGCACCCGGAGCAGTGGCGGGCGCTGGTGCGCGACCCGGGGTCGGTGCCCGGCGCGGTCGAGGAACTGCTGCGGTTCGCGCCCGTCGTCCCGGTCGGCTTCACCCGGGTGGCCCGCCGGGACACGCTGCTCGGCACGGCGCGGGTCCGGGCCGGCGACGGCGTCCTGGTCTCGCTGCTGCACGCCAACTTCGACCCGCGGCACAACCCGAGGCCCGAGGTGCTCGGCGTCGGCCGGCGGCCCGCCCGGCACCTGACGTTCGGCCACGGGCCGCACGTCTGCCTCGGCGCCCGGCTGGCCCGGCTCCAGACCAGGGTCGCCGTCGAGGAACTGCTGGGGGCCGCGCCGGGACTCACGCTGCGGGCCGACCCGGCCCGACTGCGCTGGCGGCCGCCGGACGCCATCGTGCGCGGTCCGACAGCCGTGCCCGTCGCCTGGTGAGCGGGCCCCCGGCCCACGGAGCCGGCCCCGGACGCGGTGCGACCCCGCACCCGCCGGCGGCCGGCTCCCGCCCTTTCCGCGGGCCGCGGGCGGGGCCCGCCCAACCGCGGCGGGCGGCGCGCGACGGGGACCGGCACAGGGGTCCGGTCCCCGCCGCGACACCCGCACGGCACCGCCCATTTCCCCGGCCGACCGGTCGTGAAAATGGCCGGAAAACGTCACGCCATTACCCGCGAATGTTCGTATGGGTCCCGTTCGCCGGAAGACGCGAAAGGGGTGGGAGATCCGCTGACGCGGGGTGGCGGCGGTCCGTGTCCGGTGTTTTAGACTGAACGGCGCGGGGTTCCCGACCTCTTCTTCCCCGTGGCCGGGCGGGGAGCGATTACCGCGAGCGCAGGGGTGATGTCATGCGATCAGCGAAATGGAACACGCAACGCGCGGCCCTCGATGAATTACTGGGCGGTAGCGGGCGCTCCCGCGGCGGCGTCCTGGTCGTCCATGGCGGACCGGGCACCGGCAAGAGCTCCCTGTTATGCGCACTCGGAAATCACGCGAGCACCTCCGGCGCCCTGTATCTCGCCGCCACCGGATTTCCCAACGAGCGTGAAATCCCTTTCTCCGTCCTGGAACAGCTCACCCACGCCCCAGGAGCCCCGGGCCCCGTGCTGGGCGCGCTGGCCCGCCTCATGTACCACGGCGCCTCCGCGGACCCCCCGGACGCCTTGGACCTGCGCGCCCTGCGGGACCTGACCGCCGCCCTGGGCGCGGCGGCCCGGCAGACCCCGGTGGTGATCGCCGTGGACGACCTGCACCACGCCGACCGGGCCTCCCGGGCCTGCCTGCTCCATCTGGCCCGGCGGGCCAGGACCAACGGCATCGTGATGGTCCTGGCGCACGGGCAGGCGCTGCGCAGGAGCACCGCCCACCGCCCGGAGCTGCTCGGGCTCCCCGCCTGCCGCATGCTGGAGACCGCCACGCTGCCGCGGGCCGAGACCCGGGAGCTGGTGGAGCGCAGGCTCGGCGCGGAGGCGGCGGACCGCCTCGGCGGGTTCGTCCACGACGTCAGCGGGGGCAGCCCCGCGCTCGTCGGGGCGCTCGTGGAGGACCTCGCGGCGTCCGGCGCCGCCTCCGGCGGCCGCCCCTCCGTCGGTGACCACATGAGCTGCGCCTACCTCGCCGTCCTCGTCCGCTACCCCTCCCTGCTGGCCTGCGCGCGGGCCCTGGCCGTGCTCGGCGAGCACGGCACCCCGGACCTCGTCGCCCGGCTGCTCGACCGCGACGCCGCCGAGGTCGGCCGCGACCTGCGGGAACTCGACGGCGCGGGCCTGCTCGGGGACGGCCGGTTCCGGCACCCGGACCTGGCCGCCGCGGTGCTGGAGGCCGCCGACGCCGCCGAACGGGCGCGCCTGCACCGCCGGGCCGCGGCCCTGCTCTCCGAGGAGTGCGCCGACGCCCCGGCCGTGGCGGCCCACCTGGTGGCCGCGGACGACACGCCGGAGCCGGAGCGGGTGGCGGTGCTGCTGAGCGCGGCCACCCGGTCGCTGGGGCGGGGGCAGGCCGACGAGGCGCTGCGCTTCCTGCGCCTGGCCGACCGAGCCGACCTCGACGCGCAGGGCCGCAGGGACGTCCTCCTCGCCCTCGTCCACGCCCTGTGGTACGTCAACCCGGCCGCCGCCGCCCCCGAGGCGGAGCGCCTGCTGGCCGAGATGCGGGCCGGCGCCCTGGACAGGCTGTCCCTGCACCCGCTCATCCTGTGGCTGCTGTGGTTCGGGCGCGGCAAGGAGGCCGACGAGGCCATCGCCCACCTGGCGGGGGTCCTGCGCCCGGGCGACCCGCGCGACGCCGAGCAACTGGCGGCCACCCGGGTGCTGGTCGGGTACTTCCGCCCGGCGTCGCTCGACCTCCTCCCGGCGGACCCCGGAAGCCCGGCGCTCGGCGCCGCGGCGACCCACCCGGATCCCGCCCCCCTCCTGCCCGCCCCCACCCGGCCCGAGGTGCGGCGAGTCGCCGCCGCCCCGCCGCCCGAGCCGCCCGCTCCCGCCCGCCGGCTGCGCTGGAAGCGCGACGCCGTCGCCCTGCTCGACCTGCTCAGGCACGGCCGGCTGGTGCAGGCCGACCGCATGGGCGAGGAGCTGCTGGCCCGGCCCCCCGAGCGGAACGTGCCGGCCCGCCGCGCCTTCTACACCGCCCTGCACGGGCACATCCGTGTGCTGCGGGGCGACCTGCGCACCGGTGCCGAGCGGGCCGCCGCCGCGCTGGAGCTGCTGCCGCCCCACAACTGGGGCGTCGCCGTCGGCCTGCCGCTGTCCGCCCTGGTGCTGGCCGCCACGTTCAGCGGCCGCCTCCAGGAGGCGGCCCGGTACCTGGAGCGCCCGGTGCCCGAGGAGATGGCGCAGTCCTCGTTCGGCGTGCTCTACCTGATGGCCCGCGGCCACCACCACCTGGCCACCGGCCGCCCCTACGCGGCCCTGACCGACTTCACCGCCTGCGGCCCGACCGTGGACCGGCGCGAACCGCGGTACGACCTGATCGGCTGGCGCAGCAGCGTCGGCGAGGCGTATCTGGCCCTCGGCGACCCGCACGCGGCCCGGCGGCTGGCGGTGCAGGAGCTGGCCCAGTTGGGCGACCGGCCGACCGTCCCCCGGGGCCGTGCCCTGCGCTTGCTGGCGGCGGCGGGGGAGCCCGACCGGCGCGCGGCGCGGCTGGAGGAGGCGGCGTGGGTGCTGCGCGCCTGCGGCGGCCGTCTGGTGCTGGCCCGCGTCCTCGCCGAGCTCAGCCAGGTCCGGCTGGCCGACGGCGACACCTCGGAGGCGCGCGGCCTGTGGCACGAGGCCCGGCGGCTGACCGAGGAGTGCGGGGCGAGCAGCCGCTGGATCACCGAGACACCCGTGGTGCGGGCCGCCCCACCGGGTCCGGAACCCGGCGCCGCGCCGGTGTCGCGCGAGGCCGCCGCGGCGGGGGCGGCGGCCGAGCGGTTCGCCCTGTCCGAGGCCGAGTGGCGGGTCGCCGCGCTGGCGTCCGCCGGGAAGTCGAACCGGCAGATCGCCACCCAGCTCTACATCACCGTCAGCACCGTCGAGCAGCACCTCACCCGCGTCTACCGCAAACTCTCCATCCAACGCCGCGCGGACCTGCCCCGCATCCTGGGCCCCGTCCCCTCCCCCTACCACCCCGAGCCGGACGCCTCCCTGGGCTGACGCAGCACCGGCCACCCGGCGGCCGCCGCCCCACACGGGGGATCGGTTCGCGCTAGGGCCCCTCCCCCCGCCTGCTGGAGCCGGACCCCGCCGCGTACGTCCGCCCCCAGCCGTGCTCGACCGATCGGCGGCAGCGGGCGGGTTCGTCCCCGGCGGCGGTGAACAGCGCGGTCAGCATGGGCACGCCGTGGGCGAGTGCCTGGCGGGGGAGGGGGCCGGTGGCGACGAGGGAGGCGAGGCCGTGGCCGATGGTCCAGCTCTGGGTGGCCAGGTCCAGCGGATCGACCTCGCCGCGGAAGCGGCCGTCGGCCTTGGCCCGTTCGACGGCGCGGACCAGGTGGTGCAGGGTGCCGTCCGCCGCGCCGGTGTCCGCCAGGGCGAAGCCCGCGTCGAACATGACCCGGTACAGATCGGGGCTCTCCAGGGCGTTGGACAGGTAGGCGGCGCCCAGCGCGGCGAGGTCGCGCACCGGGTCCGCGGAGATCTCGACGGCGGCGAGCTTGGCGGCCAGGCGGGTGAAGCCCTCCTGCCGCAGTGCCGTCCACAGGCCGTCCATGCCGCCGAAGTAGGTGTACACGGCCATCGTCGACACGCCGGTTCCGGCGACCAGGGTGCGGAGCGTGACCGGCTGCCTCGTCCGCAGCATGTGCGCGGCCCTGTCCAGCAGCACGGAGCGGACCGCCGGATCCTTCGTCCTCGCCATGGCCCCCACAATACATAGCAGCGCTATGCTTTCATGGGGCGCCGATCCTGTCGCCCGTGACACCGAGTCGTTCACGACACCAACGAGTCGTTCATGACACCAAGAGGAAGAGGCCGTCCATGGCCGTGACGCTGGTCAATCCCGAGGGGTTGCCGAAGCCCGACGTCTACCGGCAGGTGGCGGTCGCCACCGGATCGAGGCTGGTGTTCCTCGCGGGGCAGGTCGCCCGCGACGCCGAGGGCCGCCCCGTGGGCGGAGGAGACCTCGCCGCCCAGGTCGAGCAGTGCTATCTCAATGTCGCCACCGCCCTGGCCGGGGTCGGCGGCTCCTTCGACGACGTGGCGAAGCTGACCGTCCACGTCGTCGACTGGAGCCCCGAGAAGATGCCGCTGCTGGGTGAGGGCGTGAGCCGCGCCGCGGCGAAGCTCGGCATCGACCCGGTCAAACCGATCACCCTGCTGGGCGTCGCGGCACTGGGGGAGCCCGACCTCCTGGTGGAGGTCGAGGCCACCGCGGTCCTCGAATAGCCGCGCCCGCCCGAAGCCTGATGGCTGGTCGGCGACCGGTGGGATCGGGGCACCGGTCGTTGCCGCGCGTCAGGGTTCCGCTGCCCCGCGCCGCGGACGAACGCTCCGTGGGGGAATCCTGGCCCGGGGTCCGTCAGTGCTCTCCACGAGGGGGAAGAGGCGCGGACCGTGGGTACGGTCAGGACATGGACAGCGACGACGACGTTCTTCTCGCCGAGCAGATGGCCTACTACAGAGCCGCCGCGGCCGAGTACGACCGGCCCTACGCGGAGCGCGAGGACCTGCGGGAGCTGCTGGCCGCGGCCGACGGCCTCCCGATCACCGGGGACGTGCTGGAGTTGGCCTGCGGGACGGGCCAGTGGACCCCGGTGCTCGCCGGGCGGGCCCGTTCGGTGACGGCAGTCGACGCGTCGGCCGAAGTGTTGGCCATTGCTCGCCCGCGCAGCGCCGCGTCCCCCCACGTCCGGTTCCTCCAGGCCGACCTGTTCGAGTGGCAGCCGCCGCGGCGCTACGACACCGTGTTCTTCGCCTTCTGGCTCTCCCATGTCCCGCCGGCGCGGCTGCCCGGCTTCTGGCGCACCGTCGCCGCCGCCCTCGCACCGGGCGGCAGAGCCGTCTTCGTCGACGACGGCCCCGCCGGGGCGGCGAGGGAGGACGTCCTCGCGGACCAGCCCGTCCCCGCGGTGCGGCGCCGGCTCGACGACGGCAGCCGGTACCGCGTCGTGAAGGTGTTCCACGACGCCCGGACCCTCACGGACGACCTCACCGCGCTCGGCTGGTCGGTCCGCGTCCGGCCCGCGGCCGGGAACTTCATCGTCGGCGTCGCGGAACCGCCGCCCGCCGCAGGCCATGGGACGGCGCCCTGAACCGCACGGCGAGGACGTGCCGCGCCTGCCCCGCGCGCTCCGCGCCCGACCGCGTCCGCCGGACGCCGCCACGGGATCACACGGGCCGCCGGTGGCCGAGGTAGGTGAGCACGGCCCTGACCCGGCGGTGGCCGCTGCCCGCGGCGGGCAGGCCGAGCTTGTCGAAGATGCGCCCGATGTGCTTGTGCACGGCGTTGTCGGTGACGGCCAGCCGGTCGGCGATGGCGGCGTTGTCGTGGCCCTCCGCCATGAGGGCGAGCACCTGGTGTTCGCGCGGGGTGAGGTGGGCCAGGGGGTCGTCGTCCCGGCGGAGGAGGAGCTGGGAGATGACCTCGGGGTCCATCGCGGTGCCGCCGGCGGCGACGCGGCGCAGCCCGTCGGTGAACTCCGCGATCCGGCTCACCCGGTCCTTGAGCAGGTAGCCGATGCCCCCCTGGCCGTCGGAGAGCAGCTCCCTGGCGTACTCCCGCTCGACGTACTGCGACAGCACGAGCACCGGCAGGCCCTCCCGGAGGCGGCGTGCCCGCAGGGCGGCGTGTATCCCCTCGTCCTTGAACGAGGGCGGCAGCCGTACGTCGACGATCGTCACATCGGGCCGGTGGGCGGTGACGGCGGCCAGGAAGGCGGGGCCGTCGCGGGTGACCGCGGCGACCTCGAAGCCCTTCGCGGCCAGCAGCAGCTCGAGGCCGCTGGACAGCAGCACGTTGTCCTCGGCGATCACGACCCGCACGGCACCTCCGCGGCGATCGTGGTCGGGCCGCCCGGAGGGCTGCTGATCCGGACGGTGCCGTCGAGGGCCAGCACGCGGCGGCGGATCCCGGCGATGCCGGTGCCCAGCGCCTCGTCCGCGCCGCCGATCCCGTCGTCGGTGACCCGGATCGACAGCCGGGCGCCCGTACGCTCCACCCGCACCGCGGCGTGCCCCGCGCGGCTGTGCCTGGCCGTGTTGGCGAGCGCCTCGGCGACCACGAAATAGGCCACCGACTCGGCCGCGGGCGGGACCTCGTCCAGTTCGCCGACGTGCAGCCGGGTGGGCACCAGGGAGTCGGCGGCCAGCGCCGCGAGCGCCCCGCCAAGGCCGCGGTCGGCCAGGATCGGCGGGTAGGTGGTGCGGACCACGGCGCGCAGCTCGGTCATCGCCTCCTCCACTCCCTCGTGCGCCTCCCGCAGCAGCCTGGTCACGGCCTCGGGCGCGTCGGTGAGCGACTCGCGGGTCACCGCGAGCCGCACCGCGACCGCCACCAGCCGCGCCTGCACCCCGTCGTGCAGGTCACGCTCGATCCTCCGCAGCTCGGCGGCGTGCGCGTCCAGGGCTCCCGCCCGCGTCCGGGTCAGCACCTCCACCCGCCGCGCGAGGCGTTCGGTGGCCGACGGCGACAGCAGCGCCAGGCAGACCCGGGCGTGCGCCCGCGCCAGCGGCGGGCAGCCCCACCACGCCGCCCCGGTGAGCACGGCGGCCTGCAACGGCGCCGCGCTCAGCGCGATCCGCCAGCCCGTCACCCGGACGTCGCCCAGCAGCCGCGGCGCCGCGTCGGCCGGGAATGCCCACCACAGCGTCATCGCCGGCACGGCCATGACGACGTTGCCCACACACAGCAGGACGGCCAGACCCGCGGGCAGCCCCACGGCCATGTGCACCGTCGGCCACAGCAGGTCCCGGCGCGCACCCGGGTCGGCGCGCATCCGACGCCACCAGGCGCGCGGTCCCCCGGGCGGGGCCGCCGGGCGGGCCGGGACCGCGACGCCGAGCAGCCGCCCCGCCCGCCGCCGGTGCCAGTCCGCCCAGGCGCGCGCCGGGGTGGGCAGCACCAGCAGCGGCAGCGCCACGACGGTGGCGAGGGCGGTCAGCAGGCCACCGAGCAGGTAGGCCGTGCCGCGCCACGCCCTGGTCCATCCTCCGCGCACGCCCACCCCTTCCTCCCCGTCCACGGACCGGTGCCCAGTATCGGGGCGCGGCGGCGGCCGGGCAGTACAGCAGGCTGTACCTTCGTCCGGCAGTCGACGGCATACTCCGGCCGCCGAGCCGCGCCTAGCGTCGCCGGCATGACGACGAAGAAACACCTGCGCGTCCTGGCGCGGCGGCTGGGCGCGCCCGCGGCCGCGCTGACCCTGGCGGCCACGGGCACCGCGGTGCTCACCATGGACGACTCCGCCTCCGGCCTCGCCGAACACCACCGGCAGCGGGTCGATTGGACGGACTGCCGGCAGGGACCGGACGACGAGCTGGGCGCCGGCCTGCACCGGGCCGGAGCCCGGTGCGCCAAGGTCACCGTCCCCCTGGACTACACCCGCCCGAAGGGCCGGACCATCGAGATCGCCGTGTCGCGGCTGCCGGCCGCCGACCCGGCCCGCCGGATCGGCGCCCTGGTGCTCAACCACGGCGGCCCCGGCGAGCCGACGCTCGGCATGCCCCTGGAGACCCGCACCCACCTGGGCAGGGTCGGCGCACGGTACGACCTGATCGGGGTGGACCCGCGCTTCGTGGGACGCAGCACCCCGCTGGACTGCGGATGGCCGGTCGGCCTCTGGCTGCGCTCCGCAGGGACGGACCGGGCGGGCTTCGACCGCCAGGTCGCCTTCCACAAGGACCTGGCCGAACGATGCGCGCGCCGGCACGGCGACGTGCTGCCGCACGTCACCACCCGCAACACCGCCCGGGACATGGACATCGTCCGCGCCGTGCTGGGCGAGCGCCGGATCTCCTACCTCGGCTACTCCTACGGCGCCCAGCTCGGCGCCGTCTACGCGCAGATGTTCCCCGGGCGGACGGACCGGATGGTGCTCGACAGCGCCGGCGATCCACGCCGGTGGGGCCCCAGGACGCTGATCGGCAGGGAGCCCGCCTCGGAACGGGCCCTGCACGCCTGGGCGTCCTGGACCGCGGCACGGCACCGCGACTACGGCCTGGGCCGCACCCGGCGCGAGGTGCTCGCCACCGTGGAGCGCGTCGTCGCGGCGTCGTCGGAGCGCCCGCTGCCCGTCCGCTCGCACCCGGGCGAGGTGGACGAGCACGTGGTCCCGTTCCTGATCCAAGGCGGCGTCGGCAGCGACCACGACCGGGCGCGCGCCGGGCTGGCGTCCACGGTGAGGGTGCTGGGCGAGGCGGCGCGGGCCGCGGACGGGGACACCGTCGCCCCGAACCCCGAACTGGAGGAGTCCTTGCGGTTCCTCCTGGACGGTGCGGCGAACTCGCGTCTCGTCAGCCCCGCCGCCGTGATCTACTGCGGTGACCGCGCCGCCCCGCGCGACCCCGAGGTCTACTGGGACGACATCCGGCGCGTCCGGCACCGCCACCCCCTGTTCGGGCCGATCACCCACAACATCGCCCCCTGCGCCTTCTGGCCCGAGCCGCCGCGCGAGGAGCCGACCGCGATCGCCAACCGGGCCGAAGCGCTGATCGTCTCCGCCACCGGGGACACCTCCACCACCTACCGGGGCGCCCAGGCCATGCACCGGCTGATGACCGGCTCCCGCCTGCTCACCCTGCGCGGGGCCATCGCCCACGGCGTCTACGGCGAGTACGGCGACGCCTGCGTCGACGCGAAGGTGAACGCCTACCTGGAGTCAGGCACGCTCCCCGCCGGGAACGTGACATGCCACAAGCCGCCGTCCATGGGCCCGGCGGGCCGATAGGCACAGCGCGGTGCCGCCATGGGCGGGGGAGCGGGGCCGGTCGGGGCCGATCCTCACGGGGGAGCGGGGGCGGGGGGCGCGAGCGTAGGCGGGCGTGTGGAACCTGCGCCGGAATCCGTCCGGTCGGGCACGCAACTGGCAACCATCTCTCCGACGAGGTGCCCGTTCACCGCGCCCGGGCCGGCCCTCCGGCCGACGCGCATCCGAGGACCTCCCGCTCCCGCCCGGCCGGGGCACCCGGCGGCGGGGTCCGCGCCCCACCCTCGCCCGCCCTTCCCCGCCCTCGGACCGCCGGAGCCCGCGGCACAGGAGCGCGGCTCACCCCGGCGGGACGGCAAGAGCCCTGCTCCGGGTCCCTCCGGGCGATCCCGTGGCCGTTAAGGTGGGGGCCGCCGTATTCGCATGCGCCGGAGTCGACCGTGCCCAACCTGTCCAACCTCGAGGAGGTCTTCTCCGGCGACGGTGACGGCACCGGACCGGTGCGGTTGGCCCGCTGGCAGGAGCGCAGCTCGCCCCAGGGGCTGGCGGTGACCCTGATCGCCGACTACACGTTCCCCGTTCGGGCGTGGCTGCCGTCGGCGGCGATCGTCGCGCTGCTCGGCGAGTTCGGAGTGACCGGCGGCGCCGCCCGTACGACGATCAGCAGGCTGGCGCGCCGGGGAGTGCTGGAGGGCAGTCGGCAGGGGCGGTACAGCTCGTACCGGCTGACGCGAGAAGCCGCCACCGATCTGTGGAGCGGCGGCAGTTCGATCGCCGCTTTCACCACCCAGCCCGACACATGGGACGGCGTGTGGACGCTGATCGCCTTCTCCGTCCCGGAGCGGGAGAGCGCGCGGCGGCGCGCGCTGCGCAGCGCACTGCGATGGCGGGGGTGCGCGCCGCTGTACGACGCGGTCTGGGTCTCGCCGCACCCCCTGACGCCGAAGGGCCGGGCCGAGCTGGCCGACTTGGCGCTGGGCGCGATGAGCGTGTTCCGCGCGCGGCAGGTGGATCTCGAGACGGAGGCCAACCGCAACCCGGTTCAGGCGTGGGACCTGCCCGGCATCGCCGAGCAGTACGAGGCCTTCGTCCGAAGGTGGAGCAGCCTGCTGCCCCGTGTCAACGCCGGTGGTGTCACCGGTGCCGACGCGGTGCGCGTCCGCACCGAGGTGATGCACGCCTACCGCCACTTCCCGGTGCTGGACCCGCTGCTTCCCATCGGCCTGCTGCCCCCGGACTGGCCACGGTCGCGGGCCCGGGAGGTGTGCGTCGCGGTGTACGACGGTCTGGCCCAACCCGCCCAGGAGCACGTCCGCTCCGTGGTGGCCCGCTTCGCCGACGGGCCGTGTCCCGACATCAGAGCCCACACGATCGCCGGCATGAGCGCCGGCGTCGGCCACAGCCTCGGCTGAGCTCGGCCGGACCGGGTTCGACCGCGCACAACGATTGACAGACAAACGCCCGATCGGAACCCTGTCTGTTGTCCGAGCGGTGGGACCGCTCCCAACATCACGGCACCCGGACAAGGGGGCGCACGTGCCACCAGCAACCCTCACCACCACGGCCGGCGACCGGCGGACCGGGGACCCGTCCACCACCACCGACGCCTCCGCACCGGCCTTCCGCCCCACGCCCGCAGCCGCGTCCCGCGCCAGCGGAAGCCGGACCGGCACACCATCGCCCGGCTCCGGCGCCTCACGGCGAGCCTCTTTTTTTGAGCCGCGCTGAATCGTTTCAACACCACTCGCCCACCTACTCGCCCACCCGCTCGCCCACTCACCGACCCACCCGGCACTCCCGCAGCCGTACGAGACGAGGCAGACGTCCGAGGGAGGCCGGGGCCGGAACACCCACCGACCGCCGAACTGCCAGGAGGACCCGCTGGAACACGACGGTGCCCACCCGGATGGACAGAGATGAGGAGCAGGCAAGCATGCGAAAATGTCCCGCCCGCGCGGTACTCAGCGGCATCACCGCCATCACCGTGGCTTGCGGCCTGGCGGCACTCGGGCCGGCCGACCCGGCCGCCGCGTACTTCGGCAAGGCCGAGATCTCGCCGATCGAGAGCGACATCGGCGAGAAGCCCTGGGCCGGCGTCGACGCCGGCAGCGGGGCGTCCACCGCCGACCTGGCCATCGACCAGGACGACCGGACCGCGTGGGTGGCGGACGGCGCATCCGCGGACCGGTGGCTGACTCTCGATCTGGGCGGCGCCTACGACAACGTCAGGAAGGTCGAGGTCGTCCTCCCGGACCCCGGGGCGGTCTACCAGTACGTGATCGAGTCGTCCACGGACGGCGAACGCTGGCACGTCATCGCCGACCACTCGGCCGACCACCAACCCGCTCGCGGATCGGTCGACCTGTTCACCCGGCCGGGGACCCGATTCGTGCGGGTGGCGTTCACGGGAGCCTCGCCCGGCGCGACTGTGGGAATCAGCGAGCTCAGCGTCTACAACTACCTCCGTGACGACCTGGTCCTCGGCGCCGACGCCTCCTGGGTGGACAACGACGTCGCCGAGGGCCGCGATTACTGGGTGAGTCCGAAGGAGGAGGACCCGGGTGCGGGTCCCCACCTGCTCGACGTGCTCCAGGACCGCGGCGTCGAGTACGTCCGGATGCGGATCTTCAACGAGCCCCGCAGCGAGTCCTCGGGCAGCGTCCTGCCCGTCCCGTACCAGGGCCCGGAGCGGTCGCTCGAGGTCGCCAAGTGGATCGCGGCCGAGCGGGACATGGGCCTGGGCGTCGACCTGCACTACGCGGACTCGTGGGCCGACCCGTCCAAGCAGCCGAAGCCGCGCAAGTGGGCCCAGTTGGAGTTCGACGACCTGAACCAGGCGGTGTACGACTACACCTACGACTACGTCGAGCAGTTGATCGAGCAGGGCACGACGCCGGACAAGGTGGCGGTCGGCAACGAGGTCACCAATGGCTTCATGTACGGCAGCGAGGCCGCGCTGATCGGCACCACGGCTCCGGCGTACTTCCACAACCAGCCGGAGATCTACCAGTCGCGGCCCGGCGGCGGCCTGCTCTGGGAGTACTGGGGCTCCGACGACCCGGAGGAGAAGCGCCTCTACGAGGAGGCGTGGGACCGGTTCACCACGCTGTCCGCGACGGGGATCCGCGCGGTCCGCGACGTGTCGGCCGACCACGGCGAGGACATCGACGTCGAGACGCACATCACCATCGGCACCGGCCGCGGCGACAAGGCGCTCGAATTCTGGGAGCAGTACCTGACCAGGGTGAAGGCCAAGGGCGCCGACCCGGACGTTCTCGCGCACTCGTACTACCCGGAGTGGCACGGATCGCCGGATCACTACGAACGCAACATCAACGCCGTGGCCGAGGCGCACCCGGGCTACAAGATCGAGATCGCCGAGACCTCGTACCCGGCGTCGGGTGGCGGCGGGGCCCCGATGCCCAACTCGACGTACCCGCGCACCGTCCAGGGCCAGGCGGACGCCCTCCAGCGCGTCTTCGAGATCGCCAACGACATCCCGGACAACCAGGGCCTGGGCGTGCTGGCGTGGGAACCCGCGAGATGGCAGTCCATGTTCACCGCGGTACCGGGCATGACGCGCACCTGGGAGCCGAACGCGTCGATCGACGTCTTCACCAAGAGCCGCGCCTCCCACCTGGTGGAGGACACCGTCCACGCGTCCGCGCTCGTCGGCGGCGAGGTGGCGCTGCCGGGTTCCGTGCAGGTGCTGACCATGGCCGACGGCTCCACGGACCCGGTCCCGGTGACCTGGGACCCGGTACCGGACGACGCCACCGACGCGGCTGGCCGGCTCACGGTCCACGGCTCGACCGAGTACGGTCCGGTGACGGCGGTGATCGACGTGGTGGAGGCCCATCCCGGCCTCGACTGCGACCGGGTGATCACCGGCCGGCACGCCGGCCCGCTGACGGTGACCGAGGGCGTGACCTGCCTGTCCGGAGCGACGGTGACGGGCCCGGTGTCCGTGCGCGCCGGCGCCTCACTCCAGGCGGACAGCGCGACGATCTCCGGCCCGGTGCGCGCCGACGGCGCGGCGGCCGCGGTGATCTGCGACAGCCGGATCTCCGGCCCGGTCACGTCGTCCGGGACCTCCTCGGTGACCATCGGCAACCCGGTACTGGGCTGTGCTCCGAACACGCTCAACGGCCCCGTGACGGTGACGGGAACGCACTGGTGGAACGTGATCGCCGGCAACACGATCAGCGGCCCACTGACATGCAGCGAAAACCCCCGACCCCCGGTGAACAACGGATCGGCCAACACGGTACGCGGCCCCAAGTCCCTCCAGTGCCGCGACCTCTGATGCCCTGACACCCCACCACCCCGGCCCGCTGCCGGGCCGGTCCCCCCGACCCGGCCCGGCAGCGCACCCACGGAAAACCGCGACGCCCTGCGCGCCGCGGCGCCCACCCCGACCCGCGTACGGTGCGGCTCCACGTGCTCGTCCCTTCCGGCACCGGGGGATTCACCCCCGCTGCCGTCGCGCCGGGCCGTGGAGCGCGCCCACAGGTGGCTGATGTTCCACCGGCGCCTGATCCTGTCCGCGATCCCGGCCGGGGCGCGCGGTCCACCGACCGAGGCAGCCTGGTTAAAGCGTTTGCATCCATGGTTCGAACTCACGGCTGCGGTCGCCGCACGATCACCGCCAGCGGGTACTGCGCGGCAAACCCACCATCTTGACACGATCATGTCATCCGCTCATAGTAAACGTTTTAACGGACCCTTGGACGTAGGGCGCCGATACCCGACCTTCCCCGTCGCGCATCGTGTCCGTCCGCGGCCTCGTCTCAACAACGGCCAAGGCGAGGTCGCCGTGCGGATCGCCGACGGGTTCCGCTCCGGCGCATGACCGGAGCACCTCGCGCGACCGCTCACGCGCCGACGGACCACCTGGCGGACGGCGCGATGTACGCCCGGCTCGGTGCGGGCCGGTCATCATCCACCCCGGGAGACGACGCCATGAGAATCGCGAAGTCGATCACCCCTGTCATCCTGTTCACGGTGGTGACGGCGGGCTCCATGCCGATGGCCGCCGGCTCGGTGTCCGCGAACGATGCGGCGGCGGCCGGGAACATCTACTACGTCGCGCCGAACGGGAATGACGGCGCGGCGGGTACGCAGGCCGCCCCATGGGCGTCGATCGCCCGTGCGCAGGCCGTCGCCGGAGCGGGTGACACGGTCTACTTCCGGGGTGGCACCTACGCCTACACCCGCGCGAACAGCGCCTGTTCGAGCCCGTCCGCGAGAGTCGACGCGATCACCCTCAACAAGAGCGGCAGCTCGGGCAACCTGATCCGGTACTGGGCCCACCCGGGCGAGAAGCCGGTCTTCGACTTCTCGCGAATGACGGACAATTGCCGTATCAAGGGCTTCGACGTCACCGGAAGCTGGATCCATCTCAAGGGACTGGAAGTCAAGGGCGTTCCCCAGAACAACAACCAGAACGCCGAGTCCTGGGGGATCTGGGTGTCCGGCAGCAACAACATCTTCGAGCAGATCGACACCCACCACCACATGGGAACCGGCCTGTTCATCAACGGCGGCGGTGGCAACCTCGTCCTCAACTCGGACGCGCACGACAACTACGACCTGCGCAGCAATGACGGGCCCGGCGAGAACGCCGACGGGTTCGGCGCGCACTACACGCCGGCCGGACGCGCCGCGAACGTGTTCCGGGGTTGCCGCGCGTGGTGGAACGCCGATGACGGGTTCGACCTCATCTCCACGTACTCGCCCGTGATCATCGAGAACTCGTGGGCCTGGCGCAACGGATACGTGCCGGGGACGACGACCCCCTCCGGCAACGGAGCCGGCTTCAAGTCGGGCGGCTACGGGGGCGACTACGAGGCCAACGCGCCGAAGCACACCGTCCGCCTCTCGGTGGCGTTCCTCAACAAGGCGGCCGGCTTCTACGCCAACCACCACCCGGTGGCCAACGACTTCTTCAACAACACCGGCTACGGAAACAACCCCAACTTCAACATGCGGGGAGTCGACTCCAGCGGCGCCGCCGTCGGCCGGGGCAACCTGCGCAACAACATCGCCTACACCGGAACGCCGACGTCCTACATGACCGGCACGAACGCCGCGTACAACTCCTGGAACCTCGGTGTCCCCCTGTCGAACTCGCAGTTCCAGAGTGTGTCGACGTCCGGCTGGAACGCGCCCCGCCAGGCCGACGGGAGCCTGCCGGTGCTGCCCCACCTCCGTCTCGCGGCGAACAGTGCCCTGATCGACAGGGGCACCGACGTGGGACTGCCCTTCAGCGGAAGCGCGCCGGATCTCGGCGCCTTTGAGAACGATGGAAGGTGACGTCTTGAGGAAACCATCGCGCGTCGTCCCGAAGTACTGGAAGGCGGTGGCCGCCGCATTGCTGTCCATGGCGTTGGCGGCACCGCTCTCGGCGAGCACCGCCGCGGCGGAGGCACCGGCAACGCAAGGACCGGCAGCGGAGCTCCGGGACCAAGAGGCCGCTGCTGGGCCGGTGGTGGACCGCGGCCTGGAGTACCTGGTGTCCGACTACCGCACGCGCACCCCGGAGAAGTACACGGCTGACTCCTGGGCACCCTTCGCCAAGGCGTTGACCACCGCGGCCCGTGTCGCCGCCGACAGGTCGGCCGGCACGTCGGAGGTCGCCGCCGCGAAGACGGCACTGATGACCGCCGCCGCCGAGCTGAAGGCGGCCGACGAGGGCACGTTCCAGACCATCACGAACAACACCTTCTGGAACGACACCAGCGGCAACCCCATCTATTCGCAGGGCGGCGGCGTCTTCAAGTTCGGCGACACCTACTACTGGTACGGCGTGCACTACACCGGCGCCGAACTCTACCGGGCCAACCCGACGAGGAAATACGACGGCGACGTCAGCTTCGTCTCGATCCCCGTGTACTCGTCCAAGGACCTGGTGAACTGGAAGTTCGAAAACCGCGTCGCGACGCGCTCGACCCCGATCAACAACGGCGCCACCCTCGGTCAGGCAGGATGGGTCGGGCGGCTCGGGGTCTCGTACAACGAGAACACCGGCAAGTACGTGCTCGCCACCCAGGCCTATGTCGGAGGCGCGCACGGGGTTCTGTTCCTCCAGGGCGACTCGCCCACCGACACCTTCGACTACGGCTACTTCCAGACCCAGATCACCAACTCGCCGACCACCGGCACCGGGGACCAGACCGTCTTCACCGACGACGACGGAAAGGACTACCTGATCTTCTCCAACCGCGAAGGGCGCTCTCGCGCCTTCGTCAGCAAGCTCAGGGAGTCGGACTCGCTGCGGGCGGAGCCCGGCGTGCAGATCGGCTACAACTCCGCCGGCCGCGAGGGCAACGCCATGTTCAAACTCGACGGCAAGTACTATCACGCGGCGTCGGACCTGCACGGCTGGAATTCCTCGGTCGCGCATGTCCTGGAGTCGACCAGCAGCAACATCCAGGGTTCCTACACCGGCGAGTACACGCTTGCCGGCACCGAGATGGACTACAGCCACGTGACCCAGACCGGGTTCTTCGTGACAGTCAAGGGCACCAAGCAGAACACGGTGATCTTCGCCGGCGACCGCTGGGCCGACTTCGCCTGGAACGGCATCGGGTACAACCAGTGGATGCCGGTGACCAAGACCGGCGCGAGGCCGCAGTTCCACTCGGTGAGCCAGTGGCAGTTCAACGCCACGACCGGAGAGTGGCGTGTCGGGCCGGCGAACAACTACGTGCTCAACCCCAACTTCCAGGCCGACCGCGTCATCGTCCCCCAGGTGCGGGGTTGGACCAACTTCCGTGAGTCGGGACCGAGCTCGATCGTGACCAACGTCAACGGCGGCGCGAACGGGTCCCGCTTCGCGTTGCAGATCGGCGCCGGACAGTCCTACGCCGGTGGCGTCCGGCAGCAGATCACCGTACCGGCCGGCACCTACCGGCTGTCCCTCTTCGCCAGGACCTCCGGCTCGCTCAGCGCCGCCCAGGTGACGGTCACCGACGCCGCCGGCACCGCGCGCACGCTCAACGTCCCGGCATCGAGCGGCTGGACTCGTCGTGAGCTCGCGGACATCCCGCTGTCCGCCGGGACCGCGACCGTCACCGTCCGAGCGGCGAGCAACAACGGACACCTCTTCGTCGACGACCTCGGTCTCGTGAAGACCTCCGTCGACACGCCCCCGCCGTCGGGGCAGCGCTACGAGGCGGAGACCGCGCCGGCGGTGTGCCAGGGCACGATCGACTCCAATCAGGCCGGCTTCTCCGGTAGCGGGTTCTGCAACGGCGATGCCGCCGCGGGAGCCTACGCGCAGTTCACGGTGACCTCGGCGGCCGCCGGACCGGCGACACTGGGAGTCCGATTCGCCAACGGCACCGGCAGCGCCAGGCCGGCGAACCTGGTCGTCAACGGATCCACGGTGGCGACGGTCTCGTTCGAGTCCACCGGTGCGTGGACGACGTGGTCGACCAAGACCACGACCGTCCCGCTGAACGCCGGCAGCAACACCATCCGGCTGGATCCCACCACGGCAGCCGGGCTGCCCAACGTCGACCACCTCGACGTCGGCGCCACGACCGGCTGACCTCCCTTCCAGCGCCGTGGCCCGCCGCTCGGCACCGACGGTGCCGAGCGGCGGGCCACGGTTCAAGCCGGAGGCGGCCCACTGGAAGGCCAAGCGGCCGCGTCGGGGAACAGCCGGTCCGGGAGCACGGTTGCATCGTCCGAGGGACCGGCGTCGCACGGGCGGGGGACACGGAGACCACAAGGTCGTCCGCCGCACCAGGATCCGGGCCCCAGGATGGCGGTATGCCCGCCGAGCACTCGGACCAAGACGTATTTTTGCAGGAGGACTGTTCCATGACCGACCGGCCCTTGACGCTGATGGCAGTACACGCCCACCCCGACGACGAGGCCACCGGCACCGGAGGAGTCCTCGCGCGGTACGCGGCGGAGGGCATCCGCACGGTTCTCGTGACGTGTACCGACGGCGGTTGCGGTGACGGACCGGGCGGCGTCAAGCCGGGCGACCCTGGGCACGATCCCGCGACGGTCGCCTTGATGCGCCGTCAGGAACTCGAGGCGAGCTGTGAGGTCCTGAAGGTCAGCGACCTGGAGATGCTGGACTATGCCGACTCGGGGATGGCGGGCTGGCCGAGCAACGACGCCCCCGGATCCTTCTGGCAGACCCCCGTGCAGGAAGGCGCGGCCCGACTCGCGGAACTCATGCGGCACTACCGACCCGATGTGGTCGTCACCTACGACGAGAACGGCTTCTACGGCCACCCCGACCACATCCAGGCCAACCGCATCACCATGGCGGCGCTGGAGATGACCGCGCTGACACCGAAGGTGTACTGGACCACGATGCCCCGCTCGATGATGCAGCGGTTCGGCGAGATCATGCGCGAGTTCCATGAGGACATGCCGGAGCCGGATCCTGCCGAGGCCGCCGCGTTGGCCGAGATCGGCCTCCCCGACGACGAGATCACCACCTGGGTGGACACCACCGCGTTCAGCGGTCAGAAGTTCGACGCGTTGGCCGCGCACGCCAGTCAGGGCGAGAACATCTTCTTCCTCAAGATGGGCAAGGAGAGGTTCGGCGAGTTGATGGGCATGGAGACCTTCCAACGTGTCCAGGACCCCACCGGCGCGGCCGTACCCGAGAACGACCTCTTCGCCGGACTCCGCTGATCCGCCCCGTCGCTCCCCGCACCCGACAGGACTCCGGGACCAGCCGTCCCTGGCGGTGGCGGGGAGCGACGCGGGCTGAGGGGACGCCGGCTCGGACCGAGCCAGGAACGCACCCCTACGCCGTCTGAGTGGGAGGGATGGCCGTCAGGGGTGCCATCAGCCGCTCGACGTGCGCGGTTGTTGCTGTCATACGCAGGCGTGCGGAGGAACGGGCTGCCAGGGAGAGCGAGAAGGCGGCCAGGGGTGATCCGTCGCCATGAGTTGACCGATGCCGGGTGGGAGTTCGTGCGGCCGCTGCTGTCCAGGGCCGGTACGGGCCGTCCACGGCTGGACGACTGCACGATGTGGAACGCCGGGCGAGTCGGCACACCCGGTTGCGCCGGTGGACGGCCGGCGGCGCCTTCGACCGCATGCTGCAATGCCCTGGCGGCCACTGACCGAGGGATGTGCGGCCTTCCATGCGACGATCACGGGCTTGCGCTCGCCCACGGCGTTCAGCTCAGCACGCCAGAGCTCGCCGACCACCTGAAATGCCGCAAGCCCCACACGTTCAGGTGATGGCAAATCACCCACCCACTCGTATACCGCCCCCTCAGCCGGAGCGCGAGCCCCGCCTCGGCCCGCCGGCTGAGTCCGATGTCGGAGAGGTCCCCTAGTGTCGGTCGGCATGAGAAGGATGACTTTCGTCGACGAGACGACCAGAGGTGGCCGCTCCGACGCCTGGGAACTGGACATCGCCGAAGAGCGGCCGACCGAGGTGTTCCGGGCCCTGGCCCAGCCCGACACCGGCGAGGTGTCATCCCTGAAGCTGCTCTCGTCGGTGGGGGGTTGAGCGAGATGGAAAGTGCCGCCCACCACATCGCCGCGGGTGACATCGAGCTCGCGGACATGACTCTCAACGCCATGGGAGTCACCGACAGCGGCTATCAGGGCGTCGGCTGGTCGGAGCAGCTTCTGTACCAAATGCGTGATCTTCCTCAAGAGCGTCGTCGCAGCCTCGCCCGTTTCCTGGTCGAGCGTTACCACCGCCTCGAGGAAGTCTCCGAGTTTCGGGCTCGGACACTGCTTCTGGCCGGGATCCTCGCGGCGGATCTCCCCGAGGACCCACTGTCCGCCGAGCGCATCGCGGTGCTCGACGACCTCGGCGAATGCCACTCCTTCTGGTACGGGGAGCATTTTTCGGTTCTGGTGGAGGCGGAGCTGGCCGCCGGCCGTTCCCTCACGCCGGCTGCCATCGCCGCCTTCCGGCGCAGTGGCATGGAGTACGGCTTCCCGACCGCACCACTCGGCCGCGCTGGTGAGAAACCCACCGACCCGGTGCTGAACGTGGGTGAGAAGTGGGCCGAGCGCGCCATGGAGCAGGTGGGGCCCGGTCCCGACGACCCGTGGCGGGCGCTGCTCGCGCACGCCCTCACCGCCACGTCCGCCAAGCCCAGCGCGAAGTGGGACAGGCTGGCTCGGCAGCTCGTCGAGCCGCTAGGCCCTGAGCTGGTGCGGGAGAAGGTGGTGTCCTGGCTCGCTCTGGTGGGCGTTCCGCGTACCTTCCGTGTGAAACCCGTTTTCTGCCAGGACCGGCACTTCAACGAGGTCTTCGACCCGTACAACGCCCTCGCGCTGCGTGGCCTTGCCTGGCTGCTGTCGCTGCTGCCACCGCATTCCGACGCAGTTAGTGCGCTTGCGGCGTTGGTGGAGACCTCGCTGAAGAAGGTGCCCGGGCGGGGCCCGCGCAGTGCGAAGGTGGCGCATGCGGGCGCTTTCGCCCTGGGCCGGGTCGACAGTGAGCCCGCGCTGGCCGAACTGGACCGCCTCGCCGCCCAGGTGACACACAAGGCCACCGCGAGGGTGATCGCCACCGCCCTGGAGGCACACGCGACGGCCCTTGGCCCCGGAGGGCAGTGAGTGAGTCGTTCGGCGGTGAGCGTCTCCCACCGGCAGCCTGCACGGGACTGGTAGCGCACACTCCGACACCATCGAACCCGCTGATCAGCTCGGACCCGACAGTCTCACATGTTCCCACGATGACAGATCGATCACCGGCTCACATACCGCCCTCTTGGGGACCGCGGTCCCCCCGCCGGGATACTGGCTCGCATGCGCGTTGACTTCGATCCCGAGACCATGGACGCCTCGTCCTTCTACAAGCTGCTGACGGCCGTGGTCGTGCCACGGCCGATCGCGTGGGTGTCGACGGTTTCGGGGGAGGGGGTGGCCAATCTGGCGCCGCACTCCTTCTTCTCCGTCTCCTGCACCAGCCCGCCGATCGTGCAGTTCACCTCCGTCGGGCGCAAGGACAGTCTGGTCAATGCCGAGGCCACGGGGGAGTTCGTGGTGAACTTCGCGCCGGAGGGGCTGCTGGAGCAGATCAATGCGACGGCGACGGACTTCCCGGCGGAGGTGAGCGAGTTCGAGGCGGTGGGGATCGAGCGGGAGGCCAGTGCCAAGGTGGCGCCGCCGCGGGTGGCGGCCTCGCCGGTGGCGTTGGAGTGCCGGGTGCACAGCACGCTGGGGCTCGGGAACTCCACGGTGGTGTTCGGGCGGGTCGTGCACGCGGTGGTGAGCGAGGACGTGCTCGTGGACGGGCATCCGGAGGTGCGGCGGCTGCGGCCGCTGTCCCGGCTGGGGAAGAACGAGTGGGGGGTGCTGGGGGAAGTGCTGGAGCTGGCGCGGATCCGGTACCGGGACTGGCCGCGGGGATGAGGCGGGCGGCCCGCGCCGGTGGTCAGGTGCCGATGTCCTCGTGCCACAGGTCGGGCCGGTCCCTGACGAAGTCCGCCATCAGCGCGGCGCACTCGGGGTCGTCGAGGACGACGATCTCCATGCCGTGCCCGGCCAGCCACTCCTGGCCGCCCCGGAAGGTGCGGTCCTCCCCGATGACGACCCGGGAGATGCCGAACTGGCGGACCAGGCCGCAGCAGTACCAGCACGGGGAGAGGGTCGTCGCCATGGTGGTGCCGCGGTAGGCGCGTCGGCGTCCCGCCGCGCGGAACGCGGCCGTCTCCGCGTGCGCGGACGGGTCGCCGTCCTGCACCCGGCGGTTGCGGCCGCGGCCGAGCAGGGTCGCCCGGTCCGGGCCGTACAGCGCGGCCCCGATGGGGACGCCGCCCTCGGCCAGGCCCGCCCGCGCCTCCTCGACCGCCACCCGCAGCATCCGCAGGTCCGCTTCGTCAGCCATGCAGGCATGCCTTCCCCGCGGGCGGGAGCCGCAGACGCGAACCGGCCCGTCCGTGGACGGGCCGGTGGCGGGGGCGGTGCGGCGGGGCGTCAACTGACGCTGTCGCCCGCCTCCGGGTCCAGGGTGCCCATGCCGACCAGTACGAACAGCAGGATGCCCAGCGCTATCCGGTAGATCACGAACGGCATGAAGGAGTGGGTGGTGATGAACTTCATCAGCCACGCGATGACGGCGTAGCCGACGACGAACGCCACGACCGTGGCGAAGATGATCTGCGCCCACGGGATGTTGGGCTCGTCCGCGATGTGCGTGGTCTCGTACGCGCCGGAGGCGAGCACGGCGGGGATGGCCAGCAGGAACGAGTAGCGGGCCGCGGCCTCGCGGGTGTAGCCGAGGAACAGGCCGCCGCTGATGGTGGCGCCGGAGCGGGACACGCCCGGGATCAGGGCCATCGCCTGGCAGCAGCCGTAGATCAGGCCGTCCTTGACGGTGAGGTCGCTCAGCTCCTTGCGCTGGACGGGCGCGCGGTGGCGGCCGCCCTTCTCGTCGAGCCCGGCCCGCCAGTCGGCCAGGCCGAGGATGAGTCCGAGCACGATCAGGGTGGTGGCGATCAGCCGCAGATCGCGGAACGGGCCCTCGATCTGGTCCTTGAGCGTGACGCCCAGCACCCCGATGGGGATGCTGCCGACGATGACGAGCCAGCCCATCCGGGCGTCGGGGTCCTTGCGCAGCGCCTTGTCGCTCAGGGAGCGGAACCAGGTGCTGACGACCCGCACGATGTCCTTCCTGAAGTAGATGAGCACCGCGGTCTCGGTGCCGATCTGGGTGATCGCGGTGAACGCCGCTCCGGGGTCGTCCCACCCGGAGAGCGCGGCGACTATGCGCAGGTGGCCGCTGGAGGAGATGGGGAGGAACTCGGTCAAGCCCTGAACCATGCCCAGGACGAAGGATTGAAACCAGTCCATTTTCCGGGTGCTCGTGTCCTTGTGATCGCGCGGGCGTCAGCGGTCCGCACCGCGGTCGGCGGACGGTCCGGGGTGAATGCTAGGGCCACGCGCGACCGGCGCGTCCCCCGCCCCCGGCCCCGGGCTGCCCGGCCCCTCAGGCGCGCGGCACCAGCACGGCGCCCGTGTACTCCACGGGGGCCGTGCCCCGGTTGGCGTAGGCGTGCGGGCGGTCCCCCGCCATCCGCAGGGCGTGCCCCGGCGGCAGCACGGCCTCCTCGCCGCCCACGGTGACGGTGAGGGTGCCGCTCAGCACGTGCAGCAGCTCCACCGTGCCGGTCACGTGCGCCTCGCTGGTGTGCTCCTCGCCGGGGGCCAGCCGCCAGTGCCACAGCTCCGCGCCGACGGGCTGCGCCGCCCCGGTGAGCAGCGTGCCGGTGCCGCCCCCCGGGCCCTTCCACATCACCGACTGCGCGGCGGGCGGCGCGGCCTCCAGCGACGGCGCGGCGGGCGGGGCGAGCAGGTCGGTCAGCGGCACGGTGAAGGCGTCGCAGAGCCGGACGAGCGTGGCCAGGTTCGGGTTGGAGCGGCCGTTCTCGATCGCCACCAGGACGCCCTTGCTGACCCTGGCCCGTGCGGAGAGGGCGTCCATGCTCCAACCGCGTTCCCGGCGCAGCGCGCGCAGCCGCTCGGCCACGGCCTCCATCACGGCCCGGTCGTCCATGGGCGGTCCTTCCGCGGGTGGGTGGGGGCCACGGTAGCGGCCCGTCGCCGCCCGGTCGGTTCATGGTACCGTCGCGTTCATTCGAACGACCGGCGGAGCGAGGAGGGGCTGTGGACCTGGACGACATCGTGCGGGCGGTACGCGTGGACGAGGCGGTCCACGCGCTGCGGCCCGACTTCGCCGTGCTGGTGATCGCCGCCGAAGGCCTGCCCTGCGGCCCCACCGACGACTGGTCCCGCGCGCTGCTGAAGGAGGCCGCCGCCACCGCCGACGGTCTGGACGCCCCCGCCCACCCGCACATCGCGGCCTGGCGCGAGGCGTACACCGCGTTCGGCGCCAAGCCGGGCCGCACCCGCAACAGCGCCGAGGCCCTGATCCGCCGCGCCGCCGCCGGGCTGCCCGAGGTCAACCTGCTCGTGGACGTCTACAACGCGGTGTCCGTGGCGCACCGGCTGCCCGTCGGCGGGGAGGACCTGGACCGCTACCAGGGCCCGCCCCGGCTGGTGCGGGCCGCGGGCGACGAGCCGTTCGACACCGCGGCGGGCGGCGAGCCCGTGGTGGAGCGGCCCGAGCCCGGCGAGGTCGTCTGGCGCGACGACACGGGCGTGACCTGCCGCCGCTGGAACCACCGCCAGTGCGTGCGCACCCGCATCACCGAGGGCACCACCCGCGGCCTGTTCCTGCTGGAGCGCCTGGAACCGATGCCGCCGGACGGTCTGCACGCGGCCGGGGAGGAGCTGCTGGAGCGGCTGCGCGAGCGCGCCCCGGGCCTGCGCGCCGCCTCCCGGCTGGTCACCGCCCCGTAGCGGCCCGCAGCCGGGCCGCGATCGCGGGCAGCGCCGTGCCGATCGGCTCCCGGACCACCTCGTCCGCGATCGCGTCGTACGGGGTGGGGTCGGCGTTGACGATGACGAGGCGGGCGCCGGACTCCGCCGCCACCCGGCACAGCGACGCCGCGGGCTCCACCTGGAGGGAGGTGCCGACCGCCAGGAACAGGTCGCACACCTGGGCGATCCGCGCCCCCTCGCCGAGCACCTCCGGGTCGAGCGACTGCCCGAACATCACCGTGGCGGACTTCAGCACCCCGCCGCAGCGCAGGCACGGCGGGTCGGCCTCACCGGCCTCCACCCGGGCCAGCGCCTCCGCCATGGGGGTGCGGTCGCCGCAGGAGACGCACAGCACGGCGTGCACGGTGCCGTGCAGCTCCAGCACCTTGCGCGGGGTGGAGCCGGCCTTCTGGTGCAGGCCGTCGATGTTCTGCGTGATGATGCGCAGCGGCACCCCGGAGCGCTCCAGGTCCACCAGGGCGCGGTGCGCGGCGTTCGGCTCGGCGCCCCACACCGGGCTGTCCCGGCGCATCAGCCAGGAGCGGCGGCGCACCTGCGGGTCGGCCATGTAGTCCTGGTAGGTCACCAGGCGCTCGGCGCCCGGGTTGCGCCGCCACACCCCGTTGGGGCCCCGGTAGTCGGGCACCCCGCTGTCGGTGCTCACCCCGGCACCGGTGAGGACGGCGACGAGCCCGGGGGCCGCGTTGTCGGTCATGCGGGCAGGGTAAGCGCCCCGCCCGCCGGACCCAAGCGGATATGGGCCCGGCGGGCGGGGGAGCGGTGGGGTGCGGGCGGGCCGCGGGCGCGGAGCCGCGCCGGTGCCGCCCGCCCCCGGGGCGGGCGGGTCAGCGCCGGGTGAACAGCGGCACCCAGGCGCCCGGCTCCTGGCTGTTCTCGCGGAAGCCGGTGAGGGGGACGACCTCCCGGCCGGTGACGTCCACCAGCACCAGGCGGTTGCGGAACTCCTTCTTCCCGGCGCAGTCCGCGAGGTCGCACGTCCAGGCGATCAGGTGCTCGTCGTCCGCCCAGACCAGTTGCCGCTGCACCCGCTGGGAGCCCACCCGCTCGCCGGTCGCGGTGTCGTAGACGTGGGCGATCGGGTGGGGGGCCGGGTCCTCGACGGGCTCGCCGCCGGAGCCCACCACATGGCCCTCCAGGATGGTGGTGGACGGCGCGTTCGGGTCGACGCCGCCCCCCTTCCCCGACGCGGGCGCGGTCGCCGTGCCCCGCGGGTCCGGCGGGAGGGGCGGCTCCGTGGTGAGGCTGCCGTCCGGGGACGGGCCCGCCGTCCAGTCGTTGTACGCCTCGTTCGGGGGCGCCGGTACCCGCTTGCCCGCCATGTCGTAGAAGTCCCGGTACGGGGCGACCGGCCGGCGGTCGTGGACCAGTGAGCCGTCCCGGCTCCAGCCGATGTCCTGGCGGGGGCCGGACACGGGGCCCTCCTGCGGGGGCAGGGCGCGCCAGGGGCCCTCGCCGGTGGCCGCGTCCAGCACGTAGTAGCCGGTCCGGAACCTGCCGCGGGTGCCGTCCGGGTTCCCCGAGTAGGTGGTCACGGCCAGGCGGGTGCCGTCGGGCGACCAGGCCAGACCCCCGGCCGGGCGGTCCACCGGGATCCAGCGGGTGACCTTCCCCGTCGCCAGGTCCACGATGCCCACCCGCCGGTCCGGCACCTTCTCCAGCACGGCCGCGGTGCGCATCCCGGGCGCCACGTCGAGGTGCGCCCACGGCGTCCGCGCGTACCGCCGCTCCTGCGGGTCGTGCAGCCACCAGGTGCGCACCCGCACCTTGTCGCCGTCCGCCCGCTTCTCCCAGCGCCAGGTGTGGTACGCCGACATCGCCACCTCGCCCGCCGCCACAAGGCCCGCGGGCGGGGACTCGTCCGCGCGGGCCAGCACCCGCTCGGCGGCCGGGCCCGCGCCGCGGTGCCCGTCGCCGCCGAGGTCGAGCGCGGGCACGGCCGCGGCGGTGAGCACCACCGCCGCGGCGGCGCCGGCCACGGCCAGGGAGCGGGCGCGGCGCCTGCGCGCGGTCGCCCGCAGCACCCGCCCGGCCAGGTCGGGCTCCGGCCGGACGCCGTCCAGCGGCCACTCGTGCAGCGCCTGGCGCAGCAGGCCGTCGAGTTCCGCGCCGGGCGCGGGGTTCTCGGGGGATACGCCGTTCACAGGGGAACCTCCGTAGGAACGCGGCGCGGGGCCACGGGGATGTCGAGTTCGGGCGCGAGCCGGCGCAGCTTCTCCAGGGCGCGGTGGGTGGTGCTGCGCACCGTCCCCACCGAGCAGCCCAGGACGGACGCCACCTCGGCCTCCGGCAGGTCCTCGAAGTAGCGCAGGACCAGGACGGCGCGCTGCCGGGCGGTGAGCCGGGCCAGCGCGGCCCGTACCAGGAGCCGGGTGTCCACCGCGCCGGGTCCGTCGGCGGCGGCGGGCCGCTCGGGCGGCTCCGCCACGGGGGCCTCCCGGTGCGGCCGGCGCAGCCGCCAGCGGCTGATCTGCTGCCGGTAGAGCACCTGGCGCACATACGCCTCCGGGTCCTCCACGCGGTGCCAGCGGCCCGCCGCCTTCATCAGCGCCGTTTGCAGCAGGTCCTCGCCCGCGTGCACGTCGCCGCCCGCGAGCAGGACCGCGAGCCTGAGCAGGGCCGGCGACCGCGCCGACACGAATTCCCGGAAGGACTGCTGGTCCTCGGTGTTCATCCGCACCTTCCCGAACCGAAACGCTGGACACTCCCTCAGACGCCTCGGCGCCCCCGCCGCTATGCCTGCCGCCGCGCACGCGTTCCCGCCGGGCCGCCCGCGCCCCGCCGCGCGGTCACCCACGGCCGCCTCCCCGCCCGTCCGCGGCCCCGCCGTGCAGGGCCGTGAAGATCCCGAGCCACTGCCCGGGGGTGACGAACGCGACCACGGTGTCCCGCGGGACGCCCGCCCGCGCGAAGGCCGCCGCCAGCTTCCGGCCGGGGTGGCGCTGCCGCAGGGAGGCGTACAGGCTGCCGCCCACCCCGGTGAAGCCCAGGTCCACGAGCGCTTCCCAGGCGGGCAGCAGCCCGGCGTCCAGCAGGGGGACGCGGCGGCGCTCGATCCGCAGCACCGCGGCGTCCACCCGGGGCACCGGGCGGAACAGGCCGCGGTCGATCCGGCCGGCCAGGTGCCAGCCGAACCGCGGCCAGGTGCGCACGGTGAGCCTGCTCCACCGCCCGTGGCCGCCGGTGCGCTTGCGCGCGTACTCCCACTGGGTGATCAGGGTGGCCGCGGTCAGCCCGGGCGCGGCCAGGCACCAGGCGACGATGTCCGCGGTGGCGGAGAAGGGGATGTTGCCGACGACGGCGAACGGCTCGCGGGGCGGGCGCGCGGCCAGGAAGTCGCCGGGCACCACGCCCACGCGCCGCTCGCCGCGGAAGCGCTCGGCCAGGGCGGCGGCCAGGCGCGGGTCGATCTCGTAGGCCGTCACTCGGCGGCAGCGCAGGGCCAGCGCCCGGGTCAGACGGCCCTCGCCCGCCCCGGGCTCGAGCACCAGGTCGCCGGGGTCGAGCCGGGCGGCCCGCACCACCCGGTCGATGGTGCGGGGGTCGCGCAGGAAGTTCTGGGAGAGCTCGGCCCTCCTGCTGCGGGGCGCCGGGCGGGCCGGCGCGGGCGGGTGCGGGGGCTGGGGCAGGCGGGGGCCGGGGTGCACAACGCGTCGTCGCGCCACGTGGGAGGTCCTGTTCCGCTGAGGGACGGCGCGGGGCAGGCGGGCGCGGCACACACCGCGCGGGCGTGTGCGAGGGCAGGCCGAAGGCACCCGCGGCCGTCCGGAGAAAAAGGGACAGCGGGCGGGCCCTGGGTCGGTGCGAAGGACGCGGAGCGGCTGAGACCGGGTCAGGCGCCGGACGCGCCCCGGCGGACCAGGGCGTGGCGCTGACCGCGCGGCCTGGCGGTGACCGACCAGGACCCGAGGACCCGGTCGGTCACCGCGGCGCAGCAGGCGGCGAATGCGGAAGCTGACATGGCGGCGATGCTAGACGATGCCCGGCCGCCGCCGGGCGCGGGCCCGGCCGGAGGGCGCCCCCGGGGCCGGTCGTCGGATCCCCGTCGTCGCCCGCGGGGCAGACGGGGATCCGACGACAGGCCCTAGATGTGCTGTCCCGGGACGTTGGTGACACGCGGGCTGGGTGCTTGAACGGGTGAGGGCCTTCTGGGTTCGGTGTGGATT
>NZ_BAAGTD010000015.1:111339-154883 GCF_054782095.1 Streptomyces capparidis | reverse complement strand
CGCCGCCGGCGAAGGGCTCCGCGCGCGCGGAGCCCTTCGCCGGCGGCGCGGGAGGCCGGGACCGGGTGACGGCCGGGGTGACGAGCGGCCGGTCCGCCGTCACCTTCCGTGAGGCCAGGGGGTGCCGTTCCCACGCGCGAGTGACGGCAGGCCACAGGTAAGGCAAGAATGAACGAGCGGCACCGGTCGTCCGTACGGTGGAAAGACCCCTCGGACCGGCCGGTCCTGCCGCCGGACCGCGCGGAGCGGTCCGCTTCCTCGGGGTGGGCCCGGTCTGCGGCAGCGCGGCTGACGGCCCTATGAATTTACGGGCCTTAGGAGGGCCGGGTGACGACCTATGACGACCAAGCGAGCCTGACCGATCTGTCCACCACCGTCGAGCGGGTGCGCCGTTCGGTGGAGAGCGTGATCGAGGGCAAGCCCGAGGTCGTGCGCCTCTCCCTCACCGTGCTCCTCGCCGAGGGGCACTTGCTCATCGAGGACGTGCCGGGCGTCGGCAAGACCATGCTCGCCAAGGCGCTGGCGCGTTCCGTGGACTGCTCGGTGCGGCGCATCCAGTTCACTCCCGACCTGCTGCCCTCGGACATCACCGGGGTGAGCGTCTTCGACCAGCAGCGGCGGGACTTCGAGTTCAAGCCGGGCGCGATATTCGCGCAGATCGTCGTGGGCGACGAGATCAACCGCGCCTCCCCCAAGACCCAGTCGGCGCTGCTGGAGTCCATGGAGGAGCGGCAGGTCACCGTGGACGGCACCACGTACGAGCTGCCGAGCCCCTTCATGGTGATCGCCACGCAGAACCCCATGGAGATGGAGGGCACCTACCCGCTGCCCGAGGCGCAGCGGGACCGCTTCATGGCCCGGATCTCCGTGGGCTACCCCAGCGTGGACGCCGAGATGCGGATGCTCGACGTGCACGGCGGGGTCTCGCCGCTGGACGACCTCCAGCCGGTGGCCCACGCGCACGAGATCGCCAAGCTGGTGGAGACGGTGCGCACCGTGCACCTGGCCGAGCCGGTGCGGCGCTACGCCGTGGAGCTGGTCGCCGCCACCCGCAACCACCCCGAGCTGCGGCTCGGCGCCTCCCCGCGGGCCACCCTGCACCTGGTGCGGGCGGCCAGGGCGGCGGCGGCGCTGGACGGCCGGGAGTTCGCGCTGCCCGACGACGTGCAGGCGCTGGCCGGTCCCGTGCTGGCGCACCGGCTGCTGCCGACCGCGCAGGCGCAACTGGGCCGCAGGACCGCCGAGCAGGTGGTGGCGGACATCGTGCGGCGGGTGCCCGTGCCCGCCCCGTTCGGCCCCGACGTGCGGGGCGCCGCCGGCCGGAGGGTGTGATGGCGTCCCTGGCGTCGCCCGCGCCGCCGCCCTGGCCGGGGCCCGGTGACGCGGAGCCGGGCGACGAGGGCGGCCGGGCGCCCGGGGGCCGGGGCGGGGTGCGCACGGCGCTCGCGGGCCTGACCACGCGGGGCCGCTCCTTCCTGGCCGCGGGCGCCGCCGCCGGCGTGTGCTCCTACCTGCTCGGCCAGCCCGACCTGCTGCGGGTGGGGCTGCTGCTGGCCGCGCTGCCGCTGGTGTGCGCCGCGGTGCTGTACCGGACCAGGTACCAGGTTGCGGGCAGCAGGCGGCTGTCCCCCTCGCGGGTGCCCGCCATGTCCGAGGCTCGGGTGCACCTGCGGATGGACAACGTCTCGCGGCTGCCGACCGGGCTGCTGATGCTCCAGGACCGGGTGCCGTACGTGCTCGGCCCCCGGCCCAGGTTCGTGCTGGACCGGGTGGAGCCGGGCGGCTTCCGCGAGGTGTCCTACCGGGTCCGCTCCGACCTGCGCGGCCGGTACCCGCTCGGCCCGCTCCAGTTGCGCCTGTCCGACCCGTTCGGCATGTGCGAGCTCACCCGCTCCTTCAGCGCCTACGACACGCTGACGGTGGTGCCCGCCACCGAGAGGCTGGCGCCGGTGCGCCTGGCCGGGGAGTCCCCCGGCTACGGCGACAGCCACGCCCGCGCGCTGGCGCTGGCCGGCGAGGACGACCTGATCCCGCGCGGCTACCGCCACGGCGACGACCTGCGGCGGGTGCACTGGCGCTCCACGGCCCGCTACGGCGAGCTGATGGTGCGCCGCGAGGAGCAGCCGCAGCGGGCCAGGTGCACGGTGCTGCTGGACACGCGCCGGCTCGCCCACCAGGGCGCCGGCCCCGAGTCGTCGTTCGAGTGGGCGGTGGCCGGGGCGGCGTCGGTGTCCGTGCACATGCTGGAGCGCGGCTTCGCGGTGCGCCTGGTCACCGACACCGGGGACGCGGTTCCCGTGACCGACAACGGCGAGGGCGGCACCCGCGAGGCCGACACCGCCGGGCTGCTGCTGGACGCGCTCGCGGTGGTGGACTTCTCCGACGGCGCCGGGTTCTCCCGGGCGCACGACGTGCTGCGCGGCGGCGCGGACGGCCTGCTGGTGGCCTTCGCCGGGGCGCTGGACGCCGAGCAGGCCACGGTGCTGGCCAGGATGCGGGCCCGGGTCGGCGGCGCGGTGCTGTTCTGGCTGGACGGGCCGCGGTGGCAGGTGCCCGACGTGCTGCGCGGCACCGCGGCGCCGCACGCCGCGATGGGCGAGCCGGAGCGGATCCTGCGCGAGTCCGGGTGGAACGTGCAGCAGGTCGCGCCCGGCGACGAGCTTCCCGACCTGTGGCGGCGGACGGACACCTCGGGTGAGCGGTACCACGCTCCGTCCCACGGCGCGGGCGGCGCGGGCCCCGTGTCGTCCGTCGAAGGGGTGACGCGATGAGCGGGCAGATCCGGTTGACGCTGTGCGCCGCGCTGGCCTCGGTGCTCACCGCCTGCGCCCTGCTGCCGCTGGTGGGCTCCTCCTCCTGGCTGGCCCAGGCGGTGGCGCTGGTGGTCGCGCAGGCGCTGGTCGGGGCGGTGGCGCGGCGGGTGCCGCTGCCGCAGCCGGTGACGATACTGGTGCAGCTCGCGACGGTGCTGGTGCTGTTCGTGCTGGCGTTCGCCCGCGAGCAGGCGCCGCTGGGACTGCTGCCCGGCCCCGAGGCCATGGCGCATCTGCGGGACCTGCTGGACACCGGTGTCAACGACGTCAGCGAGTACCAGACCCCGGCCCCGCTCACCGACGGCATCCAGTTGCTGCTGGTCGGCGGGGTGGTGCTGATAGCGGTGGTGGTGGACGCCCTGGCGGTCACCTTCCGCAGCGCCGCTTCGGCGGGCCTGCCGCTGCTCGGCCTGTACTCGGTGGCGGCGGGCCTGGCGCCGGAGGACGAGGGCAGCCGCTGGCTGTGGTTCACCCTGGCCGCGGCGGGCTATCTGGCGCTGCTGCTCGCGGAGGGCCGCGACCGGCTCTCCCGGTGGGGCAGGGTGTTCTCGGCCGGGCCGCAGCGGGACGCGCAGGAGCAGCTCGGTCTGCTCGGCGGCCTCGGCGGCGGGCCGCGCACCCCGGCGGTGCGGGCGGGCCGCAGGATCGCGGGCGTGACGCTGGGCCTGGCGCTGGTGGTGCCGCTCGCGCTGCCGTCGCTCGGTGACGGCGTGATCGGGCCGGACGCCGCCGGCGGCGGAAGCGGCGTCGGCGGCTCGCCGGTCGCGGTGAACCCGCTGGTGTCCATGCAGGACAGCCTCAACCAGCCGGAGAACCGCGAGGTGCTGAAGTACCGGACCAGCGCGCAGAGCAACAGCGAGATGTACCTGCGGATCGTCGCGCTGGACGAGTTCGACGGCGCGGCCTGGCGCATGCCCGAGCGGGCCGGCACGGTCGTGCCCGACCAGCTACCGCCGCCGGAGGGCCTGTCCGAGGGCGTGAAGCGCACCCGGATCAACACCTCGCTGTCCACCGCGGGCTGGTACCGGCAGGAGTCGCTGCCCATGCCGTTCCCCGCGATGCAGGTGGCCGTGGACGGCTCGTGGAGCTACGACCCGGTGAGCAGGGCCCTGGTCGGCGACCGCGGCCAGAGCGCCGCGGGCCTGACCTACCAGGTGTCCAGCCTGGTGGTGGAGCCGACCGCCGAGCAACTGGCCGGTGCCCCCGCCCCGCGCCAGGTCATCGCCGACCGCTACACGCAGGTGCCGGAATCCCTGCCGGACGGGGTGGCCGCCGAGGCCCAGCGGATCACCGCCACCGCGGTGAACGACTACGAGCGGGCCATGGCCCTCCAGGAGTGGTTCACCGGCAGCGGCGGCTTCACCTACGACACGCGGGTCAGGTCCGGGACGGGCACCGGCGCGATCACCCGGTTCCTCCAGGACAAGCGGGGCTTCTGCGTCCACTTCGCGTTCACCATGGCCGCCATGTCCCGCACCCTGGGCATCCCGGCGCGGGTCGCGGTGGGCTACGTGCCCGGCACGCCCGACCCCAGCGGGGCGTACTCGGTGGGCCTGAAGGACGCCCACGCCTGGCCCGAGCTGTACTTCGAGGGCGCGGGCTGGGTCCGCTTCGAGCCCACCCCGGCCCGGGGCAACACCCCCGGGTACGCCGAGCGGCAGATCAGCGAGGACAACGCGGCCGTGCCGCCGGTGGTGCCGACGCCCACCCCTTCGGCGTCCACCGGCCCGTCCGCGCAGCCGGTGTGCGACGCGCGCGCCCAGCGCGCGGGCGAGTGCAGCACCGAGGACCCGCGGGCCGCGGGCGGCTCGGGCGGCGGCGGCTCGGACGACTGGCCGGTGGTGGCCGCGACGGCGACCGGTGTCGCGCTGCTCGCCGGGCTGCCGCTGCTGCCGCTGCTGTGGCGGCTGCGCACGCGCCGCGTCCGGCTGGGCGCGGGTGGCCTCGCCGCCTGGCAGGAGCTGCTGGACACGGCGTGGGACCTGGGTGTGCCGCCGCGCGCCAGCGAGACGCCGCGCCGGGCGGCGGAGCGGCTGGTCACCGAGGGCCGCCTCACGGGCGAGGCCGCACAGACCGCGCGCCGGGTCGCCAGGGCCGTCGAGCAGATGCTGTACGCCCCGGTGCCGGTCCCCGCGGCCGGTCTGACCGCGGACGTGCGCGCGCTGCTCGCCGCGCTGCGCGGGGCGGCGCAGCGGGGCGCCCGGGTCCGGGCGGTGCTGCTGCCCCGCTCGGCGGCGCGCGTGAGCTGGGCGCTCACGGTCCGCTGGGCGGCGCTGACGGCCAGGTACTCGGCGGCGGTCCGCCGCCTGCCGCTGCCGGGCCGGTCCGGCTAGCCGCCGGCCCGAGGGCGTACCGACGCTCCGGCCCCCGCCACTGCCCGTGGCGGGGGCCGGAGCGTTTGGCGTGGGAGCGTACGGGCAGCAGGGCCACACCGGAGGGGACACGCGGGTGCGGCGGGACAGCGGGAGGTCGAGGGGCCCGGCGGGGCGGCGGGCGGCCCGGTGAGGAGCGTGTGGGCGCGGGAGCGGGAGCCCACCGGGAGACGCCGGTCGACGGGCCCCGGCGGCGGGCGGCCCGGCGGCAGAGCAGGGCCGGGCACGGAAGTGCGTCAGGAGGCACGGGGCGGTGGGCAGCCCGGTGAGGAGGCGGCCGGGCACGGGAGACCGCCCTGGGGCGCCGGAGCGCGAGTGGCCCGGCGGAGAGGCGTGCGGGCGCGGGAACGCGGGATCGCCCGGGGGCGCCGGGTGGCGCGGGGCCGGCCGGAGGTGGGTGGCATCCGAGAGGGCCGGACCGCCTGGTGGGGCGGTCCGGCCATCGTCACGAGGTGGAGGAGCGGAGGCTCAGGGGCCCTGCTGCTCGTCCCTGCGGCGCTGCCACCGGTCCTCGATGCGGTCCATCATCCGGCCGCGCCTGCGTGGACGGCCCGTACGGCGGCCGCCCCCGACACCGGGGGCCGCCTGCTCACCGCGCTTGGGCGCACGGCGCCACCCGGTGATCGCGAGCGAGGCGCACCCCAGCATCACAAGGAACCCGACGACGCTGACCCACCACTGCTGGCCCACCATCCCGGCCATCAAGAGCGCGATGCCCACCAAGAAGCCCGCGACCGCCTGGTACACACGGCGTCGGGTGTATGTGCGCAGCCCGCTTCCCTCAAGCGCTGTCGCGAACTTGGGATCTTCGGCGTACAGCGCTCGCTCCATCTGCTCGAGCAGTCGCTGCTCGTGCTCCGAGAGCGGCACGGAGTCCTCCTACTCGTCGGTCGCGGGGGCGACCGGTGCGACCCCTTTCAAGGATAGGCAGGGAATCGCCGTCATGAAACCCGCCCCACTGCGCATGGCTCCTCACAGGCGCACTCGGCCGTCCTGTGGGACGATCTCCCACCGGCCGCCCGGGCACCCCTGTCCAACCTGGCATGTCTCCCCGTGTCGGAGCGCCGCACCAACGCTGATGTTGGGTGGTGCATTCCCCGTCCGTCGGCTCCTCATGCCGCACTGCCTCACCCAGATCATACGGGCCCGACCGGCTGATCGGGGGGCCCGCGAGGAGATGCCGGGGAGGCGGGCGGGAGCCGCGCTTCAGCGGCGCTCGGCCAGCACGTGAAGCTGGGTGGCGAACGAGTGGAACGCGGGCAGCTCGGCCGCCGCCGACTCCAGCCGCAGCAGCGCCTCCAGGGCCCCCGGCTCGGCGTCCACCAGCACGCCCGGCACCAGGTCGGCGAAGACCCGCACCCCGTGCACGGACGCCACTTCGAGGCCGGCGGTGGTGACCAGCTCCGTCAGGCTCTCCGCGGTGAAGCGGCGCGGCATCGGGTCGGCCTCGCCCCAGCGGCCCTCGGTGTCGGTGAGGGCGTGCCTGGCCTCGGTGAAGTGGCCCGCGATGGCCCGGGCCAGCACCGCGCCGTTGCGGTTGGCGGCGAGCAGGCTGAGGGTGCCGGTGGCGCGCAGGGCGCCCACGACGTTGCCGACCGCCTCCGCCGGATCGTCCACGTACTCCAGGACGCCGTGGCACAGGACCACGTCGTGGGCGCCGCGCTCCGCCACGTCGAGCAGGCCGTGGGCGTCGCCCTGCACGCCGCGCACCAGCCCGGCGACCCCGGCCTCCGCGGCCCGCCGCTCCAGCGCGAACAGCGCGTCCGGGCTGGGGTCGACCACGGTGACCCGGTGGCCGAGGCGGGCGACGGGCACCGCGAAGTTGCCGGTGCCGCCGCCGGTGTCCAGCACGTCCAGGGCGTCCCGGCCGGTGGTCTTCGACTGCCGGGTCAGGGCGTCGCGCAGCACGTCCCAGACCACGGCGGTACGCAGGGAGGCACGGGGACGCAGCGGGTCGGGCACGGCGGGCGCTCCTCGCATCGGTCGCGGTGGTGACCGGGGCACGGTCGGTTCGACGACCCCCACCATAGGGCCTCGCGCTCCCGCCCGGCCGCCCGCGGGCGGCCGGGCGCGCTCCCCGTACGGGCCTCACCCCGCCCGCGGTATTCGCTTCTCCGCCGGCGGGGCCGGCTCGCCCTCCTCCCCCTGGGCGGGCAGCGTCGGCTGGAGCGAGAGCAGCCGCTCGACCAGGCGCAGGAACATCCCGGCGGCGTGGATCAGGTCCTCCGCGTCCCGCTCGTCGGCGGCGCCGGCGATGCCCGCCTCGGCGCGCTGGCGGCGCGGGGCGCCGGAGGCGAACAGCGCCGCCCACTCGGCGAGCTCGGGCGCCACCTCGGGCAGCACCTCCCACGCGCTGCGGATGCGGCGCCTGCCGCGGGCGGTGGGCTCGGGACGGCCGCGCACGGCGAGCACCGCTGCGGCGGTGCGCAGCGCGGCGAGGTGGGCGGTGGCGTAGCGCTCGTTCGGTGTCGGCAGGGTGACGGCTTCCTCCAGCCCGCGGTGCGCCTGCGCCAGGAGATCCAGGGCGGCGGGCGGGGCCGGGCTCCTGCGGAGCACGGGGTGGACGTCGGCGGCCGGGCCGGAGCCGGGACCGCGGTTGGCTGCGGCGGACAGCGTCATGAGCAGCCTCCTCCATCTTCCTCGCCGGCGTCCGTGGCACGGACGCGCCGGCGCTCGAAAGTCCCCTGGCCGGGCTGGCCCGGGGCCGTTCACCGACATAGTGGGGCACACCACTGACAATCCGCTCTGACCTGCGGAAACGTCTCAACGCAAGGAGGAGGGAGGCGAAATGGGGAGGGACCGGCGGTCACGGGCGCCGGGCCGCGGCGGGGCGGCCGGCCCGGCGGGCAGGGCTCGGCGGACAGGGCGCGGGCAGGCGGCCGGAGGGGCCCCGGCAGGGGCGCCCACGAGGTGAGGGGGGCTCAAGCCGGGCCGGGTGGACGGCGCGAGGGGCGGCGGTCGCGCGGGTCCCCGCGGGGGCTCCCGGCGGGCGGCGGGGCCGCTCGGCGGGACGCACGGGGAGGGGGCGGAAGGTCCTGGGCCGGAGGCGCGCCGCGGGCGGGAGGGGCCCGAGGAGGGCCGGGAGGGCGCCGTGGAGGGGGGCCGGGCGAAGGGCGGGCCCCGTGGACGCCACGGGCCCCCGCGCGCCCGCGGCGTGCGGGCGCCGGTGGGCGGGGCCGGAGATGGGACGCCCGGCCAGGGGGTGGCCGGAGCCGGCCCGACATGAGCGGCTGGTGCCGTGTCAGGTGGCCTCCGACCGGCCGGGCGTCCCGGTTCGTGAGCGGCCCGTGCGGGCCGGTGGTGCGCCCCGGGCCCGGCGGCCTCCGGCCGGGCCCGGGAGCACGGGCGGGCAGTTTCCCCTCCGGTGCGGGACCGGTCACGGCGCCGTACCGCCGCCCCGTGTCGGCGGTCCGGCGCCGCACCGGCCGTGATGACGGCGGATCCGTCTTGCCTGCCGATCCCCCGTCGGACCCGCCGCCGGCCTGCCCCCGTTGGCCACAACTCTGTCGTTCCCGCCGGTGGGCCCCCATCCGTACAGGTACTCAACTCCGCGCCTGGGTAGGCGTACTCAACGGGTCCGCGTCCCTCCCCAGCCCGCCGTCCGCCGCGCCCGGCGCGCGGAGCGGCTCGGTTAGCATCGCTTGTCGCGCATACGGCTTGTCGCGCATACGGGGGGACGGAGGACGAGAGTGTCGGTGCTACCTCTGGTGTTCACCAGCGGCTGGGCCAGCGGGATCAACGCCTACGCCGTGGTGTTCCTGCTCGGAGTGCTCGGCGCGACCGGGGTGAGCGACGACGTGCCCGGCGCGCTCCAGCGCCCGGACGTGCTGGCCGTCGCGGGCGTGCTGTTCCTGTGCGAGGCCGTCGCGGACAAGATCCCGTACGTGGACTCGGTGTGGGACGCCGTGCACACCGTGGTGCGGCCGACCACGGGCGCCGTGGTGGCCGCGCTGCTCGCCGGGCAGGACGGCTCTGTGCCGCAGTTGGCGGCGGGCGCGCTGGGCGGCGGGACGGCGCTGGCGAGCCACCTGGTGAAGGCGGGCACGCGGATGGCGGTCAACACCTCGCCCGAGCCGGCCAGCAACATCGTGCTCAGCGTGCTGGAGGACGTCACCGTCGCCGCGCTGGTGGTGTTCGCGCTGTTCCACCCGGTGGCGGCGGCGACGATCGCGGGGCTGCTGCTGGTGGGCGGCCTGGTGGTGCTGGTCCTGGTGGCGCGGCGGATCGCGCGGTTCCTGCGCGGCCGGCGGGAGCGCCGGGCGGAGCGGGCGTTCGCGCGGGGCCGGACGCGGGTGTACCCGCCGCTGCGGTCCTGACCCGCCGGGCCCGGGCGCGGCCCGGCGGCGCGGCCCGGCGGGGGCTCCGGGCCGGTGTCAGTTCCCTTCCCGCTCGCCCCGGTTCGGGTCCGGCGCGCCGGGCCGGATAGAGTCCGTCTGCATGGCACGGATTGTGGTAATCGGCTCGGGTATGGGGGCGCTCGCCGCGGCGGCGCGGCTGGCCACCGTCGGGCACCGGGTCACGGTGTGCGAGCGCGCGGGGACGCACGGCGGCGCGGTGGGGCGCCACACACGGGGCGGGTTCTCCTTCGACACCGGGCCCGGCCTGCTGAACCTCCCGGCGGTGTACCGGGACCTGTTCATCAAGACGGGCAAGCGGACGCTGGAGGACAGCGTCGAGCTGCGCGAGGTGGACCCGGCGATCCGTCACCTGTTCCCGGACGGCACGTCGCTGCGACTGGCCAACGCCTCCCGGGCGGCCGTGCTCAAGGAGCTGGACACCGCCTTCGGCGCCGGCGCGGGCGCGCGCTGGTCGGACCTGCTGAACCGGGCCCGCGACGTGTGGGACGCCACCCGCAGGCCGCTGCTGGAGGAGCCGCTCGGGGACCGCGCGGCGCTGGCCGCCGACCCGTACAACCCCGTCCGCCCGCCGTGGCTGCGGCGCGGCCAGCCCACCCTCGCCGAGGTGGCCAGGCGGGAGCTGCGGCACTCGGGTCTGGCCGCGCTGCTGGAGGAGTACGCGCTGCGCCACGGCCTTGACCCGCGCACCGCCCCGGCCGGCGCGGTGGTGCTGCCGTACATGGAGCACAGCTTCGGCACCTGGTACGTGACCGGCGGGACGCGGGCGCTGGCCGACGCGCTGTTCAAGCGGTGCGAGGAGCGCCGGGTGGAGTTCCGGTTCGGCGCCGAGGTGGTGGCGGTGCACCGCAAGGACGGCCGGGCGTGCGGGGTGGAGCTGGCCGGCGGCGCGCACCTGGAGGCGGACGCGGTGGTGTGCGGCGTCCACGAGGCGGTGCTGGCGCGGCTGCTGGACGAGACGGCGGCGGAGCCCTCCGGGCCGGTGCCGCCGGGCCGGTTCTCGGTGTTCTGCGCGCTGCGCGGTGAGCGGCCCGCGGACGCCGTCCACCGCACGGTGGTGCACTCCCCCGACCGCAGCGCCCAGTTGACCGCCCTGTTCGGGGAGCGGCCCGCGCCGTGCGACCGGCCGACCGTGGAGGTGCTGCGGCCCGACGACGCGTCCGCGCACCCCGAGGGGCACGAGGCGGTGACGCTGCGGGTGACGGTGCCGCCGCAGGGCGCGGTGGACTGGACGGCGCCCGGCGTGGCGGACGTCTACGCGGAGCGGGTGCTGGACGCGGCGGAGGAGGCCGTCCCGGGGCTGCGGGAGCGGCTGCTGTGGCGGCACCCGCACACCCCGGCGGACACCGAGGCCGCCACGGGCGCGCCCGGCGGCGGGCTGCCCGCGCCCGCGCTGGCCGGGCAGGGCGGGGCGTTCCTGCGGGCGGACAACCGCTCGCCGGTGGCGGGTCTGTACCTGGTGGGCGCCTCCGCGCACCCGGGCGGCGGGCTGCCGCACACGGGCATGTCGGGGGCGATCGTCGCGGGGCTGATCGGGACGCCCTGACGCGGCGGCCCGCCCCGGCGCGGCCAAGGCCCGCCCCGGCGCGGACGGGGCGGGCCGGGCGGGCTCAGTGGCGGTACGGGTCGTAGCCGGCGGGAGGGTCGTTCGCCTCGGGCTGCCACCCCTGGCCCGGGTCGCCGGGGTCCGGCTGCGGATACGGTTCGGCGGAGGGCTGCTGGGGCACCCACACCCCGCCGGGCGGGGTGCTGTACGGGTCGTACGGGTCGTAGCCGCCCTCGCCGGGGTACGACGGGGCGGGCGGCTGCTGGGGCCAGCCCTGGCCCGTGTCCCAGGTGCCGTCGTGGGCGGGGTCCGCGGCGTAGCCGTGCTGCTCGTCCCAGCCCTGGCCGCCGTACCCGTCCTGCCAGCCGTAGCCCTGCACGTCCCGCACGTCCTGGGTGTGCGGCGGGTAGTCGGCCCAGCCGTGGCCCGCGCTCTGCTGGGCCACGGTGTCGTAGCCGGCCCACTCGCCGCCGGGCGGGGCGGCTTGGGGCTCGGGTCCGACGGTGAACGGGTCGTGGGCGCCGGGCGCGGGCGGCTCCTCCGGCGCGGCGGCGAAGGAGCCGTACGCCGCGTAGCCGCCGGTGTCGTCGTCCATGGTGTGCGGCTGGTACACGGGGGCGGCGGGCTCCGCCGCGGCGAGGTCGCCCTCGGGTTCGACCGGCGACACCGCGAGGGTGGGCGCCGATCGCCCCGCGCCGCGGCGGCGCCCCGGCACGGAGGGCCGCCCGGCCAGCGCCCACCCGGCGGAGAAGCCGCGGCGGTAGGACATGGTCACGAAGGTCTGCCCGGCGGCGAACGCCATCGCGCCGACCGCGATCAGGACGACCGACTTGGCGGCCACGCCCCCGACCACGCCGAGGAACCCGGCGAACGCCAGCACCCGCCACCTGAGCTGGGCCTTGTACTGGAACAGCACTTCGCCCAGCAGCCACAGCGCGACGACCCCGAACGCGATGTAGAGCACCGTGTACCCCATGGGCGCACTTTCCTTTTGCCGTCGATGGATGCCGTCGGCGGCCGTGACCGGCCGGTGGCACAGTGGTACGGCGCCGGGGCTTCCATCGGACGGTCAGACCGGTTGGTGCAGCCCGAGGTTCTGGTAGATCTCCAGCGTCGCCGTCGAGTGGTTCAGGGTAATGAAATGGAGGCCAGGTGCGCCTTCCGCAAGGAGCCTCTCGGACATCTTTGTGGCGTACTCCACCCCGATCGCGCGCACCGTGGCCGGGTCGTCCTCGACCGTGCGCAGCCGCTCGGCCAGCGCCGGCGGGAAGGCGGCATTGCTGAGCTGCGCGAAGCGTTCGATCTGCCGGACGTTCGTCACCGGCATGATCTCCGGGATGATCGGGGTTTCGCAACCGGCGGCGGCCACCCGGTCCCGCAGCCGCAGGTAGTCCTCGACGTAGAAGAACATCTGGGTGAGCGCGTAGTCGGCGCCGGCCCGGCACTTGTCCACGAAGTGGCGGACGTCGCTCTCCCAGTCGTCGGAGCGCGGGTGCTTCTCGGGGAACGCGGCGACGCCGACGCAGAAGTCCCCGGACTCCTTGATCAGCCGCACCAGGTCGACCGCGTAGGTCAGGCCCTTCGGGTGCGGCACCCACCGGCCCTGCGGATCGCCGGGCGGGTCGCCGCGCAGCGCCAGCATGTTGCGGATCCCGGCGTCGGCGTACTGGCCGATGATGTTGCGCAGCTCCGCGATCGAGTGGTCCACGGCGGTCAGGTGCGCGACGGGGGTGAGGGTGGTCTCCGAGGCGATCCGCTCGGTCACGCGGACGGTGCGCTCGCGGGAGGAGCCGCCCGCGCCGTACGTCACGGAGACGAAGGTGGGAGACACCGCCTCGATGCGGCGGATCGCGTCCCACAGGCTCCGCTCGCCCTTGTCGGTCTTCGGCGGGAAGAACTCGAAGGAGTAGGAGCGGTGCCCGGAGGCGATCAGGTCGCGGATGAGAGCCGCGCGATCGGTGCGGGTGGAAGGTCTGCCCAAGGCCATGGCGGAAGGCTAACCAGCGGAGCGGACCAGCGAGAACTCCGCGAAGGCGCGGTCTCACCCTCCGAGAGCACGACTGGAGCGCGGCTCCACCGCCGCGTCAGCCGCGCCGGGGCCGGGGATGGCCGGATCCCGGCGGGCACGGCGCCCGCCGGGACCCGGCCCCCGGGCTACGCCCGCTCCCGCAGCCGCTTGGCGAACTCCGCCGCCGCGGCGCCCGGGTCGTCCGCCTCGGTGATCGCGCGGACGACGACGACCCGCCGCGCCCCGGCGTCCAGCACCTGCTCCAGGTTGCCCAGGTCGATGCCGCCGATGGCGAACCAGGGCCTGGCCGGGGCCAGGCCCGCGGTGTACCGCAGCAGGTCCGGGCCAGGGGCGGGGCGGCCGGGCTTGGTCGGGGTCGGCCACACCGGGCCGACGCAGAAGTAGTCCACGCCGGGTTCGGCCACGGCCGCGTCCACCTCCGCCCGGGCGTGGGTGGACCGGCCGATCAGCATCCCCTCCCCGACGACGGCCCGTGCGGCGGGCACCGGCAGGTCGCCCTGGCCGAGGTGGAGCACGTCGGGGCCCGCGGCGTGGGCGACGTCCGCCCGGTCGTTGACCGCGAGCAGCCTGCCGTGGCGGCGGGCGGCCTCGGCGAACACCTCCAGGTGCGCCAGCTCCTCGCGGGCCTCCATGCCCTTGTCGCGGAGCTGGACGATGTCCACCCCGGCGGCCAGGACGGCGTCGAGGAACTCTGGCAGGTCGCCCTGCCGGGTGCGGGCGTCGGTGCACAGGTAGAGCAGGGCGCCGGCGAGCCGTTCGCGCCGGGTGCCGGCCCTCCCGTCGCTCACAGGGCGAGCGCCTGGGCGCGGCGCTTCACCTCGGTGCCCCGGTTCTCCCGCAGGGCCCGCACGGGCGTTCCCGGGAGGGTGGGGTCCTCGGTGAACAGCCACTCCAGGGCCTCCTCGTCGCTGAACCCGTCGTCCTTGAGGAGGGTCAGCGTTCCGGTGAGGCCCTTGACGATCCTGCCTTCGCCGATGAACTCGGCGGGGACGTGCAGCGCGCGGTTCTCGCCCCGGCGCACGGCGATGAGCAGGCCTTCCTTGACCATTTGCCGCACCCTCGTCACCTCCACGTCCAGCCGCTCCGCGATGTCGGGGAGGGTCAGCCAGGAGCCCACGAGTGCGTCAAGCTTCGCGTCGATCTCGGTCACGAAACAAGCGTGCCATCCCGGTGGGACATCCGGGTACTCACGACCCCCGCCCGTCCGGGCGAGACGGAGGCGCGGGGACCGCGCGGGGCGCGGAAGGGGCACGACGGGAAGACGCGGCGCGCCGCCGCGGGGGCGGGGCGGGGGCCCCGCCCCGTTGCCGTGCCGCCGCCGGGGAGGCGGGGTCTCAGGCCACCGCGGACTTCAGGGGGACGGAGGCGTCGGCGAGGAGGGGCCGGGCCATCGCGGCGCCCTTCTCGATCAGCTTGCGGCCCTGCGCCAGGTCGCGGGGGCGGCCCACCGCCAGCAGGGCGGCCAGCACCCCGTCCCGCAGCCAGCACACCGACCACGCCGCCTCGCCCGGGTCGCCGCGCCACACCAGCTCGTCCGCCGCCGAGTGGTGCCCGGCGTACTGGACGAAGCGGCCGAACTGCTCCGACCAGAAGTACGGCACCGGGTCGTACGCCGTCTCGGCGCCGAGCACGTTCGCCGCCACCGCCTTGGGCCCCTGCACCGCGTTGTCCCAGTGGTGGACCAGCAGCCGGGTGCCGTACCTGGCCGAGGGGAAGGAGGCGCAGTCGCCGACGGCGAACACGTCGGGCGCGGTGGTGCGCAGCCGGTCGTCGGCGAGGACGGACCCGTCGGGCCCGAGCGCCACCCCCGAGCCCTCCAGCCAGGCGGTGGCGGGCCGCGCCCCGATGCCGACCACGACGGCGTCGGCGGGCAGCCGCCGCCCGTCGGCGAGCAGCACCGAGCCGACCTCGACGGACCGCACCGCCACCCCGGTGATCAGCTCCGCCCCGGCCTCGGCGTACCAGGGCCGCATCCGCTCCCCGACCTCACCGGGCAGCGCCCCGGCGAGCGGGGTCGGCGCCGCCTCCACGACGGTGACCGGGCACCCGGCCTGCCGCGCCGCCGTGGCGAACTCGGCCCCGATCCACCCGGCGCCCACCACCACGGCCCGGTCGCCCCGCTCCAGCACGGGCCGCAGCGCGACCGCGTCGTCGAGGGTGCGCAGCACATGGACGCCGGGCGCGGCCCCGCTGCCGGGCAGCAGCAGCGGCTCCGCTCCGGTGGCCACCACCAGGCGGTCGTACTCGACGGGGCCCGCGTCGGTGAGCAGGGTGTGCTCGGCGGGCCGCAGCTCCACGGCGCGGCGGCCGAGCAGCAGCTCCACGTCCAGGGCGGCGAAGTCCACGTCGAACGCGGAGCTCTCGGCGGTGCCGAGCAGCAGCCCCTTGGACAGCGGCGGCCGGTCGTACGGCGGGTGGGTCTCGTCACCGGCCAGGGTCAGCCGCCCGGTGAATCCCTGTTCGCGCAGGCACACCGCCGTCTGCACCCCGGCCATCCCGGCTCCGACCACCACGACCCGCCGCATCCGCACTCCTCGTCCAAGCCATCGACAGACACTTCCCAGCAACCGGGGGCCGCGGGTGCGCCGCCCTCGGGACGATCACCGGCAGTCGGCCGCCGCGTCCACCTGCTCCACGACGCTGGTGCCGCTGCCCTCCTGGGACTCCCACTCCCAGGTCTCCTCCAGCCGCAGCCTGCCGTCCGGGAGCTCCACCACGGTGCTCACGCAGTGCCCCGACGAGGTGCCCCCGTCGGTGCGCAGTTGCACGTAGCGGAAGTCGAGGCGGTCGCCCTGCCTGGTGCCCACCAGATACCCCCGCTCGATCGAGCCACCCTCGTACGAGGCCCAGATCCGCCCGTCCGCCTCCCGGTAGCGGAAGCGGGTGAGCGTGCCGACCTCACCGCCCTCGGGGTCGGCCACGGGGGCGAGGACGAGTCCGTCGAGTGAGCGGGTCACGGAGGGCTCCGGGGGTGCGGTCGGCGGCAGGGGCTAGGCTGGGCAGGGTAGAGCACACGCGGGAGCCCGGACTCGACCGGGCTGAGAGTGGGGCTGGGCGGCCCCTGACCGTACGAACCTGATCCGGGTCATGCCGGCGAAGGGAGGGCACGTTCGTCATGCGATCCTCCGGTGGGGCGCCGCACCCGGACGTGGTGGTGGTCGGCGGCGGGGTCGTCGGCCTGGTCACCGCGTGGCGGGCGGCACAGGGCGGCCTGCGGGTGGCGGTGGTGGACCCGGAGCCGGGCGGCGGCGCGGCGCGGGTCGCGGCGGGCATGCTGGCCCCGGTCACCGAACTCCAGTACGGGGAGCAGACGCTGCTGCGGCTGAACCTGGCGTCGGCGGAGCGCTTCCCCTCGTTCGTCGCCGAGCTGGAGGAGGCGTCCGGCTACGACTGCGCGTACCGGGCGTGCGGCACGCTGGCGGTGGCGCTGGACGCCGACGACCGGGCGGAGCTGCGGGAGCTGCACGCGTTCCAGACCTCCCTCGGCCTGTCCGCGCAGTGGCTGACCGGCCGCGAGTGCCGCCGCCTGGAGCCGATGCTGGCCCCGGGGGTGCGCGGCGGGCTGCGGGTGGACGGCGACCACCAGGTGGACCCCCGCAGGATGGCGCACGCCCTGGTGCTGGCCTGCGAGCGGGCCGGGGTGGAGCTGGTCCGCGCCGCGGCGGCCGGGGTGCGGGTGAGCGGGGACCGGGCCACGGGGGTGGTGCTCGCGGACGGCTCCGTGCTGGCCGCGGACCGCACCGTCGTGGCGGCGGGCAGCCGCAGCGACCGCCTGGCGGGGCTGCCCGCGGAGGTGGTGCCGCCGGTGCGCCCGGTGAAGGGGCAGGTGCTGCGGCTGCGGATCCCGGCGCCGTTCGCCCCGTTCCTGTCCCGCTCGGTGCGGGCGGTGGTGCGCGGCGGGCACGTCTACCTGGTGCCGCGGGCCGACGGGGAGCTGGTGATCGGGGCGACCTCCGAGGAGCTGGGGGACGACACCACGGTCACCGCGGGCGGCGTGTACGAGCTGCTGCGCGACGCGCACGAGCTGGTGCCCGGCATCACGGAGCTGCCGCTGGCCGAGACCTGCGCGGGCCTGCGGCCGGGCTCCCCCGACAACGCCCCGCTGCTCGGGCCGACCGCGCTGCCGGGGCTGCTGCTGGCCACCGGGCACCACCGCAACGGCATCCTGCTGACCCCGGTCACCGGAGACGTGATGGCCCGGATCCTCACCACCGGCGAGGTGCCCGAGCTGGCCCGCCCCTTCTCCCCCGGGCGCTTCCCCGCCGCCGTCCCCCGCCGGGCGGAGCGCGCGCCCGCCCGGGCGGGGCACGCCGCGGGGCGGGCCCCCGAGCAGTCCGACGCGCATTCCGACGAGCGGAAGGTTGCCCCATGACCTCGACCGTCACCGTGTCCGTCTCCGTCAACGGAGAGCCCCGCGACGTCCCCGGGGGCACCACCCTCGACCGGCTCGTCGCCGCACTGACCACGGCGCCGTCCGGCGTCGCCGCCGCCGTCAACGAGGCCGTGGTGCCCCGGGGCCGGTGGGCGGCGACGACCCTGCGGGACGGCGACCGCGTCGAGGTCCTCACCGCGGTCCAGGGAGGCTGAGCACCACCATGGCGGACGACCCGCTGACCATCGCAGGCACCACCTTCGCCTCCCGGCTGATCATGGGCACGGGCGGCGCGCCCAGCCTGGACGTGCTGGAGCGCGCGCTGCTGGCCTCCGGCACCGAGCTGACCACCGTCGCCATGCGCCGGGTGGACCCCACCGTCAAGGGCTCGGTGCTCGGGGTGCTGCGGCGCAACGGCATCCAGGTGCTGCCCAACACCGCCGGGTGCTTCACCGCGGGCGAGGCCGTGCTGACGGCGCGGCTGGCCCGGGAGGCGCTGGGCACCGACTGGGTGAAGCTGGAGGTCGTCGCGGACGAGCGCACCCTGCTGCCGGACCCGGTGGAGCTGCTGGACGCGGCGGAGACGCTGGTGGACGACGGGTTCACCGTGCTGCCGTACACCAACGACGACCCGGTGCTGGCGCGGAAACTGGAGGACGTGGGCTGCGCCGCGGTGATGCCGCTGGGCTCCCCGATCGGCTCGGGGCTCGGCATCCGCAACCCGCACAACTTCCAGTTGATCGTGGAGCGCGCCGGCGTCCCGGTGATCCTGGACGCCGGGGCGGGCACCGCGTCCGACGTGGCGTTCGCGATGGAGCTGGGCTGCGACGCGGTGATGCTGGCGTCCGCGGTCACCCGCGCCCAGGAGCCGGTGCTGATGGCGGAGGCGATGCGGCACGCCGTGGACGCGGGCCGGCTGGCGCGGCGCGCGGGCCGGATTCCCCGCCGCCACCACGCGGAGGCGTCCTCCCCGGTGGCGGGCCTGGCCCACCTGGACCCGGAGCGGCCGGCGTTCTGAGGGCGGGCCCGGCCGGGCTCTCCCCCCGGACACCGGCGCGCGCGGAGCACTGACTTCGCCGCGCCCCGACACGGTGTGACCGCAACGGCGACGTCACGGTTCCGGCACAGATCACCGACCTGCCCCGCGAGCCCCTGCGGCGCGGCGTGCCGGGAACCCCCCGGCTCGTAGACTCCGTGACGTGGATATGACGGCGCAGGACCCGTCTCCCTCCTTCGGCGGCGGGGGAGACCCGCTCGTCGGGCGGACGCTCGACGGGCGCTACCGGGTCGAGGGGCGGATCGCCGGCGGAGGCATGGCCACGGTCTACCGGGCCGTCGACACACGCCTGGACCGGGTGCTGGCGCTGAAGGTGATGCACCCGCAGTTGGCCGCGGAGCCTGGCTTCGTGGAGCGGTTCATCCGCGAGGCGAAGGCCGTCGCCCGCCTGTCCCACCCGAACGTCGTCGGCGTCCACGACCAGGGCACGGACGGCGAATGGGTGTTCCTGGCGATGGAGTACGTCTCCGGGTGCACGCTGCGCGACGTGCTGCGCGGCCGCGGCGCCCTGCACCCGCGGGCCGCGCTGGACATCCTCGAGCCGGTGCTCGCCGCCCTCGGCGCCGCGCACCGCTCCGGTCTGGTGCACCGTGACGTGAAGCCGGAGAACGTCCTGATCGGCGACGACGGGCGGGTGAAGGTCGCCGACTTCGGCCTGGTGCGGGCGGTGGGCACGATCACGTCCACCTCCGCGGAGACCGTGATCGGCTCCGTGCCCTACCTGTCCCCCGAGCAGATCCAGCAGCGCACCGTGGACGCCCGCACGGACGTGTACGCGTGCGGGGTGCTGCTGTACGAGATGCTCACCGGCTCCCGGCCGCACGACGGCGAGCACGCCATGCAGGTGATGTACAAGCACGTCAACGAGGACGTGCCCGCGCCGTCGGCGAAGGTGCCGGGGCTCGCCGCCGAGCTGGACGGCCTGGTGGCCCGGTCCACCGCCCGCGAGCCGGGGCGGCGCCCGAAGGACGCGGCCGAGATGCTGCTGCTCCTGCGCGCGACCCGCCGGGCCCTCACCGACGAGGAGCTGGACGTCGAGCCGCCCGCCACCGCCGTGGCCACCGCCGTCGTGGGCGCCGGGGAGGAAGCGGCCCGCACCACCCGGCTGCGCCGCCCGGCCGGGGACGCGCTGAACCGCACCTCCAGGCTCCAGCTCCCGCCGGAGCCGGCCGGCCCCGGGACCCCGCCCGCCGACCCTCCCGCGGGGCCGCCGCCCGTGTCGTGGCTGCGGCGGCCGTGGCTGCGGCCGGGGCGCGCGGCGCTGACGATCACGGCGGTGGTGGCCGTGGTGGCGGGCGTCGCCGCGCTGGTGTGGTTCGTCGGCCTGGGCCGCTACACCACCACCCCGAGCCTGCTGGGCAAGTCCAAGGCGACCGCCGAGCACCAACTGGAGCAGGACGGGCTGAAGGCGCGGATCACGGAGGTGTTCAGCGAGAGCATCCCCGTGGACAAGGTCGTCTCCACGGACCCGGCGCAGGGCGAGCGGATCCGCGAGGGCGGCACGGTCACGGTGGCCGTGTCCAAGGGGCCGGAGCGCCTCGCGGTGCCCGCGGTGAAGGGCGAGAAGCGCAAGGACGCGGAGCGGCTGATCGAGGAGGCCCGGCTGACGGTCGGCACCGCCAAGCTGGCGTTCAGCGAGGAGGTGGACGAGGGCCGGGTGATCCGCACCGACCCGGCGGCGGGCAGCCGGGTCAAGCCGGACGCCCCGGTGTCGCTGGTGATCAGCAAGGGCCGCCCGGTGGACGTGCCGGACCTGGTCGGGCTCACGCTGGACGAGGCGCAGGACGAGCTGTCGGCGGCGGGGCTGGAGATGCGGACGTCCTCGCGGAAGGTGTTCTCCGACGAGGTGGACGAGGGCTCGGTGGTCCTCCAGTCGCCCGGCGAGGGGCGCCGGCTGGCCAAGGGCGCGCAGGTGACCGTGACGCTGTCCAAGGGGCCGCAGTTGTTCGAGGTGCCGGACGTGAAGGGCAAGAAGGAGGGCGAGGCCCGCGAGATCCTCGAGGAGGCGGGCTTCGAGGTGGACGTGTTCGACGCGCTGCCGGTGTTCGGCGACAACAAGGTGTGGCGGCAGTCGCCGGGCGGGGGCTCCCAGAAGCCCAAGGGCACCACGATCGACCTGACCGTGCGGTGAGGCCGCCGGTGCGGGGTCGCGGCGCCGATCTGGCATCCTCGGAGCGGTGAGCACCGAGCACCTCCGCAACCCCGTCGGCGGCCATGTCCCCGTGGCCGGCGGCCTGGCCGCCACCGGCCTGTCCTACGCCGACGCCGTCGCCGCCGAGGCCGTCCAGGTCTTCGTCGCCAACCCGCGCGGCTGGGCGACCCCGCCCGGCGACCCCCGCCAGGACGCGCTGTTCCGCGAGCGGGGCGTCCCCGCGTACGTCCACGCCCCCTACCTGATCAACTTCGGCTCCCACACCCCGGAGACGGTCACCCGCTCGGTGGAGTCGCTGCGCCACTCGCTGCTGCGGGCCCGGGACATCGGGGCGGCCGGGGTGGTCGTGCACACCGGCTCGGCCACCGGGGGCGTGCCGAGGCAGGCGGCGCTGGAGCAGGTGGGGCGGCATCTGCTGCCGCTGGTGCGGGAGGTGCTGGAGGAGGACGGCGCGCCGTGGCTGCTGCTGGAGCCCACCGCGGGGCAGGGCGCCTCGCTGTGCTCCCGGGTGGAGGAGCTGGGCCCGTACCTCGACGTCCTGGACCGGCACCCGAGGGTCGGGGTGTGTCTGGACACCTGCCACGCGTTCGCGGCCGGGCACGACCTGGCGGCGCCGGGCGGGGTGAAGGAGACGCTGGACGCGCTGGTGGCCGCGGTCGGGGAGGGCCGGCTGAAGCTGATCCACGCCAACGACTCCAAGGACGTGGCGGGGGCGCGGAAGGACCGCCACGAGAACATCGGCGCCGGCCACATCGGCGGCGCCGCGTTCGCCGACCTGTTCGCCCACCCCGCCACCGAGGGCGTGCCGCTGACCATCGAGACCCCGGGCCCGAAGGAGCGGCACGCCGCCGACATCGCCACCCTCAAGCGGCTGCGCCTGCCGTGAGGGGCGAGGGCCCGGCCCCGCCGCGGCGGGGCCGGGCCTACCGGCGCAGCGCCCGCACGAGCAGGTTCAGCAGGGCGGTGAAGTCCGCGTCGACGCCGGGGGTGTGCCAGTCCTGGGAGTGGGCGGGGTGGTGGTAGCGGTCGGTGGCGTCGAAGACCGCGCGCGCGGTGGCCTCGGTGTCGGCGAACACGGCGAACGCGCCCTGCTGCGCCCCCTCCCGGATGATCGCCGCGAGCTGCCCGACGAGGGCGGCCCGGTGCCGGTCCACCACCGTGCTGCTCTCGCCGACCAGCACCATGTACGTGGCGAACAGCTCCGGGTCGTCCCCGACCAGGCGCCGCTTGGCGGCGAACAGCTCCGTCAGCCAGCGCCGCAGCCGCCGCTCCGGCTCCCCGGGCCCCGCCGCGACGCCCCCGAGGGACGTCACGGTCCGCTCCAGCCAGCGCTGGGTGACCGCCTCGCGCAGCGCCGCCTTGGTGCGGAAGTGGCGGTAGACGCTGCCGTGGCTCACGCCGAGCGCGCGGGCCACGTCCACCACGGTGGCCTTGGCGGGGCCGTGGCGGCGCAGCACCTCCTCGGTCGCCTCGAGGATGCGCTCGGCGGTCAGCGGCTCGGTCGTGGCCATGGGGATGACCGTACCCGGCGCCGCGGTCAGCGCTCGCTGTCGAGAAGCGCCATCTGGTCCTCCGGGTAGCGGTCGCCCGCGGCGGCCCCGGCCGGCACGGCCTCCTCGACGGCGGCGAAGTCGGCGTCCTCCAGCGTGACCTCCAGGGCGCCGAGCGCCTCGCTCAGCCGGTCGCGGCGGCGGGCCCCGACCAGCGGCACGATGTCCTCGCCGCGGGAGAGCACCCAGGCGATGGCGATCTGGGCGACGGTGACGCCCTTGCGCTCGGCGATGCCGCGCAGCGCGTCGGCGAGGTCCAGGTTGCGCTGGAGGTTCTCGCCCTGGAAGCGCGGCGAGTGGGAGCGGAAGTCGTCGGCACCCAACTGCCGGTCCCGGCCGAAGTGGCCGGAGAGGAGGCCGCGGGAGAGCACGCCGTAGGCGGTGACGGCGATGCCGAGCTCCCGGGTGGCGGGCAGGATCCGCTTCTCGATGCCGCGGTCGAACAGCGAGTACTCGATCTGCACGTCCACGATCGGCGCGGTGGCGGCGGCGCGGCGGATGGTGTCGGCGCCGACCTCGGACAGGCCGATGTGGCGCACGTGCCCGGCCTCGACGAGTTCGGCGATGGCGCCGACGGTCTCCTCGATGGGCACCTGGGGGTCGACCCGGGCGATCCGGTAGACGTCGATGTGGTCGACGCCGAGCCGCTGGAGGGAGTACGCGGCGAAGTTCTTCACGGCGGCGGGGCGGCCGTCGAAGCCGACGAACTCGCCGTCGGGGTCGCGCAGCGCGCCGAACTTGACGCTGGTGAGGGCCTGTTCGCGGCGGCCCGCGGGGGCGGTGCGCAGGGCCTCGGCGATGAGCAGCTCGTTGTGGCCCATGCCGTAGAAGTCACCGGTGTCGAGCAGGGTGACGCCCGCGTCGAGGGCGGCGTGGATGGTCGCGAGGGATTCGGCGCGGTCGGCCTCGCCGTAGAGCGCCGACATGCCCATGCAGCCGAGGCCGAGGGCGAAGACGTCGGGGCCGGTCTTCCCTAACCGACGGGTGTGCATGTGGTTCCTCCCTGGAAGTGGGTGCGGGCGGGGCCGGGCGCCCCCGCGCACGCGGCGTTGGCGGTGCGGCGTTCACCCTGTCAGGACAGGTGACAGATATCAATACTTGTCACTCCATGAAGGCGCCATGAGCACCTCGTGACAGGTTCACGCCCCACTTCCGGCCGCGTCCCATTTCGGCCGCGCCCGCTTCCGGCCGGGATCCGCTTCCGGCCGGGGGCCGGGGCCCCGTCACGGCACGAGCCCCAGCCCCTCGTACGCCCGCCGCAGCCGCGCCACCCCCTCCGCGATCTCCGCGGTGCCGGCCGCGCTGACGTAGCTCACCCGCAGCCGCGGCCCCGGCGGCTCGGCCGCGAAGTACGCCGTGCCCGGGGTGACCGCCACCCCGGCGCGCACCGCCGCCGCCCCGAGCCGCGCCTCGTCGGCGCCCGGGGGCAGCTTCAGCCACAGGTGGTACCCGCCGACGGGGACGGTCGCGGGCAGCAGCCCCGGCAGGTGGTGGCGCAGCGCCGTCACGGCGGCCTCCCGGCGCTCCAGCAGCGCCTCGGAGATGGTGCGCAGATGCCGCCCCCACGAGGGCGCGCCGACCAGTTCCAGCGCGGTCTCCTGGAGCGGGCGGGGCACGAACAGGCTGTCCACCACCTGGGTGGCGCGCAGCCGCTCCAGGGCGGGCCCGCGCGCGGCGAGCGCGCCGATCCGCAGGCTGGGCGAGGTGGCCTTGGTCAGCGAGCGCACGTGCACGACGACCCCGTCGGCGGAGTCGGCGGCGAGCGGCGGCGGGACGGCGGACGGGACCGCGGAGGCGTCGGCGTGCACCAGGCGGCGGGCGAAGTCGTCCTCCACCACGAAGGCGCCCGCGGCCCGCGCGATCCGCAGCACCTCGGCGCGGCGCCGGGGCGAGAGCACCACTCCGGTCGGGTTCTGGAACAGCGGCTGGCAGACGAACAGCCGGGAGCCGGTGGACCGGAAGGCGTGCTCGAGCAGGTCGGTGCGCACGCCCTCGCCGTCCACGGGCACGGGGACGGGCCGCAGCCCCCAGGCGCGGGCGGCGGCGAGCGTGCCCGGGTAGGTCGGTGACTCCACCAGCACCGGCGCCCCGGGCGCGGCCAGCGAGCGCAGCGCGGTGGACAGCGCGTTCTGCCCGCCCGCGGTGATCAGCACGTCGGAGGTGCTGAGCACCCCGCCCGGGCCGCCGATGTCCCGGGCGAACCAGGCCCGCAGCTCGGTGAGGCCCTCCACGGGCGGGCGGGCCCAGGTGCCGGGGCGGCGGCCGGCCCTGGCCAGCGCCGCGCCGAGGGCCCGCTCGGGCTGGAGGCTGGGGTGGAGGTAGCCGCCGCCGAGGTCGATGACGTCCACGGGCGGGACGGTGAGGGTGGCCAGCACCCCGGAGGCGTCGACGCTGCGCGGCCCGGCCTCCCCCGCGGCGGTGCCGGACTCGGCGCTGAGCGCCACCTCCTGCCAGGAGACGTCGCCCACCGGTCCGGCGCCGGCGCGCGGCGCGGCCCGGTACACGCCGGAGCCGGGCCTGGGGACGACCAGGCCCTCGGTGGCGAGCTGGGCGATGGCCCGGGAGACGGTGACGGGGCTGACGCGGTGCCGTCTGACCAGCTCCCGACTGGACGGCAGCTTCTCCCCCACCGGGTAGCGGTCCAGCTCCTGCTTCAGGATGGCGGCCAGTTCGGCTACGCTGCTACGCTCGTACATGACGGCACAAGATAGCGCTATCGAGCCCCTTCCGATAGCGCAGCACCCCTCCCCTTCTGCCTCCTCCTCTGCCTCCCCCGCCGCCGCCTCCGGGGCCCGCGGCGGCACGCTGCCGGCCGCGCTCGGCGTGATCGCGTTCTCCTTCAGCTTCCCCGGCACGGTCTGGGCGCTGGACGGCCTCGGGCCGTGGACGGTGACGGGGCTGCGCGGGGTGCTCGCGGCGCTGCTGGCCGGGGCGTGCCTGGCCGCCTGCCGGGTGCCGCTGCCCGCGCGGCGGGACTGGCCGGCGCTGCTCACCGTGGCGGGCGGCTGCGTCGTCGGGTTCCCGCTGCTGAGCACCCTGGCCCTGCGGACGTCGTCCACGGCCCACTCCGCGGTGGTCATCGGCGCGCTGCCGCTGGCCACGGCCGCCCTGTCCGCGGCGCTGACCGGCACCCGCCCGTCCCGGGTGTTCTGGGGCGCCGCGCTGACGGGCGCCGCGGCCGTGGCGGGGTTCACCCTCCAGCAGAGCGGCGGCGCGCCGACCACGGCGGACCTGTACCTGTTCGGGGCGCTGCTGGTGTGCGCGGCCGGGTACGCCGAGGGCGGGCGGCTGTCGAAGCGGATGCCGGGCTGGCAGGTGATCGCCTGGGGCGTGGTGGCGGCGCTGCCGGTGATGGTGCCGACGGCGGTGCTCGGCCTGGCCGCGGAGCCGGCGCGGCTGACCGGGGAGTCGGTGCTGGGGCTCGTCTATGTGGCGGCGGTGTCGCAGTTCCTCGGGTTCGTCGTCTGGTACCGGGGCATGGCGGCCATCGGCGTGGCCAGGGCCAGCCAGCTCCAACTGGCCCAGCCGCTGGTGACGCTGGTGTGGGCGGTGCTGCTGATGGGCGAGCGGCTCACCTGGGCGGCGCCGGTGACCGCGCTGCTGGTGCTGGCCTGCATCGCGGTGACGCAGCGGGCGAGGGCGGCCTGACGGGGCTCAGCGCGCCCCCGCCGCCCACTCCGCCGCCGCCCGCTCGGCGAGCCGGACCAGGGTGGCGACGCCCGCCCCGGTGCCGCCCCTGGGCAGGTGGCCGCGCTCCCGGTCCGGGTTGTACGCCGGGCCCGCGATGTCCAGGTGCGCCCACGGCACCCCGGCGGGCGCGAACCGGCGCAGGAAATGCCCCGCGATCAGCGCCGACGCCGCCTTGCCACGGGTGCCCGCGGCCCCGGTGTTGGCCAGGTCCGCCACGTCGGAGTCCAGGGCGGCGCGCAGCTCGGGCGGCAGCGGCAGCGGCCAGGACGGCTCGCCCGCCTCGCCCGCGGCGGCGTGGACGGCGTCGCGGAACGCGTCGTCGCTGCCCATGATCCCGAACGTGTCCCGGCCCAGGGCGACCATGACCGCGCCGGTCAGCGTGGCCACGTCCACCAGGGCCCGCGGCCGCTCCTCGGCGGCCCTTGCCATGGCGTCGGCGAGCACCAGGCGGCCCTCGGCGTCGGTGTTGCGCACCTCCACGGTGGTGCCCGCGTACATGCGCAGCACGTCGCCGGGGCGGGTGGCGGTGCCGGACGGCATGTTCTCGGCCAGCGCCAGCCAGCCGGTGACGTTGACCGGCAGGCCGAGCCCGGCCACGGCCAGGACGGCGCACAGCACGGCGGCGGCGCCCGCCATGTCGTACTTCATGGTCTCGTTCTGGCCGACCCGCTTGAGGGAGATGCCGCCGGAGTCGTAGGTGATGCCCTTGCCGACGAACGCCAGCGCGCTCCGCCGCCCCGGGTGGGGCGCGTACCCCAGCCGGACCAGGCGCGGCGGCGCGGCCGAGCCCCGGCCGACGCCGACGATGCCGCCGTAGCCGCCGTCGGCGAGCGCGCGCTCGTCCAGCACCGCCACGTCCACCCCGCACCCGGCGCCCGCGGCCTCGGCCAGCGCGGCGAACACCGGCGGGGTGAGCGCGCCCGGCGGGGCGTTGACCAGGTCGCGGGCCCGGTTCACCTCGGCCGCCACCACGGCGGCCCGCGCCGCGGCCGCCGCGAACGCCTCCTCGCCCGACCGCTCGCACACCACGAGCACCTCGCCCGGCGGCGGCCCGGCCGCGGGCCCGGTGCGGTAGGCGGTGAACGCGTAGCCGCCGAGCAGCGCTCCCTGCGCGACGGCGTCCACGGCGGCGGGGTCGCCGCACGGCAGCAGCAGGGCGACGGTGCCCCGCCCGGCCAGCGCCCGCGCCGCGGTCCCGGCCGCCCGCCGCAGCGCCTCGGGCCCGTGCCCGGGGCCGAGCCCCGCCGCCGCCACGACCGGCGCGGGCAGGCCGGGCGGCGACGGCAGCAGGTGCAGCTCGTCCTCCTCGCCGCGCGCCCCGAGCGCCGTGAGCACCGCGGCGAGGTGCCCGCCGAACGCCCGGTCCACGTCCTGCCCTCCGGGCGCGACGACCGGGCCGCGCCCGCCCGCGGTCACCCCCACCACCAGCGCGTCCGCCCGCGGCGGGCCCCCGGCGGAGGGGACCAGCCGCAGGGCGGGCACGGCGGTCAGCGCGGTAGTGCTCACGACCGGCAGCGGTAATTCCACCGCACTCCCCTTCTCTCCACCTGCTCTTCCTGGGTCATCCCTGGTCTTCCCTGGTCTTCCTGCCCTTGCTCGTCCCTGCTCCTTCCCGCCCGTTCCCGCCCGTTCCCGCGCGCCCCGGCCCTACCGGGCCGCGTCCAGGGCCCGGGTCACGTCGGCCACGATGTCGTCGGCGTCCTCCACGCCGGCCGAGAAGCGGATGAACCCCTCCGGCACGTCGTCGCCGCCCCAGCGGCCCCGGCGCTCGGCCGTGGACAGCACGCCGCCGAAGCTGGTGGCCTCGCCGACCAGGCGCAGCCCGGACAGGAAGCGCTCGGCGTGCTCCCGGTCGGGCAGGGTGAAGGAGACGACCGGGCCGTAGCGGCGCATCTGCGCGGAGGCCAGGGCGTGGGACGGGTCGTCGGGCAGGCCCGGGTGGCGCAGCCCCGTCACCTCGGGCCGCTCCCGCAGCGCCCGGGCCAGCGCCAGCGCGTTGTCGGCCTGGCGGTCCAGGCGCAGGTGCAGGGTGGCCAGGGAGCGGTGGGCCAGCCACGCCTCCATGGGCCCGGGGATGGAACCGGCGGTCTTGCGCCACAGCCGGACCGTCCGGGCGTGCTCCTCGTCGCGGCAACTCACATAGCCGAGCAGGAGGTCGGCGTGGCCGGACAGCGACTTGGTGCAACTGGCCAGGGATATGTCCGCGCCCAGTTCCAGCGGGCGCTGCCCCAGCGGCGTGGCCAGCGTGTTGTCCACGACGACGATCGCCCCGGCGGCGTGCGCGGCCTCCGCGAGACGGCGGATGTCGCACACGTCAAGACCGGGGTTGGACGGTGTCTCGATCCACAGCATCCGGGCGCCTTCGAGCACCTCGAGCTGGGCGTCGTCCGCGGTGGGCGCCGACCGTACGGTGACCCCGTTCACCTCCAGCCGCTCCCGCGCCAGCGCCAGGCCCTGGTAGCCGTCGGACGGCAGCACCACGGTCTCCCCCGGCCGCACCAGCGACAGCAGCACCGCGGAGACGGCGGCCATGCCCGAGGCGAAGGCGACGGTGTGCGCCTCCCCGTGCGGCGCCTCCAACTGGGAGTACGCCTGTTCGAGCAGCGTCCAGGTCGGGTTGCCGTCGCGGCCGTAGGTGTACGGTCCGACGGGCTCGCCCGGAAGGTGGAAGTGCGAGGCGAACACCGGCCCCGGCAGCGCGGGGGCGTACGGCTCCGCCGGGGGGCGCCCGGCGTGCACGGAGCGGGTTCCCTCGCCGTACCGGGCGAGACTTTCGGCCATGCTTTCCTCCCGAGGGATGGGGCCCGGGGTGGGTCCAATTCCGGCCAGTCAACCACATCCGTCAACCGCGTTTGACGGCCGGAAATCGGCGGGGAAGGCCCGGGGCACCGCTATCCTCTATTGCCGGATAGCGCTTTCCACGGCACTCTGAACCCACGCCCCGGCCGCTTTGTGCATTCGCCTGACGAGAAGTCGGTAAACGTGACCCGGCTCACACAGGGCCCCGTAGACGCACGCGCCGGGCTGCGCGAAGCTCAAAGACCCCCCGCATCCCCATTACCCGGGGTACGGGTATCCGTTCCGCCCCCACGAGTGGAGGAGCACCATGGTCAAGATCTCGGTGAAGAAGGTCGAAGCCCCCCAGCAGGGTCCCCGCATGTCAGCCGTCATCACCTGCGGCTAGTCGCCGCTCCCGCGCAGGCGCGGCCCCATCCGCACACGGGCCGCGCCTGCCGCGCCCGGCCCGCCGAGAAAGGACACCGCCCATGAGCGCCCCCGCGCACACCCCCGCCGTCGCGCAGGCGGACACCGCCGCGGAAATCGAATACCCGAGACTGCGGCACTGCACTTTCCGGTGGACGTCCGAGGACGCCCCGATACTGATGATCGTCGGCAAGGAATACTTCGAGATAACCGAGGAGTTCGGAACCCGCGAGCAGTTCCTCACCATCAAACGGTACTTCGACGGCCGTCACTCCATTCCGGAGATAGCCAAGCTCGCGGGCACCGACGAGGACTCGGTGCGCGACATCGCAGAAACGTTCCGCTCCCTGGGGCTGCTGCACCGCGCCACCCCGCTGGAGTCCGTGCCCGGGGAGGAGTTCGCGGCGCGGATCAAGGCCAGTTGCGACATGTGGGGCAGGCAGATCGGCTACCACAACCTGTTCGCGGGACTGGAGTCCGGGGCGCTGCGCGGCGAGGTCTTCCTCGGGATGGTCATGGAGACCTACCACTATGTGAAGAGCGCGCCGAAGCACATCGCGACGGCGATCGCGCACTGCTCGGACGAGCGGCTGATCCCGCTGCTGTCGGACTATTTCACCGAGGAGTACGACCACTCCGGGATGATGGTGAGGGCGCTCCGGCACATGGGGTTGCCCGAGGAGCAGATCACCGGTGCGCATCCGCTGATCGGCACGTGGTCGCTCATCAACAACCTGTGCGAGATCGCCCGGCAGGACACGCTCTCGTACATCGCCTGCACCACGCTGTTCGAGGCGCGGGCCGACGATTTCGAGGCGGCGGCGGAGAGCCTGCACCGCGCGGCCCGGATGGCGGGCTATCCGCCGGAGTGCGCGGTTCCGCTCATCGCCCACATGCGGATGGATGTGCAGGCCGGGCATGTGGGGCTGCTGGACGAGGCGGTGAAAATCCTCGGCAGCATTCCGGCGGAGCAGGCCCACCGAGCGGTGAACAACCTGCACGACCTCAAGCACTCGTACGACCAGTTCCACGACCAGATCGTGCAGTACTACTCGGACATCGCGAACTACATTCCGCGGTTGAAGGTGGACTACTTCAGCCTGTGAGCGCCCGGAGCGGGGGCGGCGGCCGAATGGGCGCCGACGGTGGGGCCCGGCCGGACGCCGCCCCCCCGCTCCCCGCCTGCCCGTCCCCGGGGCCAGGCGGCCACCGCCTACAGTTCCGGGCCCTCCCCCGGGGCCTCCTGGTACGAGTAGCGCTGTTCCCGCCAGGGGTCGCCGATGTTGTGGTAGCCGCGCTCCTCCCAGAAACCGCGGCGGTCGGCGACCATGTATTCCACGCCGCGGACCCATTTGGGGCCCTTCCAGGCGTAGAGGTGGGGCACGACCAGGCGGACCGGGAAACCGTGCTCGGCGGTCAGCGGCTCGCCCGCGCGGTGGGTGGCGAACAGGGAGCGCTCATCGGCGAAGTCCGCCAGACGCAGGTTGGAGCTGAATCCGTACTCCGCCCACACCATCACATGGGTGACGTCCGGCGCGGGCGGCGCCAGCCGCAGGATCTCGGCGGTGGCCACCCCGTTCCACTCCACGTCCACCATCGAGAACTTGGTGACGCAGTGGAAGTCCGCGACCACCGTGGTGTGCGGCAGCGCCGAGAACTCGTCGTGGTTCCAGGTGTGCTTCTCGCCCGAGGCGGTCGCCCCGAAGACCTGGAACTCCCACCGCTCCCGCCGGAACCTCGGCACGGGCCCGTAGTGCAGGACCGGCCAGCCCCGCTGAGGCCGCTGGCCCGGCGGGAGCCTGCGCACCCGCTCGTCCTCACCCATGCCTCCATGGTGACAGACGCCCGTGCCCGCCCCCGCACCGGCCCACATCCGAAATTACCGCCCCATTAGGCGAGCCTCACCGAAGACCGGACTGAAGATAGGCAAGCCATAGTAAGCATGTACTTACTGGAAGCCAAGGCCCGAGGGTGTCAAGATGCGTTTCGAAGAGCTTTTGCCGCAACGCTTCGAGGAAGGCGCGTCATGCAGGGCGACCCCGAGGTCCTTGAATTCCTGAACGAGCAGCTCACCGCCGAGCTGACGGCCATCAACCAGTACTTCCTGCACGCCAAGATGCAGGAGAACTTCGGCTGGACCAAGCTCGCCAGGTACACCCGGTCCGAGTCCTTCGACGAGATGCGTCACGCCGAGGTGCTCACCGACCGCATTCTCCTGCTGGAGGGCCTGCCGAACTACCAGCGCCTGTTCCACGTCCGGGTCGGCCAGACGGTCACGGAGATGTTCCAGGCGGACAAGCAGGTCGAGATCGAGGCGATCGACCGCCTCCGGCGCGGCATCGAGGTGATGCGCGCCAAGGGCGACGTCACCTCGGCCAACATCTTCGAGTCGATCCTCGCGGACGAGGAGCACCACATCGACTACCTGGACACCCAGCTCGACCTGATCGAGAAGCTGGGCGAGCCGCTGTACCTGGCGCAGCAGATCGAGCAGCCGTCGGGCGACTCGGACTGAGCCGACCCCGGGGCCGCCGAGGGCCTCAGACGGCGGGCACGGGCTCCGCGGCGGTGACGGCCCGGTCCGCGGTGACGGGCGCCTTGCGCCGGGCGCAGGAGTCCGTGGTGCGGCCGAGCAGGGCCTGTATCCGCTTAACGCACCCGCCGCAGTCGGTGCCCGCCTTGCAGACGGACGCGATCTGCCGCGGCGAGCACGCCCCCGCCTCCCGGTGGGCGTGCACCTGCTGCTCCGTGATACCGAAGCACAGACAGACGTACATGCGGGTACACCCCTCGGAGCGGCTCGTACCGGACACAGTGAGGTTAACCTAACCTTACCCCCGGCGCCACCCCGCCCAAACGGGCATTCGACCAGTCGGGGCGCCGATACGGAGCACCGCCACCGCGCGCACGCGAGCAGGGGTGCGGCCCACCACGGGCCGCACCCCTGCTCGCGTTCTCGTTCCCGGCGCTCAGCTCTGCCGGTACATCTCCGCCACCAGGAACGCCAGGTCCAGGGACTGGCTCCGGTTCAGGCGCGGGTCGCAGGCCGTCTCGTACCGCTGGTGCAGGTCGTCCACGAAGATCTCGTGGCCGCCGCCCACGCACTCGGTGACGTCGTCGCCGGTCAGCTCCACGTGGATGCCGCCCGGGTGGGTGCCGAGGGCGTGGTGCACCTCGAAGAAGCCCTTGACCTCGTCCAGCACGTCGTCGAAGCGCCGCGTCTTGTGGCCGCTCTCCGCCTCGAACGTGTTGCCGTGCATGGGGTCGCACACCCACGCCGGGCGGGCCCCGGACGCGGTGACCTTCTCGATCAGCTCCGGCAGCCGGTCGCGGACCAGGCCCGCGCCCATCCGGGTGATGAACGTCAGCCGCCCGGGCTCCCGCTCCGGGTCGAGCCGCTCGATCAGCGTCAGGGCGTCCTCCGGGGTGGTCGTCGGCCCGAGCTTCACCCCGATCGGGTTGCGGATCCGGCTGGCGAACTCGATGTGCGCGCCGTCCAACTGCCGGGTGCGCTCCCCGATCCACACCATGTGCCCGGAGACGTCGTACAACTGCCCGGTCCGCGAGTCCACGCGGGTGAGCGCCGTCTCGTAGTCCAGCACCAGCGCCTCGTGGCTGGAGAAGAACTCGACGGTGCGGAACTCCTCCGGGTCGGCGCCGCAGGCGTGCATGAAGGTCAGCGCCCGGTCGATCTCGCGGGCGAGCGCCTCGTAGCGCTGGCCGGACGGCGAGGACCGCACGAAGTCCTGGTTCCAGGCGTGCACCTGCCGCAGGTCGGCGTAGCCGCCGGTGGTGAAGGCGCGCACCAGGTTCAGCGTGGCCGCGGAGGCGTGGTACATCCGCTTCAGCCGCTCCGGATCCGGGGTCCGGGACTCCGGGGTGAACGCCAGCCCGTTCACCGAGTCCCCCCGGTACACCGGCAGGGTCACCCCGTCCCGGGTCTCGGTGGGCTTCGAGCGCGGCTTGGAGTACTGCCCCGCGATGCGGCCGACCTTCACCACGGGCACGGACGCCGCGTAGGTGAGGACGGCGCCCATCTGGAGCAGCGTCTTGAGCTTGTTGCGGATCTGGTCGGCGGAGACGCCGTCGAAGGTCTCGGCGCAGTCACCGCCCTGGAGCAGGAACGCCTCCCCCCTGGCGACGGCAGCCATACGCGCGCGCAACTGGTCGCACTCGCCGGCGAAGACGAGCGGCGGATACGACTCGAGGTCCGCGATCACTGCGCGCAGAGCCTCGGGGTCGGGCCATTCGGGCTGCTGCGCCGCGGGCAGGTCTCGCCAGGTGTTTGCGTTCACGGTCACCCTCGCAAGGTTAAAGGGTGCGCAGAGGGCTCCGGAGCCCTGCCCACCAGATGAGACCGGTTACCGGATTCCGCCCACATGGGGAGATCCAGGTCACTACGCTGTGTCGCCAGGCAAAGACAACCCGTCAATATGTTGGGGGGAGCCGGCTGTGGGAACTGCGTACCGCGACCTGGACCCGACCTCGTCGGTGCTGGCGTTCTTCGGAGCGGAGCTGCGGCGGCTGCGGGAGGCACAGGGCCTCGACCAGAAGCAGCTCGGAGAGATCATCTACTGCACGGGCTCGCTGATCTGCCAGATCGAGCGGGCTCAGAAGGCCCCCACGCTGGACTTCACCCAGCGCGCGGACGCGGCACTCCACGCGGAGGGGGCGCTGCTGCGGCTGTGGGAGCTGGTGCGCAAGAGCGCGCTGCCGAAGTGGTTCCGGCAGTACGCGGCGCTGGAGGAGCAGGCGGTGTCCATCTCGTCGTTCCAGACGCAGGTGGTCTACGGCCTCGTGCAGACCGAGGCGTACGCCTGCGCGGTGCTGGGCGCCGTCCACAAGGAGAAGCTCGACGCACGGCTCACGACCCGTATGGAGCGCCAGCGGATCCTCGCCCGCCCGAAGCCGCCCCTGGTGTGGGTCATCCTCCACGAGGCCGCCCTGCACATCCCCGTCGGCGGGCGCGCGGTGATGCGCGAGCAACTGGCACACCTGCTGTCCTTCCGGAACAGCGACCACGTGAAGATCCAGATCCTCCCGTTCGCGGCGGGCGCCCACGCAGGACTCATGGGTTCCTTCAACGTCCTCCGCTTCAAGGACCACCCCGACCTCGGCTACACCGAGGGCTACAACTCCTCTCATCCGACCATCGATTCGGAGGAAGTCACCGAGCTCTCCCTCCGTTACGATCTGCTGCGAGCATCCGCACTGTCCGTCGAGGACTCGGCGGACTCGATCGCCCGGGTGATGGAGGAACGCTATGGGGAAGAGCAGCCCTGACCTGTCCGGCGCCCGCTGGCGCAAGTCCTCCTACAGCGGCGACACCGGCGGCCAGTGCGTCGAAGTGGCCGCCCTCCAAGGCGCCCAGTGGCGCAAGTCCAGCCACAGTGGGGACACCGGCGGCGACTGCGTCGAGGTCGCCGCCCTCTCCCCCGGCGTCGTCGCCGTCCGCGACTCCAAGGACCCCGACGGCCCGGCCCTCACCTTCACCCCCGAAGCCTTCACCGCCTTCGTCCGGGCCGCCGCGACCGGGGCGCTCCGCTAGGCGCCCCTACCGCTGCGGGCAGGGGTACTCCGGCCGGAAGCGGTGCGGGCTGCACGCGATCAGGCAGACGGACAGGAAGCGCTGCCCGCCCAGCCACCAGCCGCCCGCCACGTCCTCGCCCCCGGCGACCGCCAGGACCGCACCGCGAACCCGTGCCTCCGGCACCTCCACCGCGTGCTCCCGGGCCCGGGCGTCATCCCCGCGCGGGCCGGAACCACTTCGCCCGGCGGTTGGCCTCCCGGACGGCGACACCGAGCGCCTCGCCCGCGGAGACCGGCTCCACCTGCCCGACCGAGGCCGTCCACTCGGTGCCGCCACGGGGCGGCCGGAGCCACACGGTGGCCCCCGAGACGTCCATCACCCGGCCGACCCTGTCCTCGCGGTCCCGGACGTAGGTCCCCACCGCGGGCGGTTCCTGACTCACCATTCGGCCCCTTCGCCGTGCGTTGCGTAATCGGGACGTTAGGGACAGGGAGGCGGGGGCTGCCATGCGATGTTCTCGAATGTTCTCGAACCTCGGGTGGCTGTTCCCGGATGGTCCCGTGTGGTCTCGGGAAAGCCGTCCCGACGGGGGGGGCGGTGCCGTGGATGCTTGTCGGGTCACACGCCATTCGAGAGAGGCGGTTACATGGCGCGACGACTGCGCTTCATCGGGACGGGGTCGAGCAACGGCGGTTGCCCAACCGTGCACGAGGACGCGGACAGCGGGGAGATCATCGTGCAGGGGAAGCCCCTCACCGACGAGGAGGACATCGCCCAGCTCCGACACCTCGGCGAGGGCGAGGTGCCCGTCGTGGTGCCCCGCGAACTGCTGGTCGACTTCGCCCCCAAGGAGGTCACCCGCGTGCCGCGCATCATCGATCTGGACGAGTTCGGCAGGCTCTTCGAGACCTTCGAGCACACCGCGTGGCGGCTGGAGACCCGCCGCCGGTACGCCTCCGACGAGGCCACCGACGCCTACGCCCAATTCACGGCGGGCGAGCCCGTGCGATGGGACTTCACCAACGAGTGGTGCCGCAACGTGCGGGCGCAGACGGAGCAGCGCAAGCGGTTCGAGCGGGTGCGCATCGTGGACAGCCCGCCGACGCCCGGTCAGCTCTTCCTGCTGGAGAACGCCAAGCGGAACGGCGCCGCCGGTGAGGACATCCGCAACCTGTGGCGCGCGGACGCCGACCGGATCGGGCTGCCCGCCGAGGACTTCTGGCTGTTCGACTCCCGGCTGGTCGCGCTGCTCAACTTCGACCAGGACGACAACCTGCTCGACGTCGAGCTGATCACCGAGCCGGTGAGGGTCCTGCGCTACGCCCAGGTCCGGGACGCGGCCTGGCACTACGCCGTGCACTCCCCGACCTTCGTCGCGGAGATGCCCGCGCACTAACGTGTGACCGGTGAGCACCGACTTCCAGCACGCGAGACAGGCTCTCGGGGAACGGCTGAGGGAGCTGCGCCTTGCGGCCCCCGGAGGTCGGCTCACCGGCCCGCAGTTGGCCCAGCGATTGGGCTGGCCGCACTCCAAGATCTACAAGCTGGAGAACGGCCGCCAGACAGCGACCCATGAGGATCTGCGCGCCTGGGCGGAGGCGACAGACCAGCCGGACGCCGCCGAGGAACTGCACGCGCGCCTCAGAGGGCTCGAGTCCCAGGTCAGGTCGTGGCGCCGCCAGCTCGCCGCGGGGAACCGCCCGGTCCAGGAGGCGCACAACGCCGCGCAGGCCGACGCGGCGGTGCTGCGCGCGTGGGAGTCGTCCTGGATCGTCGGCGTACTCCAGACCCCGGACTACGCGCGTGCCGTCCTCACCCGCTTCGCCGAGCTGCACGGGGCCGGGCGGGACATCGACGACGCGGTGCGGACCCGGATGAAGCGCCAGGAAGGGCTGTACGACTCGGGCAAGCGGTACCACATCCTGCTGTGGGAGGCCGTGCTGCACGCCCGGATCTGCCCGCCGTCCGTGCTCGCCGCGCAACTGGACCGCCTGCTCGGCGTGATCGGCCTGGACACCGTCGAACTGGGTATCGTCCCGCTCACCGCGCAGTTGAAGATCCCCGCCGGTGTCGGCTTCTGGATCTACGACGACCGCCAAGTGGTGGTGGAGACCTGGCACGCGGAACTGTGGCTCGACGACGCCGACAGCACCGCCACCCACCTGCGCGTATGGCAGACCCTCCGCGAATCCGCCGTCTTCGGGGCCCAGGCGCAGCAGCTCATCGCCGAGGTGCGGCGGGCGTTGCCGGTGTGATCCGGCTGGTCGGGGGGTGGTCGCTCTGGGAGGCTCGGGGCATGACCGATCTTGGGAACCAGAGGGACTACTGGGACTCCGCGGGCACGGAGAAGACCTTCGGGTACCCGGTCGAGCCGTCGTGGCTGGAGCGGCTGGACCGGCGGGCCCGGATCCTGGACTACGGCTGCGGGTACGGGCGGCTCACCGGGGAGCTCGCCGAGCTGGGCTTCACGGACGTGGAGGGCGTGGACGTCGCGCCGAACCTGCTGGCGCGGGCCCGGGAGGAGCACCCGGGGGGCCGGTTCACCCTGCTCCAGGACCCGCCCCGGCTGCCCCACCCGGACGGCGCGGTGGACGCGGTGCTGCTGTTCGCCGTGCTGACCTGCGTGCCCACCGACGCGGCGCAGCGGGAGCTGGTCGCGGAGCTGCTGCGGGTGCTGCGGCCCGGGGGGCTGCTGTACCTCAGCGACCTGTGCCTCCAGGACGACGAGCGCAACCGCGCCCGGTACGAGCGCTTCGCCGGGCGGTACGGCACCTACGGTGTGTTCGAGACCAGCGACGGCGCGGTGGTGCGCCACCACACCCCGCGGTGGCTGCGGGAGCTGTTCGCCGGGACGGACGTGGAGGAGGCCAGGGAGGTCCCCGGCCGCACCATGAACGGCCGCCCGGTGGTGGCGACGCAGATGCTGCTGCGCCGGGCCGGGTGAGGGCGGGGCGCGGTGGGCGTCAGGAGCGGCAGGTGGTGCCGTCCGCGGGGACGGTGCCGTCGAGGAGGTAGGCGTCCACCTTCGCGGTGAGGCAGTCGTTGACGCCGTAGGTGCCGTGGCCCTCGCCGCGCACGGTCAGGTGGACGCCGACGCCCTCGCCGAGGCCGTCCGCCATGCGCTTCGCGCCCGCGTACGGGGTGGCCGGGTCGCCGGTGTTGCCTATGACGAGGATCGGCCCGGCGCCGGGCGCGCTGACGTCGAGCGGGGCCTTGCGGCCGGTGACCGGCCAGTCGGTGCAGCCGAGCAGGCTCCAGGCGAGCGCATCCCCGAAGGCCGCCGACGCCTCGCGGAACTCCGGCAGGTGGGCGCGCACGTCCGCCACGGTGTACCGGTGGCCGGAGTCGGCGCAGTTCACGGCGATGTTGGCGTAGGTGCTCGTGTCGTAGCGGCCCTGCTCGTCGCGGCCCGTGTAGGCGTCGGCGATCGTCAGCAGCGTGGTGCCCTCGCCGGACCGGCGCACCTCGTTCAGACCCTGGGCGAGGGCGGGCCAGTACTCCTGGTCGTAGAGGGTGGCGACGACCCCCATGGTGGCGGCGTCCTCGGTGAGCCTGCGGTCGCCGTCGTCGGTCGGCAGCGGCTCGGCGTCGATGTCCTCCAGCAGCCCGGCGAGGTCCTCGCTGGAGTCGATCGGGCAGTTCCCCCGCGTCTGCTCGTCGCACGCCGCCACGAAGTGGTCCAGCGCCAGCTCGAAGCCCTCGGCGTTGCCGAGCGCGTCCGCGAGGTCGTCCTGGGTGGGATCGACGACGGCGTCGAAGACGGTGCGGCCGACGTTGCGCGGGAACAGGTGGGCGTAGACGCCGCCCAGCTCGGTGCCGTAGGAGACCCCGAAGTAGTTCAGCTTCCGGTCGCCGAGCACCTGCCGCATCAGGTCCAGGTCGCGGGCCGCGCTGGCCGTGTCCACGTGCGGCAGCATCCGCCCGGCGCGCTCGGCGCACTTGGCGGCGACCTCCTTGGCGTCGGCGAGCAGTCGCCGCTCCTCGGCCGCCGTGTCCGGGGTGCTGTCACCCGCCTCCTCGGCGTCCATCTCCGCGTCGGTCAGGCAGCGCACCCCGGAGCTCTCGCCGACGCCGCGCGGGTCGAAGCTCACCAGGTCGTAAGCCTTGTGCAGGGTGCCGTAGTCGTCGGCGGCCAGGGAGGGCAGGATCGACACGCCGGAGCCGCCGGGGCCGCCGAAGTTGAACACCAGCGAGCCGACGCGCTCCTTCGGCCGGGCCGCCTTGGCCCGGATCATCGCTACGCCGATCGTCTCGCCGCCCGGCTCCGCCCAGTCCAGCGGGGCCTTGAGGGTGCCGCACTCCCACGCCGTGCCGTTCAGCGGCTGGGGCCGGTCGCCGCCGCCCTGGTTCACCGTCGGCGCCCCGCAGGCCCGCCAGGCGATCCGCTGGCCGGTGAGGGAGGCGGGCAGGGCACCGGCGGACGGGGGCGCGGAGGACGGCCCCGCGGAGGACGGGGCGGTGGCGGACGGGGAGGCGGGCCGGGCCGAGTCCGACCGGTCGCCCTCTCCGTCCTGGCAGGCCGTGAGCAGGGAGACCGTCAGCGCGGCGGCGGCCGCCAGGGCCGTGCCCCGGGCGGTGAGCGGCGTTCTCATCAAAGGGCCCTCGCGGTTGTGGGACGTCGGTCGGGACGTCGGTCGGGACGTGCGGGTGGTGCCGTCGGCGGGGACCGTGCCGCGCGGGGGGCGGCCCCGGTGCGGGGCCGCCGGGTCACCGGTGTCGCCGATGACCAGGATGGGCCCTGCGCCCGGCGCGCCGGGCGCCGGGGCGGGCGGAGACGGGTCGGGGGGCGAGTCAGGGGCGGGTCAGGGCTCCGCGTCGTACACCAGCAGGCCGTCCGGGCGCAGGCGGACACCGCGGGTCGGGGTGTGCGGGACGAGGCGGCCGCCGGGCATCAGGTGCCGGACCTCGGCGCCGCGGGCCAGCACCGCGTAGTCGGCGATGATCCGGCGGTGGCAGCGCCACCACACGGACTCCGCGCACATCACCGCCGTCCTCGCGGCGCGGCACTCGCCGAGCAGCACCTCCATCGCGGCCAGGAACTCCGGGGTGCGGGTGTGGGCGGCGTAGCCGCGGAAGGAGGCGTTGCGCCACGCCGTGTCCGGGGAGTCCTCCGGCACCCGGCGGAAGCCGCCCAGGCGCCGCTCCCAGCGGTAGGCGATGCCGGCCTGCGGCAGCGCGCGCTCCAGCTCGGCGCGGCCCGCGTCGGGGTTGCGGCGGCTGCCCGGGGCGGTGCGGACGTCCACCACCGCCCGCACGGCGGCGCCGGTCAGCCAGGCCGCCAGTTGCTCGCGGCCGGAGGTGCCGTGGCCGAAGGTGAGCAACTCCGTCACCTTTCCAGCATCGCGCGCCCGCTGCCGTACGGGCGGGCGGTGCGCTACAGTTCGCCGCATGTTCGCGCGCATCGTTCAGGACTGGTGGTGGCACGCCCAAGCGGCGGCCGCCTGATACGCGCGATCTCGTTTTCGCCGGCCGCCCCGAGGGGCGGCCTTTCTGCTGTGTGCGGCGGCTGTCCCTCCTTCCGGGGCTTTCGAGGGAGAGGCAGGACGCACTGTGCGTGGTCACGACAGCGGGGGAATCGGTGGGGGCGGGGACGCGGGGAGCGCCGCGCGCGGCGGGGGTGCTGGCGGGGCGGGCGCCCCGGCGGTCGGCGCCGCGGAGCTGGTGCGGATGGCCCTCGATCCCGACGCCGGGCCGTTCGCGCTGATCAAGCGGGGCGGCGAGGTGGTGGAGGCGCTGTTCGGCCCGGTCGGGGAGGTCGAGCGGCTCGCCGACATCGCGCTGCCCTCCGGGGCACCCGCCGGCGGGGAGGCGGTCGCGGACGCGCTGGCCGTGGTGCCGTTCCGGCAGATCCGCGAGCGCGGGTTCGACGTGCGGGACGACGGCACGCCGCTGCTGGTGCTGCGGCCCGAGCGGGCGTACACCGTCGGGCTCGCGGAGCTGCTGCGGGAGCTGCCGCGGGTGCCCGCGGTGGTGGAGGACGGCGCGTTCGACGTGGACGACGAGGCGTACGCGTCCGTCGTGGAGCGGGTCGTCGCCGACGAGATCGGGCGCGGCGAGGGCGCCAACTTCGTCGTCCGCAGGACGTTCGGCGGGCGCGTCCCCGGGTTCGGCGCGACCGTGGCGCTGTCGCTGTACCGGCGGCTGCTCGCGGACGAGCGCGGCGCCTACTGGACGTACCTGGTGCGCACGCCGGACCGGACCCTGCTCGGCGCAAGCCCCGAGGCGCACGTGCGGATGAGCGGCGGCGTCGTCACCATGAACCCGATCAGCGGCACCTACCGCTACCCGGCCTCCGGGCCCTCGGCCGACGACCTGCTCGCGTTCCTCCACGACGCCAAGGAGATCGAGGAGCTCACCATGGTCGTGGACGAGGAGCTGAAGATGATGTGCGCCGTCGGCGACCTCGGCGGGCAGGTCCTCGGGCCGCGGCTGAAGGAGATGGCGCACCTCGCGCACACCGAGTACGAGCTGCGCGGACGCAGCACCTGGGACGTGCGGGACGTGCTGCGGGAGACGATGTTCGCGGCCACCGTCACCGGGTCGCCGGTGCAGAACGCCTGCCGGGTGATCGAGCGGCACGAGTCCGGCGGGCGCGGCTACTACTCGGGGGCGCTCGCCCTCATCGGGCGGGACGCGGGCGGCGGGCAGACACTGGACTCGCCGATCCTCATCCGCACCGCCTACCTCGACGGCGACGGGCGGCTGGAGGTGCCCGTGGGCGCCACCCTGGTGCGGCACTCCCGGCCCCGCGACGAGGTCGCCGAGACCCACGCGAAGGCCGCCGGGGTGCTGGCGGCGCTTGGTGTGCGCCCGGCCGCCCCGCGCGCCGCGGCGGACGGGGGCGCGCGCCCCGCGCTGGCCGACGACCCCCGGGTGGCGCGGGCGCTGACGGCGCGCCGGGCGAAGCTCGCGCCGTTCTGGCTGCGGATGCACACCGGTGAGGCGCCGGGGCCGCTGGCCGGGCACGCCCTGGTCGTGGACTGCGAGGACACGTTCACCTCGATGCTGGCCCACCTGCTGCGGGCCACCGGTCTCACGGTCACCGTGCGGCGCTTCGACACCCCGGGGCTGGCCGCCGCGGCGCTCGGCCACCCCGGGCCAGTGGTGCTCGGCCCGGGGCCCGGCGACCCCGCGGACGCGGACGACCCCAGGATGCGGATGCTGCGCCGGCTCGCCCGCGACCTGCTGCGCGAGCACCGGCACGGGCTGCTCGGGGTGTGCCTGGGGCACGAGCTGCTCGCGGCGGAGCTGGGGCTGCCGCTGGTGCGCAAGGCGGTGCCGTACCAGGGTGCGCAGGAGACCGTGGACCTGTTCGGGCAGGCCGAGACCGTGGGGTTCTACAGCACGTTCACCGCGCGGTGCGGGGACGGTGACGCGGAGCGGCTGGCCCTGGCCGGGGTGGAGGTGGCACGGGACGCGGTGAGCGGGGACGTGGTGGCGCTGCGCGGGGCGGGGCTCGCCGGGGTGCAGTTCCACCCCGAGTCGGTGCTGACGCTGGACGGGCCGGGCATCGTCACGCGGCTGCTCCAGCCGGTGCTCGTCGGGCGGTGACGGGATCCGGGGCGCGCCCTGTGCGGAGGGGGCGCGCCCCGGTGGCCGTGCGGGGGGCGGGGGCCTCAGCCGAAGAAGACCCCGGCCTCCTGGTACAGCGACGGGTCCACGGTCTTCAGCTTGGCAGTGGCGTCGGCGAGCGGCACCCGCACGATGTCGGTGCCCCGCAGCGCGACCATCCTGCCGTAGTCGCCCTCCTTGACCGCGTCGATCGCGTGCAGGCCGAACCGGGTGGCCAGCCAGCGGTCGAACGCGCTCGGGGTGCCGCCGCGCTGGATGTGGCCGAGGACCGTGGTGCGGGCCTCCTTGCCGGTCTTCTCCTCGATCTGCTCCGCGAGCCACTCGCCGATCCCGGACAGCCGCACATGGCCGAAGGAGTCCAGCATCTGGCCCTTCGTCACCATCTGGCCCTCCTTGGGCACGGCGCCCTCGGCGACGACCACGATCGGGGCGTACTTGATCCGGAACCGGCTCTCCACCCACGCGCAGACCTGGTCCACGTCGAACCGCTGCTCGGGGATGAGGATGGCGTTGGCGCCGCCGGCGAGGCCCGCGTGCAGCGCGATCCACCCGGCGTGGCGGCCCATCACCTCCACCACCAGCACCCGGCGGTGGGACTCGGCGGTGGTGTGCAGGCGGTCGATGGCCTCGGTGGCGATGTTGACGGCCGTGTCGAAGCCGAAGGTGTAGTCCGTGGCGGACAGGTCGTTGTCGATGGTCTTGGGCACGCCGACGGTGTTCACGCCGTACTCGACGAGCCGGGCGGCGACGCCCAGGGTGTCCTCGCCGCCGATGGCGACCAGCGCGTCCACCTCGAACTTCGCCAGGTTGTCCTTGATCCGGCGGATGCCGTCGTCCACCTTGAGGGGGTTGGTCCGCGAAGAGCCGAGGATCGTGCCGCCGCGGGGCAGGATGCCGCGCACCGCGGGGATGTCCAGGGGCTGGGTGTCGCCCTCCAGCGGGCCGCGCCAACCGTCGCGAAAACCGACGAACTCCAGGCCGTACTCCTGCACGCCCTTGCGGACGACAGCGCGGATGACGGCGTTGAGACCGGGGCAGTCACCGCCGCCGGTGAGAACTCCAACGCGCATGGCTCTTCCCTTCCGAGCGCTCGCTGAGTGACGTCCAACTCACGCAACGTTAACCGCGCCGGGGGGTTGAGGGGATCGCCCTGGATTCCGTTTTCTTTTGTTTTTCGGGTGGATTCCGGAGAGGAGTGTCCGGTTCTTCACCCGTAGGGGGGTTGAAAGATCATTTGGACTGGTTTTCGGGGCCTGATTGGGGCGGGCGTTGGGGCGGGGGGGGAGGCTCGCCCTGCTCGGG
>NZ_BAAGTD010000015.1:0-111241 GCF_054782095.1 Streptomyces capparidis | reverse complement strand
GGCCGGGAGGCCGGGAGGCCGGGAGGCCGGGAGGCCGGGAGGCCGGGAGGCCGGGAGGCCGGGAGGCCGGGAGGCCGGGAGGCCGGTCCACGGTGCCGCCGTGGCGGCACCTGTGGACCGGCCCCGGGTGGATCCCTTCGCCACCGCGCTCGCCGGGCCCGCCCCAAGGGGGCGGGTCACTCCGTGTCGAGGCCCCGCTGGATCGCGTAGCGGACCAGTTCCACGCGGTTGTGGAGCTGGAGCTTGCCCAGGGTGTTCTGGACGTGGTTCTGCACGGTGCGGTGGGAGATGACCAGCCGTTCGGCGATCTGCTTGTAGGACAGGCCCTTGGCCACCAGCCGCAGCACCTCCGTCTCCCGGTCCGTCAGCCGCGGCGCCGCGGGCTCGTCCGCCCGCTTCGGCTCCGGGTCCGCCGCCAGCCGCCGGTACTCCCCCAGGACCAGCCCGGCCAGGCCCGGTGTGAACACCGGGTCGCCCACCGCCGTCCTGGCCACCGCGTCCAGCAGCTCGTCCCGCCCCGCCGACTTCACCAGATAGCCCGTGGCGCCGGACTTCACCGCCTCCAGCACGTCCTCGTGCTCGCCGCTCGCCGAGAGCACCAGCACCCTCAGCCCGGGGTCGGCGCCGACCACCTCCCGGCACACCTCCACCCCGGGCAGCCCCGGCAGGTTCAGGTCCAGGACCAGCACCTGGGGCCGCGCCGCGCGGGCCCGCCGCACCGCCTCGGGCCCGTCCCCGGCCGTGGCCACCACGTCGTAGCCCGCCTCCGCGAGGTCCCTGGCCACGGCCTCCCGCCACATCGGGTGGTCGTCCACGACCATGACGCGGACGGCGCCCTGCGTCGCTTGCTCCACTGCCGCTGCTCCTTCCGGTGCTCGCCTCACGCCCGTGCCCGGCGGCGCGCGGCGCGGGGCAGACGCAGCTCCACCTCGACGCCCTGCCCGGGCACAGCGTAGAAGTCCGCCTCCCCGCCGAGGTCGCGCAGCCTGCCCCGGATGGACTGGGCGACGCCCAGCCTGCCCTCGCGCGCGGCCTCGGCCAGCCGCTCCGGCGGGCAGCCCGGCCCGTCGTCGCGGACGCTGACCAGCACTTCGTCGGGGGCCTCCTCGATCAGGATCCAGGCGTGCGCCTCCTCGCCCGCGTGCCTGCGCACGTTGTCCAGCGCGGCCGACACCGCGGCGGTGACCTCCCGCGCGGCGTGCGCGTCCAGCGGCACGGGCGTGCCCGGCGAGGACACGGTCACCCGCGGCCCGGCCAGCGGGCACATCAGGGCGCGCAGGTCCAGCTCGCCCGGGGCGCCGGGGGGCGCGGCAGCGGCGGCCGTGGCGGGGCCGCCCGCGGACGGCGGGGCCGTCCCCGTCACCAGGGCCCGCAGCGCCACCTCCTGCTCGCCCGCCATCCGGCCCAGGTCCGCCGCCTCCCCGCCGATCTCCGCGCCGCGCCGCTGCACCATCGCCAGCACCTGGAGCACGCTGTCGTGGATGTCCCGGGCCAGCCGCTCCCGCTCGCGGGTGGCCGCCTCGATCCGCAGCGCCCGGGTGAGGGTGCGCTCGCTGGCGCGGCCGAGCTCGACGACGTAGCCGACGGCGGAGGCGGACACGAAGAGCAGCACGATGTTGTGCGTGTTGCGCTCGGTGACGTCGCCGCGCTCGATCACGTTGCACACGCCGATCAGCACCGAGGCGAGCGCGCCCCAGCGCCAGCCGCCCTTGATGGCGAACGCCAGCACGGAGGTCGCCGCCCAGATCGTCGGCAGGGTGGCCTGGCCCTCGGCGATCTGCTCGGGGTCGGCGAAGACGCGGGTGAGGATGATGCCCGCGGTGGCCAGGGACAGGTCGACGACCAAGAACGGCCTGGTGCAGCGCCGCGCGCCGCCCAGGCGGGGCAGGGTCACCAGGGACCACACGGTGAGCACGGCCAGGTACGCCCAGCCGCCCTCGGGGTGGCGGTACTCGTCGAAGGAGACGCCGTAGCGGAACAGCGCGTAGCCGAGGGTGATCAGCCGCAGCGCGATCAGCGCCCGCCACAGCGGCTGCTCCAGCGTCATCGCGCCGGGCGGCGCGATCCTGTCCGCGGCAGCCCGCACCAACCGCCTGACCATGCCTGCTCCCCCGCTCATCGGTTCCCGGCGCCGGACGTGCGGTGCAGGGTAGCCGGTGCGGAGGGGCGCGGCCCGCGGCGGGACGACGACGGGACGGGGGCGGGGAGGGGGACGGGGACGGGGCTGGGCTACGCGGCCCGGCCGGTGTCCTCGCCCGCGTCGGTGTCCGCCGCCCCCGGGTTCTTCTCCCCCGCCTTGCCCGCCGCCCTCTCGGCCGCCTTCTCCGCGGCCCGCTCGGCCTTCCGCGCCTCCTCGATGCTGCGCTTGGCCTCGCTGGCGTAGACGTCCACGTACTCCTGGCCGGACAGCCTCATGATCTCGTACATCACCTCGTCGGTGACCGAGCGCAGGATGTAGCGGTCGTTGTCCATGCCCTGGTAGCGGCTGAAGTCCAGCGGCTTGCCGATGCGGATGCCCGGGCGCATCAGCTTCGGCACGACCTTGCCCGGCGGCTGGATCTTCTCGGTGTCGATCATCGCGACGGGGATGACCGGCGCCCCGGTGGCCAGCGCCACCCGGGCCAGGCCGCCGGGCTTGCCCCGGTACAGCCGCCCGTCCGGGGAGCGGGTGCCCTCCGGGTAGATGCCGAACAGCTCGCCGCGCTCGATGACCTGGATGGCGCTGCGCACCGCCGCGTCGCCCGCGCCGCGCGCGCCCGAGCGGTCCACGGGAAGCTGGCCGACGGCCCGGAAGAAGGCGGCGGTCGCCCGGCCCTTCACACCGGTGCCGGTGAAGTACTCCGACTTGGCGACGAAGGTGATCTTCCGGTCCACCACGGCGGGCAGGAACATCGAGTCGGAGAAGGACAGGTGGTTGCTCGCCAGGATCGCCGGACCCTCCCGGGGGATGTTCTCGAGACCCTCCACCCACGGGCGGAAGACGACGCGCAGCAGCGAGCCGACGGACAGTTTCATCACGCCGTAGAACAACACCGGGGACCTCCTGTGCTTGACACGGGGAACCCTAGTACCGATTCCGCCGGGCGCCGCTCCTCACCGCCCTGTGAACCGCCTCGCCGCCGTCCGCCGCCTCCCTCCGCCCGGGGCGTCCCGTCCCCCGGCGCCTTCCCCGCGTGGGGTGGCGCACCACCAAAACCTGTTCGAAATCGGCCCGTACGCTCTCGACACGGGTCGAGTACCATGCGCCCGAGGTCCGCCTTTCCACGCACGCCCTTTCGTTCCCCGCTCCGCCTCCAGCCACGAGGAGCCCCAAGGTGCCGCTGATCCCCGGAGCCGAGCCGTTCCGCCACGAGGGCGGGGAGGTCGGTGTGGTGCTGAGCCACGGATTCACCGGATCGCCGCAGTCCATGCGCCCGTGGGCGCAGTACCTCGCGGCGCGCGGCCTGACCGTCTCCGCGCCGCTGCTGCCCGGGCACGGCACCCGCTGGCAGGACATGCAGCGCACCGGCTGGGAGGACTGGTACGCCGCGGTGGACCGCGAGGTGCGCAGGCTCTCCGAGCGGTGCTCGCGGGTGTTCCTGTGCGGCCTGTCCATGGGCGGCGCGCTGGTGCTGCACGCCGCGGCGCAGCACGGCCCCGCCGTGTCCGGGGTGGTGCTGGTCAACCCGTCGGTGCAGTCCGACCGGGCGGTGATCGCGGCCGTGCCGGTGCTGCGGCACCTGGTGCCGTCGGTGCCCGGGGTGATCTGCGACATCGCCAAGGAGGGCGTGGAGGAGTCCGGGTACGACCGGGTGGGGCTGCACGCGCTGCACGGCCTGGCGCGGCTGTGGAAGGTGGTGCAGGCGGAGCTGGCGCGGGTGAGCCAGCCGGTGCTGCTGCTGCACAGCCGGGTGGACCACGTGGTGTCGCCGCGGAACTCCGCGACGGTGCTGGGCGGCGTGGCGTCCACGGACGTGACGGAGGTGTGGCTGGAGCGCAGCTACCACGTGGCGACGCTGGACCACGACGCCGAGCTGATCTTCTCCCGGAGCTGGGACTTCATCCGGCGGCTCGCACCCGAGGCGCAGGCCCCGGCCGAGGCGGTGGCCGAGGCGGAGTCGGTGGCCCGGGCGGAGGCCGTCGCGGCGGGCGCCGCGGACGGCAGCGCGGACCGGAGCGTGCTCGTGGACGGGGCGGTGCCCGAGGCGGAGGCGGGCAGTGCCTGAGGAGCGCGAGGAGCGCGAGGAGCGGGACCGCCGCCCGCAGGACGACGACGCGGTCTGGGAGCAGTTGGTCGCCTCCTTCGCCGCGGACCCGCCGTCCGGCGGCGCGCGGCCGTGGCCGGAGGCCGAGCAGGTGGACGACGACCGGGACGACGGCGAGCGGGCCGGCGACGGCGACCGGAACGCCGACGACGCCGACGACCGGAACGCCGACGACGCTGACGACCGGGACGACGACGAGGGCGAGGACACGGCGGGCGGCCCGGGCGACGGGTCGCTGAACACCACCCGCAGCATCCTCGTCGCCACCGGGCCCGTCCACCACCCGCGCGAGCTCGGCCCCCGCGACCACGAGGAGGTGGAGGACGAGGACCACTTCGTGCCGCCGCCCCCGCCGCCGCTGCCGAAGGTGGACACCACCACCAAGTTCGCCTGGATCGCGGTGCTCGGCGGGCCGCTGCTGCTCCTCGCGATGGTGCTGGCCCAGCAGCCGATCACCTGGTGGATGGCCGTGCTGGGCGTCGGCGGCTTCCTGGGCGGCTTCGGCACCCTGGTCTTCCGCATGCCCGACCGCACCGAGGAGGACGAGGAGGACCCGGACGGCGGCGCGGTGGTGTGACCCGCGCCGCCGGGCCCGCGGCCGGGGTCAGGCCCTCAGGCGCACCGCGGCCAGCACCGGGCGGTGGTCGCTGGCCGAGGCCAGGTCCGACTCGGTGACGCCGGGCAGGTCCTCGGGGACGCCGCAGCCCAGGATCTCCACGTCGCGGGTGGTGAACACGCCGTCGATGCGCTGGTACGGGTCGCGGGCGGTGGAGGTGAAGGTGCCGCCCCAGGGCGCCGCGGCGTGGGCGTCGCGCAGCTCGCCCGCGAGCAGCTCCCACGACTTGCCCTCGGGCCGCTCGTTGACGTCGCCCGCGGCCACCGCGTACCGCTCCCCGGTGTCCGCGAGCCGCCGCAGCAGGGCCTGGGCCTGCTCGTGCCGCTCCGCGGCGTGCAGGCTCAGGTGGCAGCTCACCACCGCGAGGCGGGCCGCGCCGAACTGGAGGGTGGCGGTGGCGAAGCCGCGCCGGTGCGCGCCGGAGGTGCGGGGCAGCAGCACGTCCTCGGCGGTGAGCACCCGGGCGCGCAGCGACGCCAGCAGCAGCGGGCCCGCCGCGGGCTGCCCGCCGGTGACCACGGTCAGGCCGCAGTCCCTGGCCAGCCAGGCGGCCTTCTTGCGCCACCGGTAGAAGCGCGGGGCCTCCTGGACGCAGACGACGTCCGGCGCGCACGCCCGGACCACCCGGACCAGCGCGTCCCTGTCGTCCCGCAGCGAGCGCACGTTGTAGCTGAGGATCCGCACCACCGCGGAGCCGTCCGCCTCGGTGTGCGACTCCGGGAGGCCGCCGGGCTCGGGGCCGTGCCGCGGCCCGTCCTCGCGCTCCGCCCGCTCGCCGTCCCGGCCGGGAATGCCACCGCCTGACGCCATCATCGTTCGCCTCGCTCTCAGCGCCTTGAAGCACCCATCCCCCGCACGGCCGCCGGCGGGCTCAGGGGCCCGGCCGGCCGGCTGTGGACGCCAAGATAGCGGGGCGGGACGGCACTTGGGCGGGCAGGCCCGGCCTCGTGGGAGGCTGGACGGCCGGGCGCGCGCACGGCCCGGCCGTCCCCGCGGGCGAAGGCCCGGCCCCGAGGGCGGCAACACGGCCCCGGAGGGGCGGCCTCTCAGCCCCCGAGGGCGGGCACTCAGCCCTGGCGGGCCAGGTCCGCCGCGCCGACCAGGCCGGCGCGCCCGCCCAACTGGGCCACCAGGACCTGGGCGTGCGGCCGGTGGGTGCCGCCGACCAGCCAGCGGCGGAAGGACTTGCGGATCGGCTCGATGACCACGTCGCCCGCGTCGGACACGCCGCCGCCGACGATGAACGCGGACGGGTCGAACAGCGACGCCAGGTCGGCCAGACCCGCGCCGGCCCAGCGGGCCAGCTCGCGGAAGGAGTCCACGGCCACCGGGTCGCCCAGCTCCGCGGCGCGGGTCACGTGCTGGCCCTCGATGCCGTCGGCGGTGCCGTCGCCGAGGCCGAGCAGGGTCTCCGCGTTCTCCGGGGTGGCGGTGGCCCGCTGCCTGGCGTACCTGACCAGGGCACGGCCGCTGGCGTACTGCTCCCAGCAGCCCTGGCTGCCGCAGCCGCACAGCAGCCCGTCCGGCACCACCCGGATGTGGCCGAACTCCCCGGCGACCCCGAACCGGCCCCGGTGCAGCCTGCCGCCGATGATGATGCCGCCGCCCAGGCCGGTGCCGAGGGTGATGCACACGACGTCGTCGTGGCCCTGGCCCGCGCCGAACCGGTACTCGCCCCACGCGGCCGCGTTGGCGTCGTTCTCCACCACCACCGGCAGACCCACGCGCTGCTCGACCTTGTCCTTCAGCGCCTCGTGCCGCCAGTCGATGTTGGGCGCGAACAGCACGGTGGCCCGCTTGTCGTCCACGTAGCCGGCGGCGCCCACGCCCACCGCCTCGATCTGGCCGTGGCCGGAGCAGACCTCGCGCACCGCGTCGGCGATGGCGTCAACGACGCCCTCGGGGGTCGCCGGAGTCGGCACCTTGACCGTCTCGAGAATCGCACCTTCCTCGTTGACGACGCCGGCCGCGATCTTCGTGCCGCCGATGTCAACGCCGATGGCTAGTCCCATGTGTCCCTCAGTCGCTCGGTCGATCCCCGCTGGGGGTAACCGTACCGTTCCGGCCGGACAACCGGCTCGAACGGGGGCAGGGCGGGGGTCCGCCGCGGATCCGGCGGGGTACGGGTCGGACGCGCTCAGTCCAGGTCGATGCGCTCGCTGCTCGGGGGCTCCCCGTCCGTCCACCGCTTCTCGTGGTCGGTGACGGCGGCGCGGTACGCGGACAGGAGCTCGTTGCCCGCGGCCGCCAGGTGGTCGAACAGCTCGGGGTTGCGGTCCCTGGCCTGCCCGATGGCGGACCTGGCCTGCGACAGCAGCATCTGGGCGGGCAGGCCCAGCGGCCCGCTCGCCTCCTGCACCCGGTCGGCGACGGCCTCGGCGAGCTTGCGCAGCTCGTCGGCCGCGCTGCCGGGCTCCTTCGCCTGCCGCACCCGGCGCCGGGACGCCTGTTCCGCGGTGTCCTCGGCGCACGCCGTCGCCCAGGCGTCCTCGTCCGGGCTCTCTTCGCGGGAGGGCAGGGGTTCGCTCATGGGTCGCTCCTGACTGCGGTGGGTGCGGTGCTGCGGTGCTTGCTGGCTGCGGTGCTCGGGGCTGCGGTGCTTGCTGGCTGGGGTGCTTGCCGGCTGGGGTGCTCGCCGGCTGGGGTGCGGGCGGACCGGCGTGTGACCCGGCCCGGACGTGCACGGCGACCGGCCGGTGGGCCTCAGGGCGCGTCGCCTCGGCGGCACGGGTCGCGGAGCCGCTCCTACCGACGGTACCGGACGGTGTCAACGGGCACCCCCGCCGCGCACCGGGTCAGCCGCGCGGCCACAGACCGGGATCGGGCACGAACCGCACCCGCAGCTCCCCGTCCTCCAGGCGGGCCCCGGCCGCGTCGCAGCGCCGCAGCGCGGACGGGAGCGGGACGACGCGGCGGAAGCCGCCCACGTCCAGCACCAGCTCGTCGCCGTGCCGGGCCAGCTCCAGCTCCGGCCGCCGCGCGCCGGGCAGCGGCAGCCGCCACACCAGGGTGCCGTCCTCCTCGTCCGGGCCGACCGTCCACGGGTCGGGCGCGGGCCCGCCGGGGCGCGGCGGCACGTGCAGGGCGCGGCCCACCAGCGCCAGGTCGTCCCCGCCCACCGGGTCGCGGCCCAGGTCGGGCAGCTCGAGCACGGGGGCGCCCGCGGTGTCCAGCTCCTTGAGCGCCTGGCGCTGCCCGGCGGCGGCACCGGCGAGCCACGGGTCGGCGGAGCCGTCCGGCAGCAGCCGGTTGGCCAGCACCGCCTCCGGGCGGTGCCCGAGCAGGGCCAGCGCGGGCAGGGCCGCGCGCAGCCGGGCGGCGGAGTGCGGCCCGGGGACCAGGACGGTGCGGACGGTGGTGGCGCCGTCGCGCAGGACCCGCTCCACGGCGGCCAGCGCGGCGTCGGCGCGCCGGGCCGCGTCGTACAGCTCCTCCGGCGGCATCGGCACGCCCGCGGCGGCGGCCAGCAGCGGGCGCAGGGCGCGGGCGGCCTGCCGCCGCTCGGGGAGCAGGCGGCGCAGATGGCGGCGGAGCCGCTCGGGCAGGGCCAGCGCGGACAGGGCGGCGGGCAGCGGCGGGGCGTCCACCACCAGCACCTCCCAGCGCGGGTCGGCGGCGTGCGCGGCGAGCGCGCCGAGCAGGGCGGCCTCGGCGTCGCCGGGCAGCTCGGCGCGCTCCAGCGGGTCCAGGGGGCGGACGCCCAGCAGGCGGGCGGCCAGGTCCAGGGCGCGGGCCGCGGCGGTGCCGCCGCCGGGGCGGGCCAGGACGGCGTGCAGGCCGGGCTCGACCTGCTCCGGCTCCCCCGCGGGGACGGGGCGGGCCAGGACGCCGGGCAGCGCCGGGTCACCGGACAGCAGCAGCACGCGGGCGCCGGAGCGGGCCGCCGCGACGGCGGTGGCCGCGGCCGCGGTGGTGCGCCCCGCGCCGCCGGAGCCGGTGACCAGGACGGTGCGGGCGAGCCCCGGCGCGCTCAGCGGGAGCCGCCCGCCGCGGGGCTCTCCACGCGCTGCTTCAGACCGGACAGGGCGCGGTCGATGATGACCTTCTCCGCCTTGCGCTTGATCATGCCCAGCATGGGGATCTTGACGTCCACGGCGAGCTGGTAGGTGACCTCGGTGCGGCTGCCGTCGCCGAGCGGGGCGAGCGAGTAGGTGCCGTCCAGGGCGCGCAGCATCGTGGAGCGCACCAGCGTCCAGCTCACCTCGCGGTCGCCGTCCCAGGTGTAGGCGAGGGTGTGGTCGTCGCGGATGGCGCCCGCGTCCAGCAGCAGCCGCACCTCCTCGGCCCGGCCGTCGGCGCCCGTCTTCACGATCTCGGCCTCCTTGACCTCGCCGGTCCACTCCGGGTACCGGGCGAAGTCGGAGATCACCGCCATGACCTCGGCGGGGCTCGCCTCGATCGTGATGCTGGACCTGGTGTGTTCGGCCATCGCCGGGTCCCTCCGGGACTGTCGCGTACATGCGTGCGGGTCTGGTGTGACCTGGAAGATTACTCCCTCGCCCGGTCCGCGCGGCCCAGGAGGCGGCCGCCGTGCCGCGGGGAGTTCACCACGTGAGCACCCATGGCCTGCCCGTCGACCGGAAGTGACCGACATTGACGCACTCGGTGGTGCCGATGCGCATCCGCGCGGACAGCGGCTGGTGGACGTGGCCGAACAGGGCGTAGCGCGGCCGGGTGGCCCGGACCGCCTCCAGCAGGGCCTCGCTGCCCCGCTCGAAGCGGCGCGCCACCACGTCGTAGGTCAGCTCGGGCACGGCCGGCGGGATGTGGCTGCACAGCACGTCCACCGGCCCGAGGGCGGCCACCTTGGCGGCGTAGGCGTCCTCGTCCACCTCGTACGGGGTGCGCATGGGGCTGGGCAGGCCGCCGCCGACGAAGCCGAACGTCCAGTCGCCGATGCGCACCGTCTCGCCGTCCAGCACCGTGGTGCCCTCCCGGGCGAACTCCGGCCACAGGTGGGGCATGTCCACGTTGCCGTAGGTGGCGTAGGTCGGGGTGGGCATCGCCGCGAACAGCTCCGCGTACTGCTTGCGCACGGCCGCCTCGATGGCGCTCTCCCGGTCCATGCCCGCCCACAGCCGCGCGCTCATCGCCCGCGCCTCGTCGAACCGCCCGGCCGTGCGCAGCTCCACCACGCGGGTGGCGGCCTCCGCCCCGAACAGGTCGGGGAAGATCCCGCGGGAGTGGTCGGCGTAGTCGAGGAACAGGATCAGGTCGCCGAGGCAGACCAGCGCGTCCGCGCCCTCCCCGGCCCTGGCGAGGGCGTCGTGGGCGCCGTGGACATCGCTGACGACATGGACCCGCATGCGGACACCCTAGCCGGGCGGCGGCGGGATGATACCGGCCGGGGCGCCAGGAGGCAGGGCCGTTTCGCGGCGGCGGGGTCTCGGGGCAGCGCGGCTCCGGGAGGCGGCCGCGGGGGGCGGCTGTGGGGCGGAGGGGCGCGGGGGCCCGCGCCCGGCGGCGGGCGGGAGGCTACGCGCGAGTCACCTCCGAACTCACGTAGTGTTCCGGAAGGAGGCTCCGTCCGCGCAACCGCGGGCGCGGTGGGGTAAAGAACCAGCCAGCCCCGCCGCCGCTGTGTGACACGAGGAACATTGAGGGCCGACCCCCTACCTGAATTGTTTACCGGTCGGTAGCGTCCCGGGCAGTCCAGCGAAGCACCCCCGCTGGGGACACCGCCGTCACGCCGCCGGCGCCGATGAGGAGCAGCAGTCTTGCGCGAGTTCAGCCTTCCGGCCCTGTACGAGGTACCCGCGGACAGCAATCTGACGGATCTCATCCGCAGCAACGCCACGCGGCACCCCTCACGTGCGGTGATCAGCAGAAAGACCGCCGGGGCGTGGCAGGACGTGACCGCGGCCGAGTTCCTCGCGCAGGTGCGCTCGGTCGCCAAGGGCCTGATCGCCTCCGGGGTCCGCCCCGGTGACCGGGTTGGCCTGATGTCGCCCACCCGGTACGAGTGGACGCTGTTCGACTTCGCGGTCTGGACGGCGGGCGGCGTGTCCGTGCCCATCTACGAGACGTCCTCCGCGGAGCAGGTCGAGTGGATCCTCAACGACTCGGGCGCGGTCGGCTGCATGGTCGCCGACGCCTCCCACGAGGCGGCCGTGGAGTCGGTGCGGGAGCGGCTGCCTCAGTTGAAGAACGTCTGGCAACTGGAGGCGGGCGCCGTCGAGCAGCTCGTGCGGGCCGGGGAGGACATCGCCGACGGGACCGTCGACGAGCGCACCGCGATCGCCAGGGCCGACTCCCCCGCGTCCATCGTCTACACCTCGGGCACCACCGGCCGCCCCAAGGGCTGCGTGCTGACGCACCGCAACCTCCTCGCCGAGACCGGCAACACCGTGGAGCGGCTGCGGACGCTGTTCCACGAGGACGCCTCGGTGCTGCTGTTCCTGCCGCTGGCGCACGTGCTCGGCCGCATGGTGGAGATCTGCGCGATGCTGGCGCCGATCCGGCTCGGCCACGTCTCCGACGTCAAGCAGCTCCAGGGCGAGCTGGCGTCGTTCCGGCCCACCCTGGTCGTCGCGGTGCCCCGGGTGTTCGAGAAGGTCTACAACGGGGCGCGGGCCAAGGCCGAGGCCGACGGCAAGGGCCGCATCTTCGACCTGGCGGCGAACTGCGCCATGGAGTACAGCCGGGCGCTGGACACCCCGTCCGGTCCCGGCCTGCTGCTGCGGCTCAAGCACCGGCTGTTCGACAAGCTGGTGTACGGCAAGCTGCGGGCCGCGCTGGGCGGCCTGGCCACCCACGCCGTGTCCGGCGGCGGGCCGCTCGGCGAGCGGCTCGGGCACTTCTACCGCGGCATCGGGTTCGTCGTGCTGGAGGGCTACGGCCTGACGGAGTCCTTCGGCGCCACCACGTTCAACCCCCTGGAGCGGCAGAAGATCGGCACCGTGGGCCAGCCGATCCCCGGTTCCGGGGTGGGCATCGCCGAGGACGGCGAGGTGCTGCTCAGCGGCGGGCACCTGTTCTCCGGCTACTGGAACAACCCCTCGGCCACCGAGGAGGTGTTCGACGGCGACTGGTTCCGCACCGGCGACCTCGGCCAACTGGACGAGGACGGCTACCTGCGGCTCACCGGCCGGAAGAAGGAGATCATCGTCACCGCGGGCGGCAAGAACGTGGCCCCCGCGGTGATAGAGGACCGCATCCGGGCGCACGCCCTGATCGCCGAGTGCATGGTGGTCGGCGAGGGCAGGCCGTTCGTGGGCGCGCTGATCACCCTCGACGAGGAGTTCCTCGGCCGCTGGGCGGAGCAGCGGGGCAAGGCCGGGCGGGGCGCCGCCGAGCTGCGCGGCGACCCGGAGCTGCTCGCGGCGGTGCAGGCCGCGGTGGACGACGGCAACAGCGGGGTGTCGCGGGCCGAGGCGGTGAAGAAGTTCCGCGTCCTGGACGCGCAGTTCAGCGAGGAGGGCGGGCATCTGACGCCGTCGCTGAAGCTGAAGCGGCACCTGGTGCTGAAGGACTTCTCGGACGAGATCGAGGCGATCTACCGCTAGCCGGGGGGCCGGGCACGCGGGTCCGGGGCGGCGCCCCGGACCCGGGAGGGCGCGGCGCGGCCGGGCTCACAGCAGGGCGGCGAGCCGCCGCGCCAGCAGGTCCCAGCGCCACGCCTCCTCCACCCAGGCGCGGCCCCGCTCGCCCATGCGGCGGCGCAGCTCCGGGTCCGTGAGCAGGCGCACCACGCGCTCCGCGGCGGCCTCGGGGGAGCCGCCGGGCACCACGTAGCCGGTCTCGCCGTCGAGCACCGCGTCGGGCGCGCCGCCGGAGTCGCCCGCGATCACCGGCAGGCCCGTCGCCGACGCCTCCAGGTAGACGATGCCCAGGCCCTCCACGTCCAGGCCCCGCCGCCGGGTGCGGCACGGCATCGCGAACACGTCCCCCGCCTCGTAGTGCGCGGGCAGCTCCGCCCACGGCACCGCGCCGGTGAACACCACCGCGTCGCGCACCCCCGCGGACTCGGCGAGCCGCTCCAGGCTCCGGCGGTACGGGCCGCCGCCGACGACGAGCAGCGCCGCGTCCGGCACCCGGGCCAGCACCCGCGGCATCGCCCGGATCAGCGTGTCCTGCCCCTTGCGCGGCACCAGCCGGGACACGCACACCACCACGGGCCGCCCGGTCAGCCCCAGCCGCTCCCGCACCGCGGCGCCGCCCGCGCCCGGCCGGAACGCCCGCTCGTCCACGCCCGGGGTCAGCCGCACCATGCGCTCCGCCGCCCGCGGGCTCAGGGCCGGGGCGATCCGGGAGCGGGTGTACTCGCCGAGGTAGGTGAGGGTGTCCACGCCGTCCCCGATGCGGCGCAGCAGCGCCCTCGCCCCGGGCAGCGCCGCCCAGCCCGCCTCGTGGCCGTGGGTCGTGGCGACGATGCGCTCCGCCCCGGCGCGGCGCAGCGCGGGCGCCATCAGGCCCAGCGGGGCGGACGCGCCGAACCACACCGACGAGCACCCCTCCGCCCGGAGCAGCTCCGCCGCGCGCCGCGTCACCCTGCGGGTGGGCAGCAGCACGGAGGCGCGGTCCCGCACCACGGGGAAGGGCTGCTCCCGGTCGAACCGCGCCACCTCGGCGCCGTCCTTCCAGGTGGAGGCGTAGACCACCACCCGCGCGGGCTCCAGCCGCAGCGCCATGCTGTGCACGAACGCCTGGATGCCGCCGGGGCGGGGCGGGAAGTCGTTGGTGACGATGAGGGTCTTGTCGGTCATCACGGCGAGGTTAGCGGGAAGGGCGGGCGCGGACGGCGGGGAGGTAGGGTCGGGGACCGTCGTACGGAAAGCAGCGAGACCGGGCGGGGCCGTGACCAGCGCGCAAGAGGATCTCTCCGGCCGGGTCGTCCCGGCGGCACCGTCCGTCTCCCTGCCACGGCGCGCCCTGGCGGTGTGCGGGGTGCCGCTGGCCGTGTACACCGCGGCGGCGGCCCTCCAGCTCGCCGTGCTGTGGCTGATGATCCCCCCGGGCAGCGAGGAGGGGGTGCGGGAGCGGCTGCTGTCCTGGGACGGCAGGCTGTACCTGCACACCGCCGAGCACGGCTACCCGCAGGGCCTGGAGTACCGCGCCGACGGCACCCTCGCCGGGAGCAACCTCGCGTTCTTCCCCCTCTACCCCGGCAGCGTCCGGCTGCTGCGCGAGCTGACCGGCCTGGGCTGGGAGACCTGCGCCCTCACCTCCGCCAGGCTCGCCGGGGCCGCCGCCGCGGTGCTGGTGCACCGGCTCGGCCTGCGGCTGTACGACCGCAGGGTCGCGTTCGCCCTGACCGCGCTGGTGTGCGTGCAGCCCATGGCCGTGTCGCTGTCCATGGCCTACACCGAGAGCCTGTTCCTGGCCCTGGCCGCGGGCACTCTGCTGGCCGCGCACCGCCAGGCGTGGCTGACCGCCGGGGTGTGCGGGCTGCTGGCCGGGCTGACCCGGTCCACGGCGGTCGCGGTGGCCGCGGCGCTGGCCGTGGCCGCGGGCATCGCCATGTGGCGGGAGCGGCGGGTGCTGTGGCGGGCCGTCGCCGGGTGCGCGCTGGGCGCGGCGGGCGTCCCCTCGTACCTGCTGTGGGTGGCGCACAGGACCGGGCGGCTCGACGGCTGGACGGCCGTGCAGGAGGCGGGGTGGGGCACCCACTGGGACTGGGGCGCGGCCACCGCCCGGTTCTTCGCCGACACGCTCCGCGTCAGCGACGGGTGGGTGGCGCTGAGCGTGGTGCTGCTCATCGCGTTCACCGCGGTGGGCTGCGCGCTCGCGGTGCTGGACCGGGTGTGGCCGCCGCTGGCCGTGCACGGGCTGCTGGTGCTCGCGCTGACCGTCGGCCAGACGAACTACTACCACTCCAAGCCGCGCCTGCTGGTGCCCGCGCTGCTCGCGCTGGTCCCGGTGGCCGTGGCCCTGGCCAGGACGAGGACCCGCACGGCGGTGCTGGTGGGCGCGGCCCTGGCGCTGTTCGGCACCTGGTACGGCGCCTACATGATCACGGCGTGGCGCTTCGCGGTGTAGTCGCGCCCGCCGCCCCCGCGCGCCGCGCCGCCCACTCCCGGGCGGCGGCGACGCGCTGCACCGCGCTGGGGTGGGTGCCGTACAGGGCGTGCAGGAGGCGGGGCGGGTCCACGTCGGCGACGTTGGCGACGGACAGCCTGCGCTGCATGGCGACGAACGCCTCCGGGTCGCCGGTCAGGTCCAGGGCGTGCCGGTCGGCGCGGGCCTCCACGCGGCGGCTCACCGCGCGCCCGGCCGGGCCCGCCACCGCGGCCAGCAGCGCCGCCAGCGCGGCCAGCAGGAACACCGAGCCGGGGTCCCGGACGCGGTCCGCGCCGGCCGCCCGCAGCAGCGGGTCCCAGCTCGCGGCCGCCGCCAGCAGCAGCGTCCCGGCCGCGGCGCCGAGCGCGCCGAGCGCGGTGCCCCGCGCCACGTCCCGGTGCCGCACGTGCCCGAGCTCGTGCGCGACCACCAGCTCCACCTCCCGCGGCTCGGCCCGCTCCAGCAGCGTGTCGAAGACGACGACCCGGCGGGTGGCGCCGAACCCGGACACGTACGCGTTCAGGGCGGTGGTGCGGCGGGAGGCGTCGGCGACGAGGACGTCGCGCACCGCGACGCCGTCCCGCCGCGCCAGGTCCAGCAGCGCGGTGCGCAGCTCGCCCTCCGGCAGGGGCGTGAACCGGTTGAAGACGGGTTCCAGCAGCAGCGGGGCCACCCAGGACAGCAGCACCGACACCGCGGCGGCGCACCCGGCGGCGGCCCACCACCAGGTGTCCGGCCAGGCCCTGGCCAGGGCGTACCAGCCGAGGACGGCGCCGGCGGCGAGCGGCAGCGACACCAGCAGCCCGCGCAGCACGTCCGCCCACCAGCCGCTCCGGCCCTGCGTGACCAGGCCGAACCGGCGCCGCGCCGCCGTCACCCGGGCGCTGAACGGCAGCCGCACCGCCGTGCCCACCGCGACCAGCGCCGCCGCGCCCCACAGCGCCCGCGCCCACCAGGGGCCGCCCACCGCGTCCACCACCGCGGACCCGGCCGGGGTCAGGCCGAGGGCGAGCAGCGCCGCCAGGGAAGCGGCGCGGCCGGCGAGCGCGGGCGGCCACTGCGCGCGGCGCAGGGCGCGCCCGCGCTCCCGCTCCTCGTCGGTGAACACCTCGGTGACGGCCCCGCGGGCCCGCCCGGCCTGGCTCATCGCAGCTCCTCCTGCACATAGGCGCGCCACCGCGCGGTGAAGTCCGCGAGCCCGACGCCGAGCACGGACCGCATCCGGGCGTCCAGCTCCCGCTCCCCGCCCACGCCGCGGCCGGCCGCGCGGTACAGCTCCTCCAGCCTGTCCTGCCCCCAGGTGGCGGCGGTCATCCGGCAGGCCAGCCACGCCATCTCGTACGCCTGCGCGAGCCCGTCGCGCCCGGCGGAGAAGTCGGCGTCGCCGGGCAGCCGCTGCGGGACGTGCCCGGCGAGCACGTCGCGCCGCAGCTCGGGCGCGACCTCGGCCGGGGAGCGGCCGGTGCGGGCGTAGGCGACCCAGTCGGCGAAGCCCTCCGACAGCCACACCGGCGTGGCGGGCGTGGTGGCGCGGCGGGTGGCGACGTGGGTGGTCTCGTGGGTGAGCACCACCTGGCGGCCGAACGCGCTCAGGTCCCGGTAGGCCTCCGGGTTGACCAGGATCCGGTCGGCGGAGGCCGCGGAGGCGCCGCGGGCCTGGGCGGTGGTGACGGCGGCGATGCCCGCGTAGCTCTCCTCCGGGGCGCCGAGCAGCTCGGCCATCTGGCGCTGCGTGGCGGGCACCAGCACCACCACGGTCCCGCCCCAGCCGTCCGGCCACACGGCGCGCACGGCGGGCACCGCCCGGTCCGCCTCGGCCGCGCGGGCGCGCAGGTCCCGGAGCCCGCCGAGGCCGAGCACCAGGCTGTGCTCGCCGCGCACGGCCCGCACCGGCCCGAAGTCCCACAGTTGGGCGGTGCCGCCCGCGTCCCCGGTGAGGGTGACCCGGCCGTCGCGGGCGGCGAAGGTGAACCGCTCGGCGGCGGTGACGGGCCCGGTGTCGTGGCCGGTGAGGCGGTAGCGCAGCTCGACGTCCGCGGTGGTGCCGCGGATCCGCAGCAGCCGGTAGCCGTAGGAGGCCAGCGGCACCTCGGCGAGGTTGCCGAAGCGTGCGGCCTCGCGGCGGCGGAACGGCCCCGGCGCGGTGTCCCGCAGGAACGCGGCCCGGTCCCGCTCGACCACGGCCTCGCCGCGGCGCCGCAGCAGCTCGGTGAGGGCGGCGCGGGTGCCGGGCTCCGTGTCCCGCCCGGTGAGCGGCGGCACCAGGAACAGCGCCGCGAGCAGCACCGCGGCCGCCGCGACGACGGCCGCGACCGCGCGCGGCCCCGGCGCGAACCCCCACCGCCGGCCGCTCACGTCCACGGCCCGATCCTAGGCCGCTCCGGCCGCTCCGGCCGTCACACCCGGGTCACCGCGTGCACCGGCATCATGTCCACCGGGTCGTAGCGGACCCGCGCCCCGGGGTAGGGCGCGTGGATGACCCGGCCGCCGCCGACGTACATGCCGACGTGGCTGGCGTCGCCGCGGTAGGTGACCAGGTCGCCCGGCCTGGCCTGGGACAGCGGCACCCGGGTGCCCGCGCCGGCCTGGGCCTGGGAGGTGCGGGGGATGGTGATCCCGGCCTGCCGGTACGCCCAGTGGGTCAGGCCCGAGCAGTCGAACGCGTGCGGGCCCGCGCTGGCCCAACTGTAGGGGGAGCCGAGCGCCCCCATCGCCGCGCGCACGGCCGTCGCGGCGCGCCGGGAGGACGCCGGGGGGCCGTGCGGGGCGGCCACGGGCCGCCCGGCCCCGCCGTGCATCAGGCGCAGCCGGGCCCGCTCCCTGGCGTCGAGGGTGTGCAGCAGCCGCCGGGCCGAGGAGAGCTTGCGCTGCACGGTGCGCTTGTGGCGGGCCAGGTCGGCGCGGGCCTCGGCCAGATCCTCCAGTTCGGCGGCGGCCTCGGCCCGCCGCTGCCCCAGGTCCCGCTGGGCGTGGCGCAGATGCCGCAGGTCGGCGGCCTGGCGGCGGCCGACCTGGCTGAGCACAGCGGCGCGCTCCAGGTACTCGTCCGGGTCGGAGGAGAGCATGAGCTGGAGCTCGGGGTCCACGGCGCCGCCGCGGTACTGCGCGGCGGCCAGGGCGCCGAGGGCGTCGCGCATCCGGTTGATGACGGCCTGGCCGCGGGCCACCCGGTCCTGGAGGCGGCCGGCGCGCCGCTTGGAGCGCTGCTCGCGCTCCTTGGCCCCGTTGTACTTCTCGGTGGCCGCCTCGGCCTGCTCGTAGAGCCGCTCGACCTCGGCCTTCACCTCGTCCGCGTCCGTCTGCGGCACGGCGTCCGCGACGGGGGCGGCCGTGAGCGCGGCGACGAGGGTGGCGGCGCCCGCGGCCGCCACGGCGAACGGAGTCACCCGCGCCGTGCCCGGCTGCGGGGAACGTCGGTGGGACCCCACTTAAGGCGGACTCCTTCTTCCGTGCAGCCGCCTTCTCCCGGGCCTCGGCCGGACCGCGGCCCGCTCCCGGTGCCCGGTCCGGCTCCCCGTCACGGCCGTGCCGGGCTCCGGCGGAACCTCCGCGCCGTCACCCTCGGTGGGCGATCGACTACGCGGAGCTGCGGGGCAGACACTAGCCAGATGGGGCGGCGACACAAAGGTCCTGCGACTCAACCGCCACCGGGGCGCACCAAACACCGCAGGTCACCCGGCATGTGCGACAACACGGCGCCCCATGCGTTCACCCGTACGGGCGCCGCGGAGGAGTCCGCGAGGGCCGAGGAGGGGCCGAGGAGGGCCGGGGGCACGCGCCCGGCCCCACGACGACGCGGACCCCGCCCGGAGGGGGCGGGGTCCGCGGAGGAAGAGGGAAGCCGGGCCGCGGCCTCAGATGCGGACCGCGAACTGCGGCTCCATGTAGCTGAGCGTCTCGTAACGCACGTTGGCGCCGGGCTTGGGGGCGTGGAGCTGCATCCCGTTGCCCACGTACAGGCCCACGTGGTGGAAGTCGCTGTACTGGATGATCAGGTCACCGGGCTGCGCCTGACTCAGCGGGATGCGGGTGCCGGCGTTGGCCTGGGCCTGCGAGGTGCGGGGGATCGTCACGCCCGCCTGCGCGTACGCCCAGGAGGTCAGACCGGAGCAGTCGAAGGAGTTCGGGCCGCTGCCGCCCCACACATAGGGCGAGCCGATCTTCGTCTTGGCGGCCGCCAGCGCGGCGGACGCGCGCTGCGACGCCGGGACGCCGGTGACCAGGTCCTCGCGGGAGCCGCTGTCGCGGGAGGCGCGCTCGCCGCCGCTGTCCTGCTGGGGCGCGGTGACCTTCGCGCGCTCCTCGGCGGTCAGCGTGTTGAGGAGGTCCTGGGCCTTCTTCAGCTTGGCCTGAACGTCCTTCTTGTTCTTGGCGAGCTGCTTGCGGGTCTCCTCGAGGTCCTCGAGCTTGTTCGCGGCCTCCTCGCGCTCCTGGTCGAGGACCCGCTTCTGCTCCTGGATCTCCTTGATGGACTCCGCCTGCCGGGTGCCGACCTGGTCGAGGGCCGACGCCTGGTCGAGGTAGCTGTCCGGGTCGGAGGAGAGGAACAACTGGACGCTCGGGTCCATGCCGCCGTTGCGGTACTGGGAGCTGGCGAGGGTGCCCAGGTCGCTCTGGAGGTCGTTCAGCTCGGACTGCTCGCGGGCGACCTTGTCCTGGAGGTCGTCGACCTGCTGCTGGAGCTTGTCCTGCTTCTCCTTCGCGCCGTTGTACTTCTCGGTCGCGATCTCGGCGTCGTGGTAGAGCTTGTCGACCTGCTCCTTGACCTCGGACTTCGAGGGCTTGGCCGGGGCGGCGTTGGCAGCCTGGCCCGACAGCACGACCGCTGCCGCGGCAGCGGTGGTGAGCACGGTCACTCGTGCCTTGCCGGCCTGCTTGGGACGACGGTGGGACGCCACGAAGGCGAACTCCTTCTTCCTCAGTCCGCCTACCGGGTGAGCTGACGGGTTCGGGCCGGAAGCTGCCCTACGACGCGTCACCGACCCGCTTCCGCGGGGCGGCCCTCGCGCCGATTCACCCCGGAAGGACCCCTCTGGGAGGGAATGGGTCCCCGGCTCCGCGTTCCGGCGATTTCACCCTGCCAGGACGGGACTCGGCGGCACCCCCGCCGTCATCCGGGCTGGATGAACGACCAGGCGGAGGTTCGAGCCCCGACCATAGTGACCCGACGGCGATCGCTTCAAATCTTCCGGAAGAAAAAGTGGGGCACGCCGCAAATTAATTTGCCTCTTACCACGCCACGTGACAGGCGGGAGACACAGCGTCTGGCCGGAAACACCCATTCCGGACACGCTGTGCCGCAGGTCACACCGACCGCGACGCGAGGACGCAAACGGACATGAGGGACAGGTTCCCTGAATTGCCGTGAGTCGTCCGCATTCCCCTGGCGGGGCATCCGCATGACGCCCTTTCCGGAAAATTCCGACACCCCGCGCACACCCGCTCCGACGCCTCCGCCATTCACGGGGCCGGTGGAAGCGGGGCCGAAAAGGCGGAAAAGGGGACAGCGCGCACCCATCGAATGAACGGGGCATCACGGAGCATCAGCGGCCGAAACGCACGCGCTCGTGCGCGATGCCGCACGGGCGCCGCCCCCCCGCGGCCGGGGCTCGTGGAAGCGGGGTCCGGGGGCGGCGACGCGCCGTCAGCCGCGCGCCAGGCGCCGCAGCAGCAGCGTGGACGCCACCGGCCGCGCGCCCGCCCGGCGCACGCCGTCGGCGACCTCCCGGTCCGCCGAGACCACCACCACGGGGCGGCCCGGCGGCTCGGCGCGCACCAGACGCCGGATCAGCTCGTCGGCGGTCTCCCCCGGTTTGCTGAACAGCACCCGCACCCCGCGCGGCGGCGCCAGCAGCACCGGCCCCTCCAGCTCGGCGCCGTCGAACACGCACGTCACCTCGGCGCCGCTCTGCGCCGCCAGGCCGGAGAGGCCGCCGAGCAGGCGCAGCCGCTGCTTGTCCAGCGGCATCGTGGGATAGCCGGTCTTGGTGACGTTGTAGCCGTCCACGACCAGGTGCGCCTGCGGCAGCGCCAGCAACTGGTCGAGCAGCGCCGGGTCGTCCTCGGACAGGGCGCGGCGCGCGATGTCCTTCGGGGTCATCCGGCCGGGCGCGACCGCCTCCACGGTGTCCGCCGGCCTGCCGGTCGTCGGCGGCAGCGCCAGCTCCCTGCGCAGGCCCTGCGCGGCGTCGAGCACCGTGTCCAGCAGCAGCCGCAGCCGCATGTCCTCCACGCTGCGCCCCTCGCGGGCCGCCCTGCGGCTGGCCTCCAGCGCCGACTCGGTCTCGGCCAGCCGCGCCCGCAGCCGCCGCGCCTCGCTCTCCGCCGCCGTCCGCTCGGTGGCGGCCGCGCCGCGCACCGCCTCCAGCTCCGCCTGCGCCTTGCGCAGCTCGGCCTCGCCGCGCCGCACGTCGTTCACGGCGCTGCGCAGCTTGCGCTGGAGGGAGTCCGCCTCCTTGCGGGCCGCCTCCAGCTCGGCGCGCGCCTTGTCCGCCTCGGCGCGGGCGCCGGCGCGCAGCTCGGCGAGCTCCGCCTTGACCCGCGCCAGCTCGCGCAGCGCCGCCTCGTTCGCCCGCTCGCTGCGCTCCCGCTCCGCCTCGTCGCCCGCCGCGACGACCTGCTTGGTCCAGCCGGGCGGGCGCAGCAGGTACGCGGCGGCGGCGACGTCGAGGGGGTCGGCGGCGGCCGGGACCGTGCCCGCGTCCAGGGCCTCGGCCAGCTCCGGCTGGGCCTGGCGCAGCCGCGCGGCCATGCGGTGCCGGAACGCGGCGTCGCCCTCCAGGGCGGTGGCCAGGGCCGTGGCGGCGAACTTGGCCCGGCGGGCGGGGGTGAAGCGGGCGTACTGGCGCAACTGGGGCGGCAGTTCGGCGAGGCCGAACGAGCCGAACGCCTCGGCGGCCAGCCCTATGACCCGGCGGCGCACGCCCTCGGGCAGCGGCCGGTCCAGGACCTCCTCGGGAGGCGACTCGCCCGCGTCGCGCCCCGGCGGGGCGTCCGCCCGTGCCCGGTCCGGTTCCGTCCGCGCCTGCTCGCCCTCACGTTCCCTCACGTCCGCCGCTCCGTTCTCCGACCCGCCGCCCTTCCACGGGGGTGCGGCGTGCCGCGCTCCGCGTCTTCCGGCGCCTCCCCGTGTGTCGCCCGCTGTCGTCCTCATTCATTGTCTCCCGGCCGGGCCGGGCCCGTAATCAGCTCCCCGGCCGCTCGACCAGCTCCACCTGGTCCACCGCGTTGCACCAGCGGCAGCGCACCGACTCGATGGTGTCGCTGAGCACCTGGCGCTCCTCCACGGCGGGCTCGCCCGCGAGGTCCAGGTGGGTGTACTCCACGACCCGGCTGGTGCGGGTGACGTCGAACCGGGTGAGGTTGCCGCACAGGGTGCAGCGCCATCTGGTCCGCTCGGTGGGCACGGGAACCGCCATGGTGGTCGTCCTTGTCTGCGTGTCGGTCAGTGTCGGTGCCGCCGTCCGGCCGCCTTTCCCGGCGGCCCCGTCCCGCGCTGCGGGCAACCCTACGGCCTGCGGAGGCGTCCGTGTCGCGGGATACGCTGGTCCGCGCAGCGCTACCTGGGCGACCCGAGGAGACAGCCACCGTGATCACCGCGATCGTGCTCGTCAAGACCAACGTGGACCGGATCCCCGAGATCGCCGAGTCGATCGCCGCGCTGGACGGGGTCAGCGAGGTCTACTCGGTGACGGGCGCCTACGACCTGGTGGCCATGGTGCGGGTGCGGAACCACGAGGACCTCGCCGACATCATCCCCGGCCGTCTCAACAAGGTGCCAGGGGTGACGTACACCGAGACCCACGTGGCGTTCCGCACCTACTCCCAGCACGACCTGGAGGCGGCGTTCGCCATCGGCCTGGAAGCCTGACCCCGGCGCCCCGCCCGGCGCCGAGCCCGGTGCCCCGCCCGGCGGCTAGTCCTCCGCGGGGCCCGCGGCCAGCTCGCGCACCGCGGCCAGGAACCGGTCCACGTGCTCGTCCGGCGTGCCGACGCCGAAGCTCACCCGCACCGCGTGCAGCGTGCCGGGCGCCCCGTCGCCGTCACCGCACTCCCCGGGCACGTCCGCGGCCTCGCCCAGCAGCACCCGCACCAGCGGGTGCGCGCAGAACAGGCCGTCGCGCACCCCGATGCCGTACCGGTCCGACAGCGCCCGGGCGAACGCGGAGCTGTCCCGGCCCGCCACCACGAACGACACCACGCCCACCCGCGGCGCGTCCGGCCCGAACAGCGACAGCACCCGCACCCCCGGCACCGCGGCCAGCCCGGTCAGCAGCCGGTCCAGCAGCAGGCGCTCGCGCGCCACCAGGCGGTCGAACCCGGCCTCGGTCAGCGCCCGGCACGCCGACGCGATCGCGTGGGCCCCGATCACGTTCGGCGACCCGGCCTCGTGCCGCGCCTCCGAGGTGTGCCAGTCCACCCGCAGGCCCCCGCCGTCCCGCACCACCTGCCTGCTCGCGCCGCCGCCCGCCAGGTAGGGCTCGGCCCGGCGCAGCCAGTCCGCGCGCCCCGCCAGCACCCCGGCGCCGAACGGGGCGTACAGCTTGTGGCCGGAGAAGGCCACCCAGTCCACGCCGAGCCCGGTCACCGACACGGGGTGGTGCGGGGCGAGCTGCGCGGCGTCCAGGACGATCCGCGCGCCGTGGCGGTGGGCGGCCGCGGCGAGGTCGGCGACGGGCCACAGCTCGCCGGTGACGTTGGAGGCGCCGGTCACGCACACCAGGCGGGGTCCCCCGCCGGTGTCCGCGGCGAGGGCGCGCTCCAGCGCCTCGACGGCCTGCCGCGGGCCGCGCGGGGCGGGCAGGCAGACCACCTCGGCGCCCCGCCACGGCAGCAGGGCCGCGTGGTGCTCGGTCTCGAACACGTACACGCGGGTGCCCGGGGGCAGCGCGGCGGCCAGCAGGTTCAGCGAGTCGGTGGTGGAGCGGGTGAACAGGACCTGGTCGTCCTCCCGGCAGTCCAGGAAGTCCGCCACCTCGGCACGGCTGCGCTCGTACAGCTCGGTGGACAGGCGGGAGAGGTACCCGGCGCCGCGGTGGACGCTGCCGTAGTAGGGCGCGTACGCGGCGACGTCCTCCCACACCCGGCGCAGGACGGGGGCGGACGCGGCGTGGTCCAGGGCGGCGTAGGGCGCCTCGGTGCCGTCGGCCAGGGGGACGAGGACGTCGTGGCCCAGCACCGGAAGCGGCAGGGCGCCGCCGGTGGCGGGGCGGGGGGCGGTGCGGACGGGGGAAGAGTGCAGAACCATTGCGGAAGCTCCCATACCGGACAGGAAGACGATTCCGCGGGCACCACCCGCTGGGGGCATGCGCCGAGACGTGAGGAGCCCGCGCTTGCCGCGGGCACCCGCGCCCACGGCCCGGTCATCACCCGGGGCACCCCGCCACGGACGGAGGGTTGCCGGACAGCGGGCCGGGGCCTTGATCGCTGTCACTCGTGACCTGCGGTGGAGTATGGCACAGCCCCGGACGCCCCTCCCAGGGCGGCTCAGAGTGTGGAACGGGGGCGGGGGCGGGCGCCCCGGCCCGGGGCCGCCCGGGCGAGGCGGGCGCCGGGGGCGGCCGGGGCGGGCCGCGCACGGCACGGCGGCCCGTCCGCCCCCGCCCGCCCGGCGCCTACTTCTCCGGGGCGTCCTTCGTGGCCTCCACCCAGCGGTCCAGGGTCATCCGGGCGGCGCCGGAGTCGATGGAGCGGGCGGCCCTCTCCATCCCGGCCGCGATCTGCTCGGTGAGCGGGGCGTCCGTCTGGTCCACCGCCACCAGCGCCGCCGCCGCGTTCAGCAGCACCGCGTCCCGCACCGGCCCCCGCTCCCCCGCCAGCAGTCGCCGCGCCACCGCGGCGTTGTGCGCCGCGTCCCCGCCGACCAGGGCGCTGACCGGCACCAGGTCAAGGCCCACGTCCCGCGGGTCGAACGCCTCCCGGGTGACGCGGCCGTCCCGGACCCGCCACACCTGGGAGGTCGCGGTGGTGGTGAGCTCGTCCAGGCCGTCGTCGCCGCGGAAGACCAGCGCGGACACCCCGCGGTCGGCCAGCACCCCGGCCACGATCGGCGCCATCCGCGCGTCCGCGACGCCGGTGGCCTGGGCCCGCACCCGCGCGGGGTTGGTCAGCGGGCCGAGGAGGTTGAACGGGGTGGCGATGCCCATCTCGCGGCGCGCCCTGGCCACGTGCCGCAGGGCCGGGTGGAACTTCACCGCGAAGCAGAAGGTGATGCCCGCCTCCTCGGCGACCGCGGCCACCCGCTCCGGGGACAGCTCCAGGTTCACGCCCAACTGCCCCAGCACGTCGGAGGCGCCGCTGGCCGAGGAGGAGGCGCGGCTGCCGTGCTTGACCACCCGCACCCCGGCGCCGGCCACCACGACCGCGGACATGGTGGAGATGTTGACGGTCTTCGCGCCGTCGCCGCCGGTGCCGACGATGTCCACGGTGGGCCCGGGCACCTCGATCAGCCGGGCGTGCGCGTACATGGCCCGGACCAGGCCGCTGATCTCGGCGACGGTCTCGCCCTTGGCGCGCAGCGCGACGGCGAACGCGGCGATCTGGGCGTCGGTGGCCTCGCCGCTCATGATCTGGTCCATCGCCCACGCGGTGTCGGCGGCGGAGAGGTCCTCGCGGCGCAGCAGCGCGTTCAGCACGGCCGGCCAGGAGGTGGCCCGCGCGCGGTCGCCGCCTGCGGGGGTCGCATCGCTCATGGTCCACGCTCCAGTGGGTCGGCCCCCTCGCGCACGGGGCGAGGGGCGCGTCGACGAAGGACGCCGACCACCCTACTGAGCGGGCCGACCGCGGGCGTGGCTGAGTCCGGCAGGCGGGACGCGCCCGGCCGGGGCCGCCCCGCCCGCCCGGGGCCGCTACGAGGCGAGCTGCCGTCCGAGCCTGGCCCGCAGCAGGCCGGCGAGGGACTCGGCGCAGGCCACCGGGTCGACGGGGTGGGTGACCGCGGCGTCGGAGCGGCTCCAGGTGGCGAGCCACGCGTCCTGGGGCCGTCCGATGAGGAGCAGCACCGGCGGGCAGTTGAAGATCTCGTCCTTGACCTGCCGGCACAGGCCCATGCCGCCGGCGGGCACGGCCTCGCCGTCGAGCACGCACACGTCCACGCCGCCGCTCTCCAGCGCGGAGACCACGGCGGGCGCGGTGGCGCACTCCAGGTACTCCACCGGGGGCAGGTCGGGGGCGGGGCGGCGGCCCACGGCGAGCCTGACCTGCTGACGTGTGTTGGCGTCGTCGCTGTACACCAGCACGGTGGCCGTCCGGCGCGCGCTGTCCGTCATGTGCGGTACCCCCAGAAAGTGATCCCGGCTACTGCCCGGATGCTACTCCGGTCAGGGCCGCCCGCAGCAGGGTGCGGACCCTGCAAGATCGCCGTTTCCCCGCTCGTTCGTCCCTTGGGGGGACCTCGGCGGCGCCGGCGTGACGCGCCCGGGCGTAATCCGGGAGGAACCACCCGGCCGGGTGCCCGCCCGGGGCCCCGCGCCGGGCCCCGCCCGACCCGCCGGAGCGGCCCGGATGCCTTGACACACCGAAGGGGACCCCCCGGTAGTGAAGGCCGGATAAGCGACCGACATAATGTCGGCGTGGCGACAGCAACAGCAGTAGATACCGGGCACGCGCACCCGTCGGTCAACCGGCCGAACCTGGTCAGCGTCGGAACGATCATCTGGTTGAGCTCCGAGCTGATGTTCTTCGCGGCCCTCTTCGCGATGTACTTCACCGCCCGCTCGGTGAGTGGCCAGGAGTTCTGGGACGAGAAGAACTCGGCACTGAACCTGCCGTTCGCGGCGACCAACACCACGATCCTGGTGCTCTCCTCGCTGACGTGCCAGCTCGGCGTGTTCGCCGCCGAGCGCGGTGACGTCAAGAAGTTGCGCCTGTGGTTCATCATCACGTTCATCATGGGCGCGATCTTCATCGGCGGCCAGGTGTTCGAGTACACCGAGCTGGTCAAGCACGAGGGCCTCACGCTCTCGTCCGACCAGTACGGCTCGGTGTTCTACCTGACCACCGGCTTCCACGGGCTGCACGTGACGGGCGGCCTCATCGCGTTCCTCCTCGTGCTCGGCAGGACGTACGCGGCCAAGAGGTTCACGCACGAGCAGGCCACCTCCGCGATCGTCGTGTCGTACTACTGGCACTTCGTCGATGTCGTCTGGATCGGCCTCTTCGCCACGATCTACCTGATCAAGTAGTCACATGATCAAGTAACCGGACATGCCTGGTCAGCACGCTGCGCGACCGGCCACGACGAACTCGACGAACACTGACGCTGAAGATCCTGACACCGGGGTAATCCGTGAAAAAGCTCTCCGTGCGACGGCGCCACCCGCTGGCGGCGCTCGTCGTCCTACTCTTCGCGCTCGCGGCCACCGGGGGGCTGTACGCCGCGTTCGCGCCTGCCGAGAAGGCGAACGCCGACTCGTCCTCCCAGTCGCTCGCGATCGAGGAGGGCAAGAAGCTGTACGCCGTCGGCTGCTCGAGCTGCCACGGCACCGGCGGGCAGGGCAGCAGTGACGGCCCCTCCCTGGTGGGCGTCGGCGCCGCGGCGGTCGACTTCCAGGTCGGCACCGGCCGTATGCCCGCCCAGCAGCCCGGCGCCCAGGTGCCGGAAAAGCCCAAGGTCTACACCCAGGCCGAGATCGACCAGTTGGCCGCGTACATCGCCACGCTCGGCCCCGGTCCCTCCGTGCCCTCCGAGAAGAGCTACGACCCGAGCGACGCCGACCTCGCCAACGGCGGCGAGCTGTTCCGCACCAACTGCGCGCAGTGCCACAACTTCCGCGGCCAGGGCGGCGCCCTGACCAAGGGGAAGTTCGCCCCAAGCCTGGAGGGCTCCTCCGCGAAGCACATCTACGAGGCGATGCTCACCGGCCCGCAGAACATGCCGTCCTTCCCCGACAGCCTGATGCCGGAGGAGGACAAGCGGGACGTCGTCGCCTACGTCCGCCAGGTCACCGCCGATGACGACCCCAACCCGGGCGGTCTGTCCCTCGGCAGCCTCGGCCCCGTGACCGAGGGTCTCTTCGGTTGGATCTTCGGCCTCGGCGCGCTGATCGCCCTGGCCTGCTGGATCGCCGCCAGGAACGCCAAGGCGAGGAAGTCATGAGCAGCCGTCCCGACGACAACGACACCAACGAGCCCGAGAACCTGCCGGAGAAGCACGGGCAGTCCGGGCACCTGGAGGAGACGGGCTCCCCGTCCTTCCCCGACCCCGGCCTGCCGCCGCACGAGCCGCGCCGCCAGGACATCGACGAGCGCGCCGCCCAGCGGTCCGAGCGCGCCGTCGCCCTGATGTTCACCATCTCGATGCTGGCCACGGTCGCCTTCATCGCCTCCTTCGTCGCCTTCGACAAGGAGAAGATCGTCCACATCTGGCCGTTCGGCCACGTGAGCATCCTGAACTTCGCGCTCGGCACCACCCTGGGCATCGCGCTGTTCTGCATCGGCGCGGGCGCGGTCCACTGGGCCCGCACGCTGATGGACGGCCACGAGATCGCGCAGGAGCGCCACCCGGTCTCGGCCACCCCCGAGGTCCGCGAGCAGGTGTTCGAGGACTGGCAGACCGGTGTCCGCGAGAGCCAGTTCGGCCGCCGCAAGCTGGTCCGCAACACCATGTTCGGCGCGCTGGCCCTGGTGCCGCTGTCGGGTGTGGTCCTGCTGCGCGACCTCGGGCCGCTGCCCGAGAACAAGCTGCACAAGACCGCCTGGGCCAAGGGCAAGCTGCTGATCAACCAGAACACGCACGAGCCGATCAAGCCGTCGGACGTGACCGTGGGCTCGCTGGTCTTCGCCGCGCCCCAGGGGCTGGACGAGCACGACCACGACTTCCAGCAGGAGATCGCCAAGGCGGCCCTGATGATCATCAGGCTGGAGCCGGACGACATCAAGGACAAGCGCGAGCGCGAGTGGGCCTACGAGGGCATCGTCGCCTACTCCAAGATCTGCACCCACGTCGGCTGCCCGATCAGCCTGTACGAGCAGCAGACGCACCACGTGCTGTGCCCGTGCCACCAGTCGACCTTCGACCTGGCCGACGGCGGGCGGGTCATCTTCGGCCCCGCGGGTCACGCTCTCCCGCAACTGCGGATCGGCGTGAACGAAGAGGGTTACCTCCAGGCTCTCGGCGACTTCGATGAGCCCGTCGGCCCGAGCTTCTGGGAGCGCGGATGAGTACCACGAGCGGCAAGCCGGGCGGCAAGGACTCCAAGGGGGTCCGGGCCGCCGACTGGGCGGACGGCCGGCTGGGCATCTACGGCCTGGCCAAGGCCAACATGCGCAAGATCTTCCCGGACCACTGGTCCTTCATGCTCGGGGAGATCGCGCTCTACAGCTTCATCATCATCATCCTCACCGGCGTCTACCTCACGCTGTTCTTCGTCCCGAGCATGGGGCACGTCACCTACGACGGCTCCTACGTCCCGCTCCAGGGCGTGCAGATGTCGGAGGCGTACGCCTCGACGCTGGACATCAGCTTCGACGTGCGCGGCGGTCTGCTGATCCGGCAGATCCACCACTGGGCGGCCATCGTCTTCATCGCGGCGATGATGGTCCACATGATGCGGATCTTCTTCACCGGAGCCTTCCGCAAGCCGCGTGAGATCAACTGGCTGATCGGCTGGACCCTGCTGTTCCTCGGCATGTTCGAGGGCTTCTTCGGCTACTCCCTGCCGGACGACCTGCTCTCGGGCACGGGCATCCGGTTCATGGAGGGCGCGATCCTCGCCACGCCGCTGATCGGCACCTACCTGTCGATGTTCATCTTCGGCGGCGAGTTCCCCGGCCACCTGATCATCCCGCGCCTGTTCACCATGCACGTGCTGGTGGTGCCGGGCATCATGCTGGGCCTGCTGGTCGCCCACCTGATCCTGGTCTTCTACCACAAGCACACCCAGTTCCCGGGCCCCGGCCGCACCAACAACAACGTGGTCGGCGCCCCGCTGCTGCCGGTGTACACGGCCAAGGCGGGCGGCTTCTTCTTCATCGTGTTCGGCGTCATCTCCCTGATGGCGGCGATCGCCACGGTGAACCCGATCTGGGCGTACGGTCCATACCGGCCGGACCAGGTGTCCACCGACGCCCAACCCGACTGGTACATGGGCTTCTCCGAGGGCCTGATCCGCGTCATGCCCGGCTGGGAGATCACGGCCTGGGGCCACACCCTGGCACTGGGCGTGTTCGTCCCGCTGATGATCTTCCCGCTGGTGCTGCTGGCGATCGGCGTGTACCCGTTCATCGAGGCGTGGATCACCGGTGACAAGCGCGAGCACCACCTGCTGGACCGCCCGCGCAACGCCCCGGTCCGCACCGGCCTCGGCGCCGCCTGGATCAGCCTGTACCTCATCCTGCTCATCGGCGGCGGCAACGACCTGTTCGCGACCCACTTCCATGTGTCGATCAACGCGATCACCTGGGCGATCCGGATCGGGTTCTTCGTGGTCCCGGTGGTCGTGTTCATCGTGACCAAGCGGATCTGCCTGGGCCTCCAGCGGCGCGACCGCGAGAAGGTGCTGCACGGCCGGGAGACCGGCGTGATCAAGCGCCTGCCGCACGGCGAGTTCATCGAGGTGCACGAGCCGCTGCCGCAGGACAAGCTGTTCCTGCTAACGCAGCACGAGCAGCGCACGCCGTACGAGGTCGAGGAGGGCGTCGACGAGAACGGCGTCGCCCGCAAGGTGACGCTCTCCCAGAAGCTGCGGGCGAAGCTGTCCAAGGGCTTCTACGGCGAGAGCTCGCAGATCCCGAAGCCGACGGCGGAGGAGCACGCGGAGATCACCTCAGGACACGGCCACCACTGAGCCGGGTCCCCGCACCCGCACGACGAGAGGGCCCGCCCCGGACCACACGGTCCGGGGCGGGCCCTCTCACTTCGCCCTCGTTCGGGGCCGGGCCCGCCGGGGCCTACAGCGCGCCGTCCAGCCGTGCCCGCTGCTCCGGCGTCAGCTCCAGGTCCACCGCGGCCAGGCTCTCCTCGAGCTGGGCCACGGAGGAGGCGCCGACCAGGGGGATCATCGGGATCTCGCCGCCGATCAGCCAGGCCAGCACCACCTGGTTGGCCGTGGCGCCGGTCTCCTCGGCGACCTGCCGCAGCGCCGCCAGTCGGGCGGGAGTGCCCGCGTGGTCGAACGAGGAGTCCAGCGGCCGGTCCGCGCGGACGTAGGCGCCCGACAGCAGCGGCGAGTACGCCACCAGGGCGAGCTCGGGCTCGGCCCGCAGATAGGACAGCAGCTCGGCGCCGAGCACCCCCGGGTTGCCGTCCGGGGAGCGCAGGCTCGGCAGGTCGGTGCGGCGCCGCAGATAGCTGTGGTGGTACTGGAGCACCTCCCAGCCCGGGAGCCCGGCCGCTGCGGCCAGCGCCCGGCCCCGCTCCACCCGCCACGACCAGTGGTTGCTCACCCCGAGCAGGCCGACGGTGCCCTCACCGACGAGCTCGGCGAAGCTCTCCACGCTCTCGGCGAGCGGCACCGCCATGTCCTGGGCGTGCGCGTACAGCAGGTCGATGCGGTCCACGCCGAGCCGCTCCGCGCTGCGCTCCGCGGACTCGCGGATCACCTTGGCGGACAGGCCCTCGACGTGGAGGGAGAGCTCCGTGGCGGGGGCGAGGGGCCGTCCGCCGAGCTTCGTCGCGACGACCACCTCGTCCCCGATTCCGCGGCTGCGCCGCCACCGGCCGAGCAGCGCCTCGCTCTCCCCGCCCCGGGTGCCGTTCACCCAGTACGCGTAGTTGTTCGCGGTGTCCACGAACGAGCCCCCGGCCTCGACGTACCGGTCCAGGATGGCGAAGGACGTGGCCTCGTCCACGGCGGAGCCGAACAACATGGCGCCCAGGCTCAGCACGCTCACCCTGCGGCGGGTCGCCGGGTCCCGGCCGATCACGCGGTACTTCATGGGTGGGGTTCCCCCTCGTCGGGCCCGCTCGGTCGGCGGGCGTGGGGGTCCGAGTCTCGCTGTTGGAGCGCACTCGATGTCAACGCGGCCGGCCTGCCCGCGCGCCGGCCTGCCCGCGCGCCCGGCCGCTCAGCCGGCCAGGGGGCGCAGCCGGGCGCCTTCGGCGACGGGACGCCCGCCGAAGGCGCCCTCGGTGGCCTGGTTGAGGGCGCTGCCCGCCCGCCACCGGTCCCAGGGCAGGTTCCAGTCGCCGAAGCCGTTGCCGAAGGCCGGCATGGTCTCGCCCCTGCTGCCCACGACCTTCACCAGGTCGCCGGGGCGGACCAGGTCGTAGAACCAGCGGGCCGCCTCCTCGCTCATGCCGGTGCAGCCGTGGCTGACGTTGGCCCGGCCGTGGTGGCCCGCCGACCAGGGCGCCGCGTGGACGTACTCGCCGCTCCAGGTGATGCGGGTGGCCCAGCGGACCTGGAGGTCGTAGGACTCGGCGCTGCCCTCGGGGATGCCGACGGTGGTGCTCCGCATCCGGACCAGGGCCTGGCGCTCCAGCACCACCTTGGTGCCGTTGCGGGTCTCGAAGCCCGGTTTGCCGGTGGTGACGGGGATGACGCGCAGCGGCGTCCCGTCGCGGTACACGGTCATCCGGTGCGCTGCCGCGTCCACCACGGCCTCCACCCGGTGGCCCGTGGTGAACCGCGCCGAGGCGTCGGGCCCGCCGTGCAGGCCGGGCTGGACCTGGACGCCGTGGAGGGCGGAGCGCACCGTGACGGCGGCTCGGGCGGGCCAGTAGTCCTTGGGGCGGTAGTGCAGGGTGCGGTCGTCCACCCAGTGCCAGTGGCCGGTCACCTCGGGCCGGGACGTGACCCGCAGGCCGCGCTCCACCAGGGCGCGCGCCGCCCGGTCGGTGACGGCGTGGCTGAGCTGGGCGGTGACGGGCTGGCCCACGCCGTAGGTGCCGCCGTCGGAGGGGGTGAGGGTGGCGCGCAGCAGCTTGTCGGCGGGGGCCGTGGTGAAGGCGAAGGCGCCGCGGCCCTCGTGGCCCTTGCGGTTCACCGTCCGCACCCGCACCGTGTAGTGCAGGCCCGCGGCGAGCGGGGCGCTGCTGCGCCAACTGACCCCGCCGGGGGCCAGCTCGCCGCGCAGCGCCCGGCCCGCGGCGTCGGTGACCAGGACGTCGGTGATCCTGCTGCCCTTCGCCTTGCTGGCCACGACGACGTGCCGGTCGGGGTCCACCCGGTCGCTGCCGTGCGCCGGGCTGACCTCGACGTGGTTGGACACGTCGGTGGGCCGGGCCGCGGGCGGTACGGGGTCGCCGCAGGCGAGGACCACGGCCGCCAGCGGCATGCCTATCAGGGTTCCGTAGGTGAGCTGCCGGGGGATGTGCGGCCGTATCGCGGGTATCTTCGTCACCTTGCGCCTCCCGTGGTGCCGTGAGGGGTCTTCAGAGTGCGGCACGGGGGGCCGGTCGGCGCACTGGTGGCGCCCGGGATTGCGCCGCCCGGGTGGCGGCGGGCGGCCTTTCGGGGGACACGCCACGGGGCACGGGGGCGCGGGAGCGGGAAAGGGGCCGGCCCCGGCACCGTCGTCGGACGGTGCCGGGGCCGGCCCTGCGGCAGGTGGGGCGGGGGCTCAGTAGCGCTGGTTCTCTCCGCGATAGAACTCGAACACCCAGCCGAACAGGCCGAGGAAGAGGATCGGCAGGGAGAAGAACAGCAGCCACCAGCCGAAGACGATGCCGAGGAAGGCGAGCGCGCCACCGGCCGCGAGGAAGAGCGGCTGCCAACTGTGCGGGGCGAAGAAGCCCAGCTCGCCGGCGTCGTCCGCCACGTCGGCGTCCTTGCGGTCCTGGGCCCCGGTGTCCACCCGGCGGGCGGTGAAGACCAGGTAGTACCCGACCATCAGGGCCAGGCCGAACGACAGGACCAGCGCCGTGGTGCCGGCCGGCTCCTTGGACCACACGCCGTACAGGACGGCCATGCCCAGGATGAAGACCGCCAGCCCCAGGAACATCTTGCCTTGGACCTTCACTGCTGGCCCTCCTTGTCCTTCGCGTCGGCGCTGGAGGTCAGCACCAGGTCAGAACTGGACTCGCCGTAGTTCTCCCACTGGTCCAGGGCCGCGACCTCGGGGTGGTGCAGGTCGAACGCCGGGGACTCGGAGCGGATGCGGGGCAGGGTGAGGAAGTTGTGCCGCGGGGGCGGGCAGGAGGTCGCCCACTCCAGCGAGCGGCCGTAGCCCCAGGGGTCGTCCACCTCGACCTTCTTGCCGTACTTGGCGGTCTTCCAGACGTTGTAGAAGAACGGCAGGATCGACATGCCGAGCAGGAACGAGAAGATCGTGGAGATCGTGTTCAGCGTGGTGAGGTTCTCGGTCGCCAGGTAGTCGGCGTAGCGGCGGGTCATGCCCTCGGCGCCCAGCCAGTGCTGCACCAGGAAGGTGCCGTGGAAGCCGATGAACAGGGTCCAGAAGGTGACCTTGCCGAGCCGCTCGTCCAGCATCTTGCCGGTGAACTTCGGCCACCAGAAGTGGAAGCCGGAGAACATCGCGAACACCACGGTGCCGAACACCACGTAGTGGAAGTGGGCCACCACGAAGTACGAGTCCGAGACGTGGAAGTCCATCGGCGGCGAGGCCAGGATGACACCGGTCAGACCACCGAAGGTGAAGGTGATCAGGAAGCCGATGGCCCACAGCATCGGGGTCTCGAAGCTCAGCGAGCCCTTCCACATGGTGCCGATCCAGTTGAAGAACTTCACACCGGTCGGTACCGCGATCAGGAAGGTCATGAACGAGAAGAACGGCAGCAGCACCCCGCCGGTGACGTACATGTGGTGCGCCCACACCGTCACCGAGAGGCCGGCGATGGCGATGGTGGCGGCGATCAGGCCGCCGTAGCCGAACATCGGCTTGCGGCTGAAGACCGGGATGACCTCGCTGATGATGCCGAAGAACGGCAGCGCGATGATGTACACCTCGGGGTGGCCGAAGAACCAGAACAGGTGCTGCCACAGCAGCGCTCCGCCGTTGACGGGGTCGAAGATGTGGCCGCCGAACTTGCGGTCCATCTCCAGCGCGAACAGAGCGGCGGCGAGCACCGGGAAGGCCAGCAGCACCAGCACACCGGTGAGCAGCACGTTCCAGGTGAAGATCGGCATCCGGAACATCGTCATGCCGGGCGCGCGCATGCAGATGATCGTGGTGATGAAGTTGACCGCGCCCAGGATGGTGCCGAAGCCGGAGAGGGCCAGACCCATGATCCACATGTCGGCGCCGATGCCGGGCGAGCGGACCGCGTCGGACAGCGGCGCGTAGGCGAACCAGCCGAAGTCGGCCGCGCCCTGCGGGGTCAGGAAGCCGGCCACCGCGATCAGCGAGCCGAACAGGTAGAGCCAGTAGGCGAACATGTTCAGCCGCGGGAACGCCACGTCGGGCGCGCCGATCTGCAACGGCATGATCCAGTTCGCGAAGCCGGCGAACAGCGGCGTCGCGAACATCAGCAGCATGATCGTGCCGTGCATGGTGAACGCCTGGTTGAACTGCTCGTTCGACATCACCTGCGTGCCCGGCCGGGCCAGCTCGGCGCGCATGAACAGCGCCAGCACACCGCCGATGCAGAAGAAGGCGAACGAGGTGACCAGGTACATGGTGCCGATGGTCTTGTGGTCCGTGGTGGTCAGCCACTGGACGACGATGTTGCCCTTGGGCCTGCGGCGGGCCAGTTGCCCTTCGAGGGGCTCGACGGCGGCACCCAGGGACTCGTTAGAGGTGCTCACTTGTGCTCACTTCCCGCCTCGTGCTGCTCGCTGCCGGTCTCCGGCCGCTCGGCGTCCTTGAAGCTGGCGATGCCGGCCTTCAGGTAGCCGGTCTGCCCCTTCTTCTCCAGGTCCTTCAGGTGCGCCCGGTACTCCTCCGGGGAGACGACCTTGACGTCGAAGAGCATGCGGGAGTGGTCCACGCCGCACAGCTCGGCGCACTTGCCGAGGTACGTGCCCTTCTTGTTCGCGGTGATCTCGAAGCGGTTGGTGTGCCCGGGGATGACGTCCTGCTTGAACAGGAAGTTCGGCACCCAGAAGGAGTGGATGACGTCCCGCGAGGTGAGGATGAACTGCACCGTCTCGCCCTCGGGCAGGTACAGGGTCGGGCGCTCGCCCGGGGTGCCCCACTCGTAGACGCCCTCGGCGCCCTCGGGAACGCGCTCGAGCCAGTCGTCGTCGATGGCCTCGAGCTCCGCACTGTCCTTCAGGGAGGTCTTCGGCGTGGCCTTGTCGCCGTCGACGTCCTCCATGTAGTTGAAGGCCCAGCTCCACTGGAAGCCGATCACGTTGATCACGTGGTCCGGCTTCTTGGAGGTCTCCAGCAGTTCGGCCTCGTCCCGCGCGGTGAAGTAGAACAGGACCGCGATGACGATGAGCGGGACCACCGTGTACAGCGCCTCGATGGGCATGTTGTACCGGGTCTGCGGCGGCACCTCCACCTTGGTGCGGCTGCGGCGGTGGAAGATGACGGCCCACAGGATCAGGCCCCACACCAGCACGCCGACGGCCAGCGCGGCCGCCCAGGAACCCTGCCACAGCCGGATGACGATGGGACCCTGCTCCGTGGCGGGGCTGGGCAGACCGAGCCTGGGGAAGTCTTCGTAGGAGCAACCGGTGGCGGTCGCCAGGACCAGGCCCGCGACGAGCGCCTGCGGCAGCTTCCGCCGCATCGAGCGCCGCGGCGAGCGGTCGGAGCCGTTGGGACTCACGTAGCGCCTTCCCGAGAGTCTCGCCCGCGATTTCGCCTGGCCGCCGAGACCTTGTGGCGGTCCGGCCCTGCGCGGGCAGGGGTTTGGATGTTTATGCGGACCAAACCCTACTGGACGCCTCTCGGGCGGCTGCGGGCAGGTGGGGGTACCACGGCGTGGCGGGCGGCGAGGGGGTGATTCGCCCTTCAGGCGGGCCGGAGAACGCCCGCTCGGCGGGGACCGGGGCGCGGTCCCGGCGGGGTCCAGGGGGCGGGGCCCCCGGCCTCCGGAGGAACCCCTCCCCCGCCCCGGCGCCGCGCCGCCCGCCCGGCGTTGCGGGAGTTACCGTTCCAGCGTGCCCTACTTCGACGCCGCCTCCTCCGCCCCCCTCCACCCCGTGGCGCGGCAGGCGCTGCTCGCCGCGCTGGACGAGGGCTGGGCCGACCCGGCCCGCCTGTACCGGGAGGGGCGGCGCGCGCGGATGCTGCTGGACGCCGCTCGGGAGACCGCCGCCGAGGTGGTGGGCTGCCGTCCGGACGAGCTGACGTTCACCTCCTCGGGGACCCAGGCGGCGCATCTGGGGGTGCTGGGCGCGCTGGCCGGGCGGCGCCGGGTGGGCCGCCGTCTGGTGGTGTCCGCCGTGGAGCACTCCTCGGTGCTGCACGCGGCCGAGGCGCACGAGGCCGCGGGCGGCACGGTGGAGCGGGTCGGCGTGGACCGGACCGGGCGGGTGGACCCCGCGGCGTTCGCGGCGGCGCTGACCGCGGACACGGCGCTGGCCTGCCTCCAGTCGGCCAACCACGAGGTCGGCACCGTGCAGCCGCTCGCCGAGGCGGCTCGGGCGTGCCGGGCGGCGGGGGTGCCCCTGCTGACGGACGCGGCGCAGAGCCTGGGCCGGGCGGAGGTCCCCGCGGGCTGGTCGCTGCTCGCGGCCAGCGCCCACAAGTGGGGCGGGCCGCCCGGGGTGGGGCTGCTGGCGGTGCGCAAGGGGGTGCGGTTCCGGGGGGTGCTGCCCGCGGACGAGCGGGAGCGCGGGCGGGTCCCGGGGTTCGAGAACGTGCCCGCGGTGGTGGCCGCCGCCGCGTCGCTGCGCGCGGTGCGGGCGGAGGCGGACGCGGAGGGCGCCCGCCTGTCGGCGCTGGTGGACCGGATCAGGGCGCGGGTGCCGCGGCTGGTGCCGGACGTGGAGGTGGTGGGCGACCCGGTGCGCCGCCTGCCGCACCTGGTGACGTTCTCCTGCCTGTACGTGGACGGCGAGGCGCTGCTGCACGGCCTGGACCGGGCGGGGTTCGCGGTGTCGTCCGGGTCGTCGTGCACGTCGAGCACGCTGACGCCGAGCCATGTGCTGCGCGCCATGGGTGTGCTGTCGGAGGGGAACGTCCGGGTGTCGCTGCCGCACGGCACCACCGAGGAGGACGTGGACCGCTTCCTGGACGCCCTTCCTGAGGTGGTGCGGGAGGTCAGGCGGGAGCTGGGCGCGCCCGAGGGGGAGCCGGGGCCCGGCGCGGCGGGGGACGCCCCGGCGCTGGTGGTGGACGCGCTGGGCCGCCGCTGCCCGATCCCGGTGATCGAGCTGGCCAAGCGGATCGGGCAGGCGCCGGTGGGCGGTCTCGTCGCGGTGCTGTCGGACGACGAGGCGGCCCCGCTGGACGTGCCCGCGTGGTGCGGGATGCGGGGGCAGGAGTACGCGGGCGAGCGCCCGGCGCACGAGTACGGCGCCGGGCGCGGCACGGCCTACCTGGTGCGGCGGCTGGTGTAGGGCCCGTCGTCGGCGACGGGCCCCGGCGGCCGGGCGGGCCCCTACGCCGCCAGGTGGGCGCTCACCTCGGCGGCGGCCGGCTCGCCGTACGCCTTGGTGAAGCGCTCCAGGAAGTCGTCGCGGCGCAGCTCGTACTCCTGGGTGCCGACCGTCTCGATGACCAGCGTCGCCAGCATGCAGCCGACCTGGGCGGCGCGCTCCAGGCCGAGGTCCCAGGACAGGCCGGCGAGGACCCCGGCGCGGAACGCGTCGCCGACGCCGGTCGGGTCGGCCTTGCGGGTCTCCTCCGGGCAGGTGACGGCCACCGGCTCGGCCCCGGCCCGCTCGATCCGGGCGCCGCGGGGGCCGAGGGTGGTGACGCGGGTGGCGACGCGGGCGAGGATGTCCTCGCCGGACCAGCCGGTCTTGCTCTCGATGAGGGCGCTCTCGTACTCGTTGGTGAACAGGTACCGCGCCCCGTCGACCAGCCGCCTGATGTCCTCGCCCTCCATCCGGGCGAGCTGCTGCGAGGGGTCGGCGGCGAACGGGATGCCGCGGGTGCGGCACTCGTCGGTGTGCCGCAGCATCGCCTGCGGGTCGTCGGCGCCGATGAGCACCAGGTCCAGGCCGCCCACCCGGTCGGCGACGGGCCCCAGCTCGATGGAGCGGGCCTCGCTCATCGCGCCGGCGTAGAAGGACGCGATCTGGTTCTGGTCGGTGTCGGTGGTGCACACGAACCGCGCGGTGTGGTGCGTCTCGGAGATGTGGACGGACTCGGTGTCCACGTTGTGCCGCTCCAGCCAGGACCGGTACTCGGCGAAGTCGGCGCCCGCCGCGCCGACCAGGATCGGCCGCAGCCCGAGCACGCCCATCCCGAAGCAGATGTTGGGGCCCACGCCGCCGCGGCGCACCTCCAGGTTGTCGACCAGGAAGGAGAGGGACACCGTGTGGAGCTGGCCCTCCACGAGCTGCTCGGTGAAACGGCCCGGGAAGGTCATCAGATGGTCGGTGGCGATCGAGCCGGTGACAGCGATACGCACGGCTGGCTGCTCCTTGGGGGGTGGACGGGGGATGACGCTGCGACCGGCGTCCTCGGGCCGCCCGGTCACGGTACCGGGCGGCCGGGCACGTTCGGTCCAGCCCCGGTCGACTCCCGTAAATTACCCAGAGGTATGCCTGCTGCGGGCGCCGCGCGAGGCATAGGGTCGCCGACGAGCGGCCCTTTCCGCCCGTCTCCACCCCCTCCCCCGACGGCCGCCGCACAGGAGTCCTCTCATGTCCGACCGCCCCGCCCCCCGCAGCACGGCGTCCGCCCACGCGGAGCCGGAGTCGCTGGCCGAACTGGTAGGCGACGGCGCGCGGCTCGCCCCGCGCTGGCCGGTGCCGCACCGGGACCAGGCCGCGCCCTCGGCCGCGTGGGACCGCATCCACGGCGTCCGCGTCCCGGCCGCCTCCGCCCACCTGGTGGAGGGCATGTCCGGCTACGGCGGCTGACCGCCCGCGCCGCCGCTCCCGCGCCCCGCGGAACCGGACGGCGGGCCGCTCCGTCACAGTGACGGACCCGCCCGGGTCCGTCGAAGGTAAGAGCGGAGCCGAAGGAGCGCAGCCGTGGGCAGCGACGACACCACGAAGGGCACACCGGAAGCCGAGCCCCCGGCCCCCGGCGAGCAGACCGCCGGCGAGCGGGCCGCGCCCGGCGGGGAGCCCGCGGCCGACGGGCCGGGCGGCGACGGGCCGGACGGTGGGCAGCCGGACGGTGGACAGCCCGAGGCCGAGAGGTCCGACGCCGAGCAGCCGGACGGCGCGCGGCCCGGCGGTGACGTGCGGGCCGCCGACGACGAGGACGACCGGCCCGGCGAAACCGGCCCGGCCACGGGCGAGGAGGTGCCCGGCGCCGGGGCCGAGCCCCCGGTGCGGCGGCGCAGGGTGGCGCTGGTCGCCGCGGTGGCCGCCGCCGTGCTCGTCATGGGCGCGGGCGGCACGCTGTTCGCGGTGAACGACTCGGACGGCCCGGCGTCCTCGGCCGGAAGCGGCCCCGAGCTGCTCCGGCTCGACGGATACGGCGGCACCTCTGCGGACGCCGCCGAGCGCGCCGTGGGAGCGCAGGAGCCCTGGCCCGCCACCGCGTTCCGCACCGCGAAGCCGCTGCCGAAGGGGCCGAAGTCCGCCCGGGTGCACGAGGCGTCCCGCCCGGTGACCGAGCGGGACGCGGCGGCGCTGGCGAAGGCGCTCGGCGTGCCCGGCGAGGTCCGCCTGCGCAACGGGTCGTGGACGGCGGGCGCGGCGCACGGACCGGCGCTGACGGTGGACCGCAGGGCGCCGGGCGCCTGGTCGTACGTGAGCGCGAGCCTCGACGCCCCGTGCGAGAGCGCCGCCGGGTGCGCGCGGAAGGCGCCGGGCGGCCCGGTGTCCGCCGCGGAGGCGGAGCGCACGGCGCGGCCGGTGCTCAAGGCGCTGGGCCTGGCGGACGCCGCCGTGGACGCCTCGCACACCGCGGGCGACGAGCGGATCGTGACCGCCGAGCCCCGGGTCGGCGGCCTGCCGACGTACGGCTGGTCCACCTCGCTGCACATCGACCGGGACGGGGTGGACTCGGCCAGCGGCACCCTGGTGCGGCCGGAGCCGGGCGAGGAGTACCCGGTGGTGAGCGCGGAGCGGGCGCTGAAGGAGCTGTCGGCGCCGCCGGTGGGCGTCGCGGACGTCGCCGAGCCCGCCCCGCCCGCGCCGTGCGGGCCGCCCGGCGAGTCCCGCGAGGGGGCGCCGCAGGGGAAGCGGGGCGCGGAGCAGGGCGGCCAGGTGGCGCCGATGGACGCCGAGACCATGGCGCCCGACACCGGGCCGGCCGAACCGGCGCCGCCGCGCTGCGCGCCGGTGGGGAAGCCCAAGGCCCCGCTGCTCAAGGCGAGCCCGCGGGCGCCGGAGCCGTCCCAGGTGGTGAAGGCGGAGTTCGGCCTGTCCTCGCAGAGCGTCGCGGGGCAGCCCGCGCTGGTGCCCTCGTGGCTGTTCACCGTGGAGCAGCCGGGCGCGGACCACACCTTCACCCTGGTCCAGGTGGCGGTGGACCCGGTGTACATCACCCGTGCCGTGCCCGCCCAGGACCTGCCGACCTCCGCGCCGGGCGCGCCCACGTCGGCGCCGGGCGACGGCGGCGGCGACAGCGGGTCCGAGCCGCTGAAGGCGGAGTCGTACGCGGTGGACGGCCGCACCCTGACCGTCCGGTTCTGGGGCGGGGTGTGCGAGGACTACACGGTGCGGGCGAAGGAGTCCGCGGACCGGGTCGAGGTGACGGTGACCGGCAAGGAGCGCGACCCCGGCGCGGCGTGCATGGCGATCGCGCGGCGCTTCGACGAGCCGGTGCGGCTGAAGGCGCCCCTGGGCGACCGCGCGGTCGTGGACGCCCCGACCGGTGAGCGCCTGCGGCAGCCGCGCAAGTAGCGGGCCGCGGACGGAGCGAAAAGGAGGGCGGCGGCCACCCCGGTGGGGTGGCCGCCGCCCTCACACGCGGAGCGGGATCCGGCTCAGTGGAACGAGTCGCCGCAGGCGCAGGACCCGGTGGCGTTCGGGTTGTCGATCGTGAAGCCCTGCTTCTCGATGGTGTCCACGAAGTCGATGGAGGCGCCGGTCAGGTACGGGGCGCTCATCCGGTCGGTGACCACCCGGACACCGTCGAACTCCTTGACGACGTCGCCGTCGAGTGCGCGCTCGTCGAAGAAGAGCTGGTACCGCAGGCCGGAGCAGCCGCCGGGCTGGACGGCGACCCGCAGCGCCAGGTCGTCGCGGCCCTCCTGCTCCAGCAGGCCCTTGACCTTCGCGGTGGCGGCCTCGGACAGGATGATCCCGCTGTCGGCGGTGGTCTCGTCCTGAACGGTCATCTGCATACTCCCAGGTCGTACGGACTGCTGCCGCCGGGTTCAACCGGCGAGAGCCCGGTTTCATTTCCGGGCGCGGCGGTTGGTCGGTCTTTCGGTGTCAATGCTCGCACATCGCTCCCCGCCCGGGGCACCGTGGAAAGCCGTGAATCAGGCGACATCGGCCGCCGGGACCGGCCCGCGGGGGCGGCGGGCGGCACTCGCCCGGTCCCGGGGAGCCCCGGCCGTGATGTGGTGCACATGACGGCGTCCGTCATCGTCAGAGTGACGCGAACGCGTTATCATTGGATAGCGTCAGTTAGACGAAAAGTGCGTCATCCAACTGGCCGGGTCCCGCGGCCGTACCGCCCCACAAGGCGCCGTACGGCCGCTCGTACCGCGCCGAGCCGACCGAGAAGAAAGGGTGCGTGTCCCGTGACCACCACCCAGCCTGTGGACCTCGCCCCGGGACGGGTCGAGGAGCCCCAGCCCACTCCCCTGGCCCTGCTCCTGCTTGGCCGCGCCGCAGACCCGCGGAGCGAGCGCGGCGTCGAGTGCCCCGGCGACCTGCCCGCGCCCTCCGACCCCGGCCTGGTCGAGCGCGCCCGCGCCGCCAAGGAGCGCCTGGGCGAGCGGGTGTTCGTGCTCGGACACCACTACCAGCGGGACGAGGTGATCCAGTTCGCCGACGTCACCGGGGACTCCTTCAAGCTGGCCCGCGAGGCGGCGGCCCGCCCGCACGCGGAGTACATCGTCTTCTGCGGCGTCCACTTCATGGCCGAGAGCGCGGACATCCTCACCTCGGACGCCCAGCAGGTGATCCTGCCGGACCTGGCCGCGGGCTGCTCGATGGCGGACATGGCGACCGCCGAGCAGGTCGCCGAGTGCTGGGACCAGCTCACCGAGGCCGGTGTGGCCGACGTGACCGTGCCGGTGTCGTACATGAACTCCTCCGCCGACATCAAGGCGTTCACCGGCGCCCACGGCGGCACCATCTGCACCTCCTCCAACGCCCGGCGCGCCCTGGAGTGGGCCTTCCAGCAGGGCGAGAAGGTGCTGTTCCTGCCGGACCAGCACCTCGGCCGCAACACCGCCGTCCGCGAGATGGGCTTCTCCCCGGACGACTGCGTGGTCTACAACCCGCACAAGCCCGGCGGCGGCGTCAGCCCCGAGCGACTGCGCCAGGCCCGGATGATCCTGTGGCGCGGGCACTGCTCGGTGCACGGCCGGTTCAGCCTGGACTCGGTGGAGGAGGTGCGCGCGCGCATACCCGGGGTGAACGTCCTGGTGCACCCGGAGTGCCGCCACGAGGTGGTGTCGGCCGCCGACCACGTCGGGTCCACCGAGTACATCATCAAGACGCTGGACGCCGCCCCCGCCGGGTCGGCGTGGGCGGTCGGCACCGAGCTGAACCTGGTGCGGCGGCTGGCCAAGGCCCACCCGGACAAGACGATCGTCTTCCTGGACCGCACGGTGTGCTTCTGCTCCACCATGAACCGCATCGACCTGCCGCACCTGGTGTGGGCCCTGGAGTCCCTCGCCGACGGCAAGGTCGTCAACCGGATCCAGGTCGACAAGGAGACGGAACACAACGCCAAACTCGCCCTGGAACGCATGCTGGCCCTCCCGTAGGGGGTGCCGGCGGCGGGGGTGCTTCACGGGGGCGGCCGCCCCCGTGAAGCAAGAGCCCTCTCCCCGGCCGCCCGGCCGCCCGGCGTGGCCCGTCGGGGGGTTGCGGGGGTACCGGGGGCCGGGGTCAGGATTGCGGGATGCTGCTGCGTCACGTCCACGACACCGAAGACGACGCCGAGGCGGTCAGGGCGGTCACCGCGGCCGCGTTCGGGGATCCCGTCGGCGGCTGGCCGTGGGAACGGGTCGTCCGGCACAACAGCAGGGTCCGCCACCTGGCCCGCACCGACCCGGGCGGCTGCTGGCTCGCCCTGGACGAGGCGGGCGGGAACGCGCTGGGCGCCGCCCTGTCGCTGCGCCGCGAGGGCGTCTGGGGGCTCTCGCTGTTCGCGGTCGTCCCCGAGGCCCAGGGCAAGGGCATCGGCAAGGCCCTGCTGGACCGGGCGGCGGCCCACGGGCGGGGCTGCCTGCGCGGCATGATCTGCGCCTCCAGCGACCCGAGGGCGGCCAGGCGCTACCGCAAGGCGGGCTTCACCCTGCACCCCGCGATGCGGCTGAGCGGCATCGTGGAGGACCGCTCGGAGCTGCCCGACGCGGACGGGGTCCCGGTGCACCCGGGCTCCGCGCACCACCTGCACCTGCTGGACTCGGTGGACCGCAGGCTGCGGGGCGGCGCGCACGGCCCGGACCACGAGGAGCTGCTGCGCCACCACGGGCTGCTGGTGGTGGACACGCTGGTGGGCAGCGGCTACTGCTATCTGCTGGAGGGGCGGGTCGAGCTGCTGGCCGCCACCTCGCGGCGGGTCGCGACGGCCCTGCTGACCCAGGCGCTGCTGGCGATGCCGCGGGGCACACAGGTGCAGGTCAGCGATCTGACCGCGGAGCAGGACTGGGCGATCGACGTCGGCATGGCCGCGGGGCTCACCCTGTCGAACGCGGGCTACCTGTGCCTGCGCGGGATGCGCCCACCGATGCCGTACATCCCGTCGGACGCGTACCTGTAGCGCGCGGGCCCGCGGCACGGGGCGGGGCGGAGCGCCGCCGCACGGTCCAGGCGGTGATGACCGCGCGGCGGCAAGGAGGGCGCGCCCGTCAGCCGGGCAGCAGCCCATCGTCGCTGAGCATGGCCCTGACCTCCTTCAGCGAGGAGTCCCGGGCCGGCAGGATCAGCTCCGACGGCTCCAGGGCGTCGTCCGGAAGTCGCTCCCCGAGCTGGTGCACCGCGTCGAGCAGCGCGCCCAGCGTGAGCCGGAACGCGGGCTCGTCGCCCTTGTCCACCGCGGTGAGCAGCGCCTCGTCGAACTCGTTCAGCCTCGCGAGGTGGGCGTCGGACAGCTTCAACTGGCCCTCCCCCATGATCCGCACGATCATGCGGGCCTCCTCACATCGGGTCGGCGCCGCGCGGCGCCTGGCCCTTCGCCTAGCTCTTGTCGAACTTCGGCCGGTCCTGGGCGGGGGACTGGCCGCTCTCGATGGCCTGCTGCGGCGACCCGCCGGACAGCTCGGCCTTCATCCGCTGGAGTTCCAGCTCCACGTCGGACCCGGACGACAGCCGGTCGAGCTCGGCGGTGATGTCGTCCTTGGCCAGGCCGCTGTGGTCGTCCAGCGCGCCGGAGGCGAGCAGCTCGTCGATGGCCCCGGCCCGGGCCTGGAGCTGCGCCGTCTTGTCCTCGGCCCGCTGGATCGCCAGCCCGACGTCGCCCATCTCCTCGGAGATGCCGGAGAACGCCTCGCCGATCCGGGTCTGCGCCTGGGCCGCGGTGTAGGTGGCCTTGATGGTCTCCTTCCTGGTTCGGAAGGCGTCCACCTTGGCCTGGAGCCGCTGCGCCGCCAGCGTCAGCTTCTCCTCCTCGCCCTGGAGGGTCTGGTGCTGCACCTGGAGGTCCTGCACCTGCTGCTGGAGCGAGGACCTGCGGGTGAGCGCCTCGCGGGCCAGGTCCTCCCGGCCGAGGGCCAGCGCCTTGCGCCCCTGGTCCTCCAGCTTCGCGGACTGCTGCTGGAGCTGGTTCAACTGGAGCTCGAGACGCTTGCGCGACGTGGCCACGTCGGCGACCCCGCGGCGTACCTTCTGGAGCAGCTCCAACTGCTTCTGGTACGAGTAGTCGAGTGTCTCCCGCGGGTCCTCGGCCCTCTCCAGGGCCTTGTGGGCCTTCGCGCGGAAGATCATTCCCATCCGCTTCATGACACCGCTCATGGGCCTCGCGCGCCCCCTTCTGCGACTGCACCGCCTATACAGACCCCACAGTACGGGCCGTGGTTCCATTACCGCACTGTTCGGCGCCGGATGCGCTCCTCCTCCAGAACGATCGGGGCGCGCCCGGGTCCGGCGCAGGGAGTAGGTGACCGCTTCGGGCCCGGCCGCCCGACACCGGCCGCCTGATACCGGATCGTTCCCCCACCGGCTGGGGTCCAACCCCGGCCAGCACGTACTCTTCCCTTGTGTTCCGACGTCGTTCCAAGGATGAGCAGGCCGCGACCGCCACGGTCGAGCCGCCGGTGACCGGCCCCCGCGACCCGCAGGCCCCCAAGGGTCGCCCGACGCCCAAGCGCAGCGAGGCCCAGAGCGGGCGGCGCACGCGGGTGACCGGGCCGACGAACCGCAAGGAGGCCGCGCGGCGCGCCCGCGAGCAGCGCCGCGCCGATCTGGCCAAGCAGCGCGAGGCGCTGGCCTCGGGTGACGAGCGCTATCTGCCGCCGCGCGACAAGGGCCCGGTGCGCAAGTTCGCCCGCGACTACGTGGACGCGCGCCTGAGCGTCGCCGAGTTCTTCCTGCCGATGGCCGTGCTGATCCTGGTGATGAGCATGCTGCCCAACGCGGAGCTGCGGCAGGTGTCGCTGCTGGGCTGGCTGGTCGTGATCGCGATGATCGTCGTGGACTCGTTCCGCACCGGCTTCGGCGTCAAGCGCCAGGTCGCCAAGCGCTTCCCGGACGAGAACCGCAAGGGCATCGTGGCCTACGCGCTGATGCGCACCCTCCAGATGCGGCGGCTGCGGCTGCCCAAGCCGCAGGTCAAGCGCGGAGCGAAGGTCTGAGCGGCGCGTTTCCTCCCGTCTGGGCCGAGGCTGTGGGCCCCGGCCCCTCCCTCGGCCCGTCCCGCTTCTCGGCGGGCGCGGCGACCTGGCTGCACCGCCTGGGCGCGCTGCGGGACACCGTCCGGCAGGAGCTGGTCGCCCGCCAGCTCGCCGCCCACCTGCCGCGGGACACGTCCCTCGACGTGCTGGACGCCGGGTGCGGCCAGGGCACGCAGGCGCTGCGGCTGGCCCGCGCCGGGCACCGGGTCACGGGCATGGACCCCGACCCGGGCATGCTCCAGGCCGCCTCGGCCACGCTGGGCGCCGAGGCCCCCGAGGTGCGGGCGCGGGTCCGGCTGATCCGGGGCGACGGCCGCGAGGTGGGCCGCCACTTCGGTCCCGGCAGCTTCGACGTGGTGCTGTGCCACGGCGTGCTGATGTACCTGGAGGAGCCCGACCCGATGCTGGCGGCGCTGGCCCGGGTGCTGCGTCCCGGCGGGCTGCTGTCGCTGCTGGTGCGCAACGGGGACGCCCTCGCCATGCGGCCGGGGCTCGCCGGGGACTGGGCGGGGGCGCTGGCCGCGTTCGGCACCGACCTGTACACCAACCGGCTGGGGCTCACCGCCCGGGCGGACCGCCGCGAGACCCTGACGCGGACGCTGCGCGAGATAGGGGTGCCGCTGCGCGAGTGGTACGGGGTGCGGGTGTTCACCGACAACGCGCCCGACGGCGCCCCGCTGCCGGAGACCCCCGCCGAGCTGGCGGCGCTGCTGGCCGCGGAGGACGAGGCGGGCCGCCGCGACCCGTACCGCGCGGTGGCGGCGCTGCTGCACCTGTGCGGGGTGCGGGGCTGACACCCCGCGCGGGCTCCGGGACGCCGCGGCCGCGGCTCCGTCGGACGGCGGCTCCTTCGGACGGCGGCGGCGCCGGACGGGGCCTGCCGTCCGGGCCCGTGGCCAGCGGGTTAGGGTCGCGTTCATGGAATTCCGGCACCTCGGGCGCAGCGGCCTGATCATCAGCGAGATCTCCTACGGAAACTGGCTCACCCACGGCTCCCAGGTCGAGGAGGACGCCGCGACCGCGTGTGTGCGCGCCGCCCTCGACGAGGGGATCACCACGTTCGACACCGCCGACGTCTACGCGGCCACCCGCGCCGAGACCGTCCTCGGCAACGCGCTGAAGGGCGAGCGGCGCGAAGGGCTGGAGATCTTCACCAAGGTCTACTGGCCGACCGGTGAGGGCAGGAACGACCGCGGCCTGTCCCGCAAGCACATCATGGAGTCGATCAACGGCTCGCTGCGGCGGCTGCGCACCGACTACGTCGACCTGTACCAGGCGCACCGGTACGACTACGCCACGCCGCTCGAGGAGACGATGGAGGCGTTCGCCGACGTCGTCCACTCCGGCAAGGCCCACTACATCGGCGTCTCCGAGTGGCGCGCGGAGGAGATCCGCGCCGCGTACCCGCTCGCCCGCGAGCTGCGGATCCCGCTGGTGTCCAGCCAGCCGCAGTACTCGATGCTGTGGCGGGTGATCGAGGCCGAGGTCGTGCCGGTCTGCGAGGAGCTGGGCCTGGGGCAGATCGTGTGGTCGCCGATCGCGCAGGGCGTGCTCACCGGCAAGTACCTGCCGGGGCGGACACCGCCGGAGGGCAGCCGCGCCACGGACGCCAAGGGCGGCGCCGACATGATCAGCCGGTGGCTGCGCGACGACGTGCTCGAGCGCGTGCAGCGACTGCGCCCGCTCGCCGAGGAGGCGGGGCTGACCATGTCGCAGCTCGCGGTGGCGTGGGTGCTCCAGAACCCCAACGTCTCCTCCGCGATCATCGGGGCCTCCCGGCCCGAGCAGGTCAAGGAGAACGTGCGGGCGGCCGGGGTGAAGCTGGAGGCGGAGCTGCTCGCGAGGATCGACGAGGTGCTCGACCCGGTGGTGGAGCGGGACCCGGCGCTGACGGTGAGCCCGGCGCAGCGGCCCTGAGACGGCACCGGGGGCGGGCGCCGCGTCCGCGCGGGCCCGCCCCCGGCCCGCTCACACCTCGTGCAGGCTCATCGGACCGTAGATCTTCGCGCCGTCTTCGAAGAGCACGACCTGGTCCACACCGCCCTCGCGCAGTTCCTTCCAGTGCTCGCCGAGCCAGCTCTCGGCGTCGCTCTGGGTGCTGAACTCCTCCGGCTCCACCGCCGGAGGGACCTCGGTGCCGTCGGACCTCTCGAACCGCCACGTCCACGCCATTGATTCGTCTCCTCGAACGATGCGTCCGGTGGTGCCGTGCCCCCGCAGCGTATCCGGGGATGATCGCCGGGGCGACGACACCGCAGGGGGCCTCGGGCCCGGGCGGGGGCGGGTGGGCGGCCTCCGGGAGTCGCCGGGGCGCCCGGGGACGCGATGCCGGCGGGGCGTACGGGGACAGGGCGGTCGCCGAGGGCCGCGGCCGGGCCCCGTGCGGGGGCGGAGGGCGGGGTGGTCTGGTCGGATGGCTGGTGGGGGACCGTGGGAAGAGGCCAGGGGACGTGACATGGAAGTGACACTGCTCGGCACCGGAGCGCCGCCGGGGCTGCCCCGGCCCGACTGCCCCTGCGCCGTGTGCGCCACCGCCACCGGGGCGGAGGCGCGGGGGGCGACCTCGCTGCTGGTCGGGGACGCCCTGCTGCTCGACCTGACCGCGGGCCTGCCCGTGGCCGCGGCGCGGGCGGGGCGGGCGCTCGGGCGGGTGGAGCACGTCCTGCTGTCCCACCCCCACCAGGGCCCGCCCCTGCCGGTGCCGGACGGGCTGCCCCCGCCGGGCCGGGCCCCGGAGGGGCAGGAGAGGCTGCTCGGCGCGTACCGGGTGCGCGCGGTCGCGGTGGACGCGCCGGGCACCGGCTACGAGGTCGCGGACGGCGAGGGCGCCCGGCTGCTGTACCTGCCCCCGGGCGCGGGCCCCGCCGGCACCGCCGCGCCCCAGTTGCCCCTGGACGCCGTGCTGCTCGACGTCCTCGGCCGCCCGGACGCGCTGGCCAGGCTGCGGGAGACCGGCGCGGTGAACGGGGCCACGGACGTGATCGCGGTGCACCTGGACCACACCGTCCCGCCGGGTCCCGAGCTGCGCCGCAGGGCCGGGGCGCTGGGCGCCCGGGTGCTCGCCGACGGCGCGTCCCTGCGGGTGGGGGCGGGCGCGGCGGCGCCGCCCGGGCCGCCGCGCCGCACCCTGGTCCTGGGCGGGGCGCGGTCCGGGAAGTCCCTGGAGGCCGAGCGGCGGCTGGCCGCCTTCCCCGGCGTGGTGTACGTGGCCACGGGCGGCACCCGGCACGGGGACGACGAGTGGGCGCGGCGGGTGGCGGCCCACCGGGAGCGCCGGCCCGCCTCGTGGCGCACGGTGGAGACCTGCGACCTGGAGCCGCTGCTGGCCGAGGAGGGCCCGCCGCTGCTGGTGGACTGCCTGTCGCTGTGGCTGACGGCGGTGATGGACGAGTGCGGCGCCTGGGACGACGCGGCGTGGGCCGCCGGCGGCGAGCGGCGGCTGCGCGGGCGGGTGGACGCCCTGGCGCGGGCCTGGCGGGCCACGTCCCGCACGGTGGTGGCGGTCAGCAACGAGGTCGGCAGCGGGGTGGTGCCGGCCACCGCGTCGGGGCGGCGCTTCCGCGACGAGCTGGGCCGGCTCAACGGCGCGGTGGCGGCGGAGTCCGAGGTGGTGCTGCTCGCGGTGGCGGGCCAGGTCCTGCGGGTGAGGTGACGCCGTTAAGCTCCGGGGTGTGAGCCTGAATCTCGATGACTTCGCCGACCTCGTCGAGCGCCCCGACCCCGCGTTCCCCCGCGCCGCCGAGGAGCTGCGGCAGCGGCTCGTCCCGCGGCCCGGCTCCCTCGGCCGACTGGAGGAGTTGGGCGACTGGCTCGCCGGGGTGCAGGGGCGCTGCCCCACCCGGCCGCTGGAGCGCGTGAGGGTGGTGCTGTTCGCCGGCGACCACGGCGTCGCCGGGTACGGCGTGTCCGCGCGGCGCCCCGGGGACACCGTCCGCCTGGTGCGGGACGTGCTCGACGGCGAGGCGCCCGTCAGCGTGCTGGCCCGGCAGACCGGGGCGCAGGTGCGCGTGGTGGACATGTCCGTGGACTGCGACCCCGCCGAGTTCCCCGCGGACGTCACCCGCTACCGGGTGCGCCGCGGCTCGGGCCGGGTGGACGTGGAGGACGCGCTGACCGCCGAGGAGGCCGAGCGGGCGTTCCGCGCCGGGATGGCCGTCGCCGACGAGGAGGCCGACTCCGGCACCGATCTGGTGGTGCTGGGCGACCTGAGCGTGGGCGGCACCACCGTCGCGGGCCTGCTGGTGGCCGCGCTGTCCGGCACGGACGCCTCCGCGGTCACCGGGCGGGGCTCCGGCGTCGACGACTTCACGTGGATGCGCAAGTGCGCCGCGATCCGGGACGGGCTGCGCCGGGCCAGGCCGGTGCTGGGCGACCACATGGCGCTGCTCGCGGCGTGCGGCGGCGCCGACGTGGCCGCGATGACCGGGTTCCTCACCCAGTGCGCGGTGCGCCGCACCCCGGTGCTGCTGGACGGCGTGGTGTCGGCGGCGTGCGCGCTGCTGACCCAGCGGATCGCCTTCCGCGCCCCCGACTGGTGGCAGGCCGGGCACTCCTCGGGCGAGCCGGCGCAGGCCAAGGCGCTGGACCGGCTGACCCTGGAGCCGCTGGTGGACCACAAGGTGGCGTACGGGGAGGGCGTGGGCGCGCTGCTCGCCCTGCCGCTGGTGAAGGCCGCCGCCGGGCTGCTCGCCGAGCTGCCGGAGCGGGCCGCGGAGACGGAGGGGGCCGCGGAGGCAGAGGAGGCCGCGCCGGAGGGAGCCGCGCCGGAGCAGGCCGGGTCGGAGGAGGCCGCGGATGGCGTGGACGCCGAGAAGGCCGTGACGGACGCGGCGGGGCCGGCGGAGCCGGAGCGGGCCGACGGGTGAGCCCGCCCCTGCCGCCGGGCGACGGACTGCGGTTCGCGTTCGGGACGCTGACCGTGCTCCGGGTGCGCGTCACCCGCTGGGACCGCCCCGCCGCGCGCGCCGGGATGCTGTGGGCGCCCGCGGTGGGCCTGGTGGTCGGCGGGGCCGCGGCGGCGCTCGGCGCCGCGGTGCTGGAGCTGGACGGCGGGCCGCTGCTCGCCGCCGCCGCCGCGGTCGCGGTGCCCGCCGTCCTCACCCGCGGCCTGCACCTGGACGGGCTCGCCGACACCGCCGACGGCCTGGGCAGCAACCGGCCCGCCCCGCAGGCGCTGCGCGTGATGAAGGCGTCCGACATCGGCCCGTTCGGGGTGCTGGCGCTGCTGTTCGCGGTGCTCGCCCAAGTCGCCGCCACCGCGCGGCTGTACGAGAGCGGCTGGGCGGCGGGCTCCGCCGGGGTGGTGCTGGCCGCCATCACCGCGCGGCTCGCGCTGACCGCGGCGTGCCGCACGGGCGTTCCCGCGGCCCGCCCCGACGGCCTGGGCGCGGCCGTGTGCGCCAACGTGCCGGTGCCCGCCGTCGCCGCGCTGACCGCGGGAGTGCTCGCGGCGGGCGCCGCGGGCGGGGCGGTGCTGGCGGGCCCGGGCTGGGCGGGCCGCGCGGTGCTCGCCGTGCTCGCCGGCCTGGCCGCGGCGGAGCTGCTGCTGCGCCGCTGCCGCCGCCGTTTCGGCGGTGTCACCGGTGACGTGCTCGGCGCGCTGGCCGAGACCGCGGCGACCGCCGCCGTCGTCGCGGTGGTCCTGTCCTGACCCTCCGGCACCGGGTGAGCGTAGGCTCGGTGCCGGCACCCGTCCTCCATGCCCGACAGGGGCTGACCGCGGACGCGATTCGACACGACTCGGAACAGGAAGACCGTGACTGCACTCAATTTCAGTAGCTCATCCGCGGCCTCGCTGCGCGCGGACGCCGTCGTCGTCGGCGTGGCAAAGGGCCCGAACGGCCCGGTGCTCGCCCCTGGTGCCGAAGAGATGGACAAGGCGTTCGACGGCAGGCTCGCCCAGACCCTGGAGACGCTGGGCGCCTCGGGGGCCGAGGGCGAGGTGACGAAGCTGCCCGCGCCGCAGGGCGTGAAGTCCCCCGTGGTGCTGGCCGTCGGGCTCGGCGAGGCCCCGCGCGACGGCGCCGGCTACCAGCGGGAGGCGCTGCGCCGCGCGGCGGGCGCCGCCGCCCGCACCCTGGCCGGCTCCAGGAAGGGCGCGTTCGCGCTGCCCGTCGCGGAGGCCGCCGACGCCGAGGCGGTGGCCCAGGGCGCGCTGCTCGGCGCCTACGCGTTCACCGCCTACCGCACCGGCGGCGCCAAGGGCGCGGCCAAGCGCGGCGCCAAGGCCGACGGCGCGGCCGACGGCGTCAAGCAGCCCCTCGCCGAGGTGACCGTGCTCGGCGTCAAGCCGCGCGACAAGGCGTACAAGGCGGCGGCCGAGCGCGCCACCGCCGTCGCCGACGCCGTCAACCGGGCCCGCAGCCTGGTCAACACCCCCTCCAACGACCTCACGCCGCAGGACTTCGCCGCCCTTGCGCTCTCCGAGGGCAAGGAACTCGGCCTGAAGGTGGAGGTGCTGGACGAGAAGGCCCTCGCGAAGGGCGGCTACGGCGGCATCCTCGGCGTCGGCCAGGGCTCGGCCAACCCGCCCCGGCTGGTGCGGCTCGCCTACACCCACCCGAAGGCGAAGACCTCGCTGGCGTACGTCGGCAAGGGCATCACCTACGACTCCGGCGGCATCTCCCTGAAGCCGGCCGGCCACAACGAGACGATGAAGTGCGACATGGCCGGCGCCGCCGCCGTGCTCGGCGCGGTGTTCGCCGTGGCGCGCCTGGGCCTGCCGGTCAACGTCACCGGCTGGCTGGCGCTGGCCGAGAACATGCCGTCGGGCACCGCCACCCGCCCCGGCGACGTGCTGCGCATGTACGCGGGCAAGACGGTGGAGGTGCTCAACACCGACGCCGAGGGCCGCCTGGTGCTCGCCGACGCGCTCGCCCGCGCCTGCGAGGAGAAGCCGGACCGGGTGGTGGACGTGGCCACGCTCACCGGCGCGATGGTGCTGGCGCTGGGCACCCGCACGTTCGGCGTGATGTCCAACGACGAGGCGTTCCGGGAGAAGGTGCACCTGGCCGCGGGCCGCGCCGGCGAGCAGTCGTGGCAGATGCCGCTGCCGCCGGAGCTGCGCAAGGGCATGGACTCGCCGGTGGCGGACATCGCGAACATGGGCGAGCGGATGGGCGGCGCGCTGGTGGCCGGCCTGTTCCTGAAGGAGTTCGTCGCCGACGGCACGGTGTGGGCCCACCTGGACATCGCGGGCCCGGCGTTCAACGAGTCCGTCCCGTTCGGCTACACCCCCAAGGGCGGCACCGGCACGGCGGTGCGCACCCTGGTCCGGCTCGCGGAGGACGCCGCGGAGGGCGCCCTGTAGGAGCCTCGGCGGGGGCCAGGGTTCACTCCTTGGCCCCCTGGGCCCACCCGTCCCCCGGGGCCCGGGGCGCAGGCCCGGTGGGAGCCCGCGGGGCGCAGCCCTCGGCGGGGGGCCGGGCGGAGCCCCCGGCGTCCGGGGAAGGACCCCCGAACCCCCGCTACTCCAGCAGCCTCTTGCGCTCCTCCGCCTGCCGGCGGTTCCAGTCCCGCATCCGCTGCGGGTAGCCGACGACCTGCGCCTCGTACAGGGGTATGCGCAGCTTCTCGGCGAGGGCCTGCGCGGCGCGGCGGTCGCCGACCCGGCGGCGGGTCCACTCCCCGTCCGCCGCGATCAGGACGACGGTGGTCGCGGTGACCGCGGTGGCGGGTTCGACATAGGCCTCGACGCCGCGCCTGCTGGCCGCGAACTCGGCGAGGTGCCGCTCGCCCTCGGAGAGCTCCTGTCGTCCGGTGCGGGAGGGCTCGGCCCCGCGCCGCCGCCCGCCTCGCCGGAAAAGCCCCATCTCGCCCCTCCATTGCCGCCCCACCCTTGTTGACCGGCCACTCTACGGGAGCACGAGGGACGCGGCCCAGGCCGCGAAGACGATGGGCCGGCCGGGCGAACGGCCCGGTCGCGGGGCCCGCGGAGGGCGGCCCCGCATCCCCGGCCCCGGACGAGGAGTGCGAAGATGGTCTACCGGCACGACAGGCCGGATCCGGGCCGACCACGGGGTCGGCCCGTCACCCGGTCCACCCGACCGGTCATGGCGCAGGGCAGGCAGGAGAGGACGTGACGTGGCGAACGACGCCGGCACCGTTTTCGACGTAGTGATCCTCGGAGGCGGCAGCGGCGGCTACGCGGCCGCGCTGCGCGCCTCCCAATTGGGCCTGGACGTCGCGCTGATCGAGAAGGACAAGGCGGGCGGCACCTGCCTGCACCACGGATGCATCCCCACCAAGGCGCTGCTGCACGCGGGCGAGCTCGCCGACCAGGCGCGCGAGAGCGCCCAGTTCGGTGTGCGGGCCTCGTTCGAGGGCATCGACATGGCGGGCGTGCACGCGTACAAGAACAGCGTGATCGCCGGACTGTACAAGGGCCTCCAGGGGCTGCTGGCCTCCCGGAAGGTCACCTATGTGGCCGGGGAGGGGCGGCTGGTGTCGCCCACCGCGGTGGAGGTCGCCGGGCGGCGGTACGAGGGGCGGCACGTCGTGCTGGCCACCGGTTCCGCGCCCCGGTCGCTGCCCGGCCTGGAGATCGACGGCGAGCGGGTCATCACCTCCGACCACGCCCTGGTCCTGGACCGGGTGCCGAAGTCGGCGGTGGTGCTCGGCGGCGGCGTGATCGGCGTGGAGTTCGCCTCCGCGTGGCGGTCGTTCGGGGTGGACGTCACCATAGTCGAGGCGCTCCCCCACCTGGTCCCCGCCGAGGACGAGGGCAGCTCCCGGCTGCTGGAGCGGGCGTTCCGCAGGCGCGGCATCTCCTTCGAGCTCGGCGCCCGGTTCGCCGGGGTCGAGCACACCGCGGACGGGGTGCGGGTCTCGCTGGAGAGCGGCAAGGTCCTCGAGGCCGAGCTGCTGCTCGTGGCCGTCGGCCGCGGGCCGGTGTCGGCGGGGCTCGGGTACGAGGAGGCCGGGGTCGCCATGGACCGCGGGTACGTCCTCGTCGACGAGCTCATGCGCACCTCGGTGCCCACCGTCTCGGCGGTGGGCGACCTGGTGCCGACGCCGCAGTTGGCGCACGTCGGCTTCGCGGAGGGCATCCTCGTGGCGGAGCGGCTGGCCGGCCAGCGGACCGTGCCGATCGACTACGACGGCGTGCCGCGCGTGACGTACTGCTCCCCCGAGGTCGCCTCGGTGGGCATCACCGAGGCCAAGGCCAAGGAGCTGTACGGCGCCGACAAGGTCGTCACCCTGAAGTACAACCTGGCCGGCAACGGCCGGAGCAAGATCCTGAAGACCCAGGGCGAGATCAAGCTCGTCCAGGTCAGGGACGGTGCCGTGGTCGGCGTCCACATGGTCGGCGACCGGATGGGCGAGCAGGTCGGCGAAGCCCAGCTCATCTACAACTGGGAGGCGCTGCCCGCGGAGGTCGCCCAGCTCATCCACGCGCACCCGACGCAGAGCGAGGCCCTCGGCGAGGCTCACCTGGCACTGGCGGGCAAGCCACTGCACGCCCACGACTGACCCAGGACACGCCACTCATCCGCACAGAAGTAATAAGGAGCAACTGAAACCATGGCGGTCTCAGTAACACTGCCCGCGCTCGGCGAGAGCGTGTCCGAAGGCACCGTCACTCGCTGGCTGAAGGCCGAGGGTGAGCGGGTCGAGGCCGACGAGCCGCTGCTCGAGGTCTCCACCGACAAGGTCGACACCGAGATCCCCGCGCCCGCCTCCGGCGTCCTGGCCTCCATCAAGGTCAAGGAGGACGAGACGGTCGAGGTCGGCGCCGAGCTGGCCGTGATCGACGACGGGAAGGGCGCGCCCGCCGCCCCGGCCGAGCAGCAGGCGGCCCCGGCCGAGCAGGCCGAGCCGGCCCCGCAGCAGGCCGAGCAGCCCGCCCCGCAGGCCGAGGCCCCGGCCCCGCAGGCCTCCGCCCCGTCCGGCGGCGGCTCCGCCGAGGGCACCCCGGTGCTGCTGCCCGCGCTCGGCGAGAGCGTCACCGAGGGCACCGTCACCCGCTGGCTGAAGCAGGTCGGCGAGCAGGTGCAGGCCGACGAGCCGCTGCTGGAGGTCTCCACCGACAAGGTGGACACCGAGATCCCCGCCCCGGCCTCCGGTGTGCTGCTGGAGATCAGCATCGGCGAGGACGAGACCGCCGAGGTGGGCGCGCAGCTCGCGCTGATCGGCGCCCCGGGTGCCGCCCCCTCCTCCGCCCCTGCCCCGGCCGAGCCCGAGCCGCAGCCCGCCCCCGAGCCGGCTCCGGCGCCCGCCCCGGCCCAGCAGGCCCCCGCCGCGGCGCCCGCCCCGGCCCCGGCCCCGGCGCCGCCCGCCCCGGCCCCCGCCCCGCAGGCGCAGCCCGCCCCCGCCCCGGCCCCCGCCGCCGAGCCCGCCCCGGCCCCGGCCGCGCAGGCCCCGGCCGCGCAGGCCCCGGCCGCCCCGGCGGAGAACGGCGAGGGCTCCTACGTCACCCCGCTGGTGCGCAAGCTCGCCGCGGAGCACGGCATCGACCTGGCGTCGATCAAGGGCTCCGGCGTCGGCGGCCGCATCCGCAAGCAGGACGTGCTCGCCGCCGCCGAGGCCCGCAAGGCCGCCGCCGCGGCTCCGGCCGCCGCTCCCGCCGCGGCCCGCCAGGCCGCGCCGGTCGCCCCGTCGCCGCTGCGCGGCCAGACCGTGCCGATGAGCCGCATCCGCAAGGCCATCGCCAAGCACATGGTCAACTCGCTCAAGGTGTCGGCGCAGCTCACCACCGTGGTCGAGGTGGACGTCACCCGGATCATGCGGCTGCGGGCGCGGGCCAAGCAGAGCTTCCTCGAGCGCGAGGGCGTCAAGCTCTCCCCGCTGCCGTTCTTCATCAAGGCGGCGACGGAGGCCCTGAAGGTCCACCCGATCGTCAACGCCCGGGTGAACGACGACGACACGATCACCTACCACGACGTGGAGAACGTCGGCGTCGCGGTGGACACCGAGAAGGGCCTGTTCGTCCCGGTCATCCACAACGCGGGCGACCTGAGCATCGCGGGCATCGCCCGCCGCGTGGCGGACCTGGCCCAGCGCACCCGCGAGGGCGGCCTGAAGCCGGACGAGGCCACCGGCGGCACCTTCACCGTCACCAACACCGGGTCGCGCGGCGCGCTGTTCGACACGCCGATCCTCAACCAGCCGCAGGTCGGCATGCTGGGCGTGGGCGCCACCGTCCGCCGCCCGGTGGTGGTCAGCAGCCCCGACCTCGGCGAGACCATCGCGGTTCGCGACATGGTGTACCTGGCCCTGTCCTACGACCACCGCATCGTGGACGGCGCCGACGCGGCCCGCTTCCTGACGACCGTCAAGGCCCGTCTGGAGGAGGGCGCCTTCGAGGCCGACCTCGGCCTGTAACGGCCCCGGCCCCGCGCGCGCGGCAGGCCCCGGCGCTCCCCCGTGGGCGCCGGGGCCTGCCCCGTTCTCCCCCGCCTCCCCCCGCCCCGCCCGCTAGCCGACCGGGCGGCCCATCAGCACGTCGTCCACGTACCGCCCGTCCAGGAGGAACTCCCCGGGCAGCACGCCCTCGACCGTGTAGCCCGCCTTCTCGTACAGCCGCCGCGCCCGCGCGTTGTGGCCCAGCACCCGCAGGGTCAGCCGCCGCGCGCCGCGCCGCAGCGCCTCGGCGTACGCCGCGTCCAGCAGCGCCCGGCCCACCCCGCGGCCGCGCGCCGCCGAGTCCACCAGCAGGCCCTGGATCTGGAGGACGTGCGCGTTGCTCGGCAGCGGCGTCGGCGGGACCAGCCGCAGATAGCCGACGAGACGGCCGGCGGCCTCGGCGACCAGGTAGTGCCCGGGCAGGCTGCGGGGCTCGTGGAAGAACGGGCTGCCGGGCTCGGGCCGCGGGCCCACCGCGGACTCGGTGGACCACTCGCGGCGGTCCAGCTCCGCCAGCGGCGCGTCGTCCTCGGGCCGCGCGCCCCGCACCCGCACCTCGTGTGCCGAATCGTCAGACATGCCGGCCACCCTGCCAGGGACGCCGCGCCGGACGCGCCCCGTTTTCCTCGCCCGCCCCACCCCGTTCTTCCCCGCCCCCCGGTGATTCCCGCCACCCGTCCGGCCCGTCCGGCCGTCGCCCGTGGGTCGGTTTCCCGTCGGCGCCCCGCGCACGCGAGGATGGGGCCATGCGTGTCGCGGTCACCGGTTCCACCGGACTCATCGGCTCCGCCCTGGTGCGCTCCCTGCGCGCGGACGGGCACCACGTCGTGCGCCTGGTGCGGCGCGAGGCGCGCGCCGCGGACGAAGTGAGCTGGGACCCGTCCCGGCAGAGTGTGGACACCGGCGCGCTGGCCGGCACCGAGGCCGTGGTGCACCTGGCGGGCGCCGGGGTCGGCGACCACCGCTGGACCGCTGCCTACAAGCGCACCCTGCGCGACAGCCGGGTGCTGGGCACCGCCGCGCTCGCCGAGGCCGTCGCCGCGCTCGACCCCGCGCCGCGGGTGCTCCTGTGCGGCACCGCGATCGGCTTCTACGGGGACACCGGGCAGCGGGCCGTCGACGAGTCCGCGCCGCCGGGCACCGGGTTCCTCGCCGACCTGTGCCAGGACTGGGAGGCGGCCGCCGCGCCCGCCCAGGAGGCCGGGATCAGGACCGTCATGGCCCGCACCGGCCTGGTCGTGGCGCGGGCCGGCGGGGCGTGGGGGCGGCTGTTCCCGCTGTTCCGGGCCGGGCTCGGGGGGCGGCTGGGCGACGGCCGCCAGTACTGGAGCTTCATCTCGCTGCGCGACGAGGTGGCCGCGCTGCGCTTCCTGCTGGACACCGACGGCATCTTCGGCCCGGTGAACCTCACCGCGCCGAACCCGGTCACCAACCGCGAGGTCACCGCCGCGATGAGCCGCGCCCTGCGCCGCCCCGCGCTGCTGCCGGTGCCCGCCCCCGCGCTGCGGCTGGCGGTCGGGGAGTTCGCCGGCGACGTCCTGTCCAGCCAGCGGGTGCTGCCGGCCCGGCTGCTCGACTGCGGCTTCACTTTTGTTCACCCGAATGTCGACGAAGCGATAGGTGCGGCCCTGTCCGAACACGGGTAGGCGCGCCCCCACTGGCCACCCACAACCCCCACCGAACCGTACAAACCACCGCATCACGCCGGGGTGGCCTGCCTCCGTCCGCGTGCGGTCGAAGCGTCGCGCGCTGCCGAACGGGGCATGTCTGAACGTGATGCGGGGACACACCCGACCTCGGGGAGGGGCAGAACCGTGCTCATACAGCCACGCAACGCCGACGTCATCGTCGTGGGCGCAGGAGTCGCGGGACTCAGCGCGGCACACCACCTGGTCGCGGCGGGGCTGACCGTCGCCGTGCTCGAAGGGTCCGACCGGGTGGGCGGCCGGATGGCCACCGACATGGTCGCCGGGTTCCGGCTCGACCCCGGCAACCACCTGCTCAACACCTCGTTCGCCGAGCTGCGCCGCACCCCGGGGCTCGAGGGCCTGCGGATGCGCCAGCTCTCCCCCGGCGTGCTGGTGCGCGGCGGCGGGCGCAGCTACCGGGTCGGCGAGCAGCGCCGCCCCCGTGAGGGCCTGTCCCTGCTCATCGGCGGGGTGGCCCGCACCCCGTTCGGCGGAGCGCTGGACAAGGCCCGGGTCGGCGCCACCCTGACCCGTCTCGCCGCCACCCCCACCGGCAGGCTGCTGGCCAGGCCCGAGACCACCGCGGCGGAGGCGCTGTCCGCGCGCGGCTACTCGCCGCGCACCGTGGAGTTCCTCCGGCCGCTGCTGTCCGCGCTGCTCAGCGACCCCGCGCTGGGCACCAGCAGCCGCTGCGCCGACCTGGTGCTGCGCGGGTTCGCCCGGGGCCGCCTGTGCGTGCCCGAGGGCGGCTCCGCGTCCGTGCCCGAGCTGATGGCCAAGGCCCTGCCGCCCGGCAGCCTGCGCCTGGGCACCCGGGTGACCTCGGTGTCCACCAACGAGGTGGTCACCGAGGAGCAGGGCTCGATCCGCTGCCGCGCCGTGGTGGTGGCGACGGGGGCGCGGCCCGCGGCGGCGCTGCTGCCCGGACTGCACGTCCCGGAGTTCCACCCGGTCACCACGCTGCACCACGCCGCCGACGCCCCGCCGCTGCGGGAGCCGGCGCTGGTGCTGGCCGCCGACCACCGCGGCCCGGTGGCGTACTCGGTGGTGGCCAGCGAGATCGACCCGGGGTGCGCCTCGGACGGCAGGGCGCTGGTGTCCTCGACGGTGCTGGGCCCCCCGTGGCGGGACCGGGACGAGCTGGACCGCGCGGCGCGGCGCCACCTCGCCGACCTGTACGGCACCGACACCGGCAACTGGGAGCTGCTCGCGGTGCGCCGGGACCGGGACGCCGTGCCGGCGATGCCCGCGCCGCACCATGTGCGCCGCCCGGTGCGGCTGCTCAGCGGCCTGTACGTGTGCGGCGACCACCGGGACATCAGCACCGCGCAGGGCGCCCTGTCCTCCGGCCGCAGGGCCGCCCACCACCTGCTGCGCGACCTGGGGGTGCCGTTCGTCGCCGACGCCGCCGCGGGGCTGGCGGCGGCCTGACGGGCGGGGGCCCGGCGCGTCCGCGGCGCCGGGCCCCCGCCCGCGGCTCAGGCGCCCGGGGCGTGCGCGGTCAGGCCCACGGCCGCGGCCCGCTCGTGGAAGGCGCGCACCGCCGGGGAGTCCCGGTACTGCTGCAACTGGCGGCTGAACTCCCGCAGGTACTCCATCGCCCGGGACGAGCGCATCTCGGCGGCCTCGCGCAGCGCCTGCGTGCCCGCCTGGCACGCCTGCTCCACCTCGCCGAGCCCGAGCCGGGAGGCGGCCAGCACGGTGCGGCAGAACACCCGGCTGCGGGCGTACGCGGGGGCGCGCAACTGGAGCGAGCGCTCGGCGTAGCGGACGGCCGAGCGGTACTGCTCCAGGTCCCGGTGGCAGTGCGCGAACTCGTCGTTGAGCTGGGCCTCGTCGAAGAAGCGCACCCACCCGGGCAACTCGTCGCCCGGCTTGGCCGCCTCCAGGGCGCGCTCGGCCTTGATCAGCGCCGTGGTGCAGGCCCTGGAGTCGCCCAGCAGGCCGTGCCCGCGCGCCTCCGCCGCGTGCAGCAGCGACTGCACGACGGGCGGCGCGCCGGCGCCGACGCCCTGCTGGGCGACCCTGGCCAGTTGCACCGCCTCCCGGCCGTGCCCCAGGTAGACGGCCTGGCGGCTCATGGTGACCAGCACATAGGCGCCGTACACCCGGTCGGCCGCGGCCTGGGACAGCCGCAGCGCCTGCACGAAGTACCGCTGGGCCAGGCCGTGCGCGCCGATGTCGTAGGAGGTCCAGCCGGCCAGCCGGGTCAGGTCGGCGACGGCGCCGAACAGGGCCCGGCCCACCGTCTCCCCGTAGGTGCCGCGGAGCATGGACTCCGCCTCGTTCTCCAGGTAGCGCACCAGGGCCTGGCGGGCGTGGCCGCCGCCGTAGGCGTTGTCCAGGGCGCGGAACATCTCGCCGACGGCGTGCAGCGCGGCGATGTCGCCCTGGCCGACCCGCACACCGGGGCCGCGCTCGGTGCCCGGGCCCGGCAGGCGCCCGGCCGCCTGGCCCGGGACGCGCCCGTTGGCCTGCGCCGGGACCCGGGCCCGGTCGGCCGGGCGCGGCTCGCGGGCCACGCGCTCGTCGGCGCGGCCGATGAGCCAGTCCCGGCTGGGCACCACCAGGCCGGCCGGGGTGAAGGCGATGCGGCGCAGCTCGGCGTGGGTGCCGGTGTCCTTGCGCCACAGGCCGCTGACGATGTCCACGGCCTCCTCGGGGGTGGCGGCGAACTCCAGGCCCGCGTAGACCGGGGCGCACGCGTCCAGGCCCAGGTCCTGCGCGGTGAGGCGCCGCCCCAGGCGCCGGGTGAACACCTCGGCGATCAGGGCGGGGGTGGTGCCGCGCGGCTGCTGTCCGCGCAGCCAGCGGGTGACGGAGGTCTTGTCGTAGCGCAGGTCGAGGCCGTGCTCCACGCCGAGCTGGTCCACGCGTCTGGCGAGCCCCGCGTTGGAGAAGCCCGCCTCGGCGATGAGCGCGGCCAGTTGATGGTTCGGGGAGCGCTGGGCGGATCGGTCGGTCATCGCGCTGCCGTCTCCTGTCTTTCGAGCACGGCTGTCTCGAGCGGTGCTGCCTCGAGCGCCGCGGCTCGAGCGCGGCTGTCCCGAGCGCGGCTCTTCGTGTGTCGGCTCGTCGTTCCGTAAGGGACGCCCCGGACAGTGGCTGCCGGTTTTGGCCCTGGGTGATCGGTCGGCGCGAATGTAACGAGCGCCAGCGCCCGACTCACCACGTCTGCCCCTAATTCGCCGGATCGGGTGAACCAACTGCGGCGATCCGGTCGCAACCTTGGCGACAAGCCACGCAAAACGGCGCTCTGTGGTATGAAGCACCGCCCGCACCTCCGGGCGCCCCCCGCGGGCGGTCCGGGACACGGACGTACAGTGACTTGTGTCCCGCGGACGTCCCTCCGACACCACCGGGCGCCGGGACGCGCACCCGCAAGCCGTCGCCGGCCACCGCCGGCCAGCGCACAAGGAGAAGCCGTGAGCGATCTGCGGTTCGTCCACCTCGGGTTCGGCGCCGACGCCGTCGAGTACACCCGGGCCTGGGACGAGCAGCGCCGGGTGCACGAGGCCCGGTTCCAGGACGAGATCCCGGACACCTGCCTGATGCTGGAGCACCCGCCGGTGTACACCGCGGGGCGGCGCACGGCCGACGACGAGCGCCCGGTGGACGGCACCCCCGTCATCGACGTGGACCGCGGCGGCAAGATCACCTGGCACGGCCCCGGCCAGCTCGTGGGCTACCCCATCCTCAAGCTGCCCCGCCCGGTGGACGTGGTCGCGCACGTGCGGCGGCTGGAGGAGGCGCTGATCAGGGCGTGCGCCGAGTTCGGCCTGGAGACCACGCGGGTGGAGGGCCGCAGCGGCGTGTGGGTGCTCGGCGACCCGGTGCCCCGCACCGGCGGCCTCGACCTGCGGCTGAGCCCCGGGCTCCGCCGGGAGGCGGACGACGAGTTCGACCCGCGGCTGGCCGGCCCGGAGTACGCGCCGTCCAACGCGGGCCAGCGCGGCGAGGACCGCAAGCTGGCCGCCATCGGCATCCGGGTGGCCAGGGGCGTGACCATGCACGGGTTCGCCCTGAACTGCGACCCGGACAACACCTGGTTCGACCGGATCGTGCCGTGCGGCATCCGCGACGCCGGGGTGACGTCGCTCTCGGCGGAGCTGGGCCGCCGCATCACGGTGACCGACGCCCTCCCGGTGGTGGAGAAGCACCTGGCGGACGTCCTGACCTCTGCGGAGCCCCTGCCCCGGGCGAGCTGAACGCCCGGCCGCCGCGGACGCCCCGCGCCCCGGTACCCGCGGTGGCCCCTCCCCCACGGAATGTTCCGCGCGTCGATGGGGTTGAAGGCCCTGAAAGCCGCGGAAATGCACGGCGTAAGCTGGTCAGAGCCGAAGAATCTCAGCCGAGGGAGCTCCACGTGTCCGCTGCCGCCCCGGGAGGGTCCACCGCGCCAAGCCCTGACGGCAGGCGACTGCTGCGGCTGGAGGTCCGCAACAGCCAGACCCCGATCGAGCGCAAGCCCGAGTGGATCAAGACCCGGGCGAGGATGGGTCCCGAGTACACGGCGCTCCAGGGCCTGGTGAAGCGCGAGGGCCTGCACACCGTGTGCCAGGAGGCCGGCTGCCCCAACATCTTCGAGTGCTGGGAGGACCGCGAGGCCACGTTCCTCATCGGCGGCGAGCAGTGCACCCGTCGCTGCGACTTCTGCCAGATCGACACCGGCAAGCCCGCCGCCCTCGACCGGGACGAGCCCCGCCGCGTCGCCGAGTCCGTCCGGGCGATGGAGCTGAAGTACGCCACCGTCACCGGAGTGGCCCGCGACGACCTGGCCGACGGCGGCGCCTGGCTGTACGCCGAGACCGTCCGCCAGATCCACGCGCTGAACCCCGGCACGGGCGTCGAGCTGCTGATCCCGGACTTCAACGCGGTCCCCGAGCAGCTCGCCGAGGTCTTCTCCGCCCGCCCCGAGGTGCTGGCGCACAACGTCGAGACGGTGCCGCGGATCTTCAAGCGGATCCGCCCCGCGTTCCGCTACGAGCGCTCCCTGGAGGTGATCACCCGGGCCCGCGAGGCCGGTCTGGTCACCAAGTCGAACCTGATCCTGGGCATGGGCGAGGAGCGCGAGGAGATCAGCCAGGCCCTCACCGACCTGCACGCCGCGGGCTGCGAGCTGATCACCATCACGCAGTACCTGCGGCCGACCGTGCGGCACCACCCGGTGGCGCGCTGGGTGAAGCCGGAGGAGTTCGTGGAGCTGAAGGAGGAGGCCGAGGAGATCGGCTTCGCCGGGGTGATGTCCGGGCCGCTGGTGCGCTCCTCCTACCGGGCCGGCCGCCTGTACCGGCAGGCGATCGAGCGCCGCGGCGAGGCGGTGCGGGCGGCGCAGGCCGTCTGAGCCGCCGGCCGCGGGGCCGAAGCGGGACGGCGCCGCGGCGGCGGCCCGCTCCCGCGCGCCCGCGGCCCCCGGCGCCCACCCGTGCCCCGTCCGGGAGCGGATCCGCCCGTCACCCGATCGGCGGCGCACCACGTCGCATCCTTTCCGTCCGTTTTTCATGCTTGTTTGACCGGCCGGTCACCGACTGGTAACACCGGTTCGTGACCCTTGGTACAGGGGCGCTCCCTCCCCGCTGGGGGCGCACCCCGTCCACGGCCGAAGAAGGAGGGGCACCATGCAGACCGACGCCGTGCACGGCAGCCGCACCACCCGCCACTTCCCCCGCCCCGTCGCCGGGGCCCTGCGGGCGGTGGAGACCTATCTCCTGCGCGGCGGCGGCCAGCGCACCGCGCGGCGCAACGCCTGGAGCGCGGTCTGCGAGGACCGCCGGCGCGCCCAGGACAGGATCGAGGCCCAGAGCGTCCTCGACTCCTTCCGCGCGGGCACCGCCGACCCGAAGGCCCTGTGACGCCGGAGCGCCACCGGCCCGGCCGATTCTTCCCCTCCCAGCCCGGCCGGGCCGGCCCCGCACTCGCCCACCCGGCCCCTTTTCGTCATGGCCACATCCGGCACGTATCCTGTGCGGCATGGCGAGGAAGGAAGCATCCGAGAGCGAGAACCCCGGGCGGCTGAAGCAGATCCGCCTGGCTTACCAGATGACGAAGCGGGTCGATCCCAGGGTCGGGCTGATTGTCGCGGCCGTGGGCATCCTCACCTTCGGTGTGGCCCTCGCCATCGGCTTCCTCATCGGCCACCCGATCTGGCTGGGCATCCTGGGCTTCCTGCTGGCCTTCCTGGCCATGGCGATCGTCTTCGGCCGCCGCGCCGAGCGGGCCGCCTTCGGCCAGATGGAGGGCCAGCCCGGGGCCGCGGCCGCCGTGCTGAACAACATCCGCCGCGGCGGCTGGACGATCACCCCGGCCGTGGCCGCCAACCGCAACCAGGACGTGGTCCACCGCGCCGTCGGCCGCCCCGGCATCGTCCTGGTCGGCGAGGGCAACCCGAACCGGGTGCGGCACCTGCTGACGGCCGAGAAGAAGAAGATGGCCCGGATCGTGGCGGACGTGACCGTCACCGAGATCGTCGTCGGCGACGGCGAGGGCGAGGTGCCGCTGAAGAAGCTCCAGAGCACCCTGATGAAGCTGCCCCGCGTGGTGCCCGCCGCCCAGGTCACGGAGATCAACGACCGGCTGCGCGCCCTGGGTGACCTGATGAGCAAGATGCCGATCCCCAAGGGCCCGATGCCGAAGAACATCCGGATGCCGAAGGGCCGCTGACCGCCCCGCTTCCCGCACCGTCCGACATCGACCACCGACATCGACCACACGGCCCCGTGACGAGATCTCCCGTCACGGGGCCGCTCCGCCTCACCGGATCCGTTAGATCCGCACCTGCACGGCCTTCACGGCCTTGTCGTGCAGGCCGCGCGTGTCGCGGTCCCACACCACCGCGGGCACCACGAGCACCAGCAGGAACGTCCGCAGCATCCCCCACAGCAGCCCCAGCGGCCGCCCGTCGAGCCGCACCACCCGCAGCCCGAACAGCCGCTTTCCCGGGGTGCAGCCCACGGTGCCGACGAAGAGGGTGCCGGTCACGAAGAACACCACGCTCGCCCACACATTGGCCGACTGGGCGTCACCGCGTGCGATCAGGCCGTATGCGATCAGCACGCACAGCGCCCAGTCCACGAAGAGCGCTCCGAGGCGTCTGCCGATCGGTGCCACCGACCCGGGCCCCTCCTCCGGCAGGCCCAGCCGCTCGCCGCGGTAACCGAAGTCCACGCCCATGTCCTCGGCCGCGGCGCGAGGTCCGGAGAGCCACGATCCGATCGCTCTTCTGGTGTCCACGACACAACGGTAACGCGCGTGTCGCGGGCCGTCGCGCTCCGGGCTCGGTTAACGCGCGTGAAACATTTGGGTCACGCTCGAGAAATCGGGACTGCCTAGGGTCAAGGGCGTGCTGGGCCCCTTCCTGCGCTTTTGCTCGGGAGGGCGGGACGGCCCGCCAGTCACGATCAAAGCCCCGCGCGCGGGGCGAGGAGGATGGATGTTCCAAAACGCCGACGAGGTGAAGAAGTTCATCTCGGACGAGGACGTCAAGTTCGTGGACGTCCGGTTCTGCGACCTGCCCGGCATCATGCAGCACTTCACGGTCCCGGTCGAGGTCTTCGACCCGGCCGAGAACCTGATGTTCGACGGGTCGTCGATCCGCGGCTTCCAGGCCATCCACGAATCCGACATGGCGCTGGTCCCCGACCTGAGCACGGCCCGGGTCGACCCGTTCCGCCGGGACAAGACCCTCAACATCAACTTCTTCATCCACGACCCGCTCACGGGTGAGGCGTACAGCCGCGACCCGCGCAACGTGGCGAAGAAGGCCGAGGCGTTCCTCGCGGGCTCCGGCATCGCCGACACCGCGTACTTCGGCCCCGAGGCCGAGTTCTACGTCTTCGACAGCGTCCGCTTCCAGACCAGCGCCAACGAGTCGTACTACCACATCGACTCCGAGGCCGGCGCCTGGAACACCGGCGCGTTCGAGGACAACCGCGGCTACAAGGTCCGCTACAAGGGCGGCTACTTCCCGGCCCCGCCGGTCGACCACTTCGCCGACCTGCGCGCCGAGATCTCCCTGGAGCTGGCCAAGGCCGGCCTCCAGGTCGAGCGGCAGCACCACGAGGTGGGCACGGCCGGCCAGGCCGAGATCAACTACAAGTTCAACACGCTGCTGGCCGCCGCCGACGACCTGATGCTCTTCAAGTACATCGTGAAGAACGTCGCCTGGCGCAACGGCAAGACCGCGACCTTCATGCCCAAGCCGATCTTCGGCGACAACGGCTCCGGCATGCACTGCCACCAGTCGCTGTGGTCCGACGGCTCCCCGCTCTTCTACGACGAGCAGGGCTACGCGGGCCTGTCCGACACCGCCCGCTACTACATCGGCGGCCTGCTCAAGCACGCCCCGTCGCTGCTGGCCTTCACCAACCCCACGGTGAACAGCTACCACCGCCTGGTCCCGGGCTTCGAGGCCCCGGTGAACCTGGTGTACTCGCAGCGCAACCGCTCCGCCGCGATCCGCATCCCGATCACGGGCGCCAACCCCAAGGCGAAGCGCATCGAGTTCCGCGCCCCGGACTCCTCCGGCAACCCGTACCTGGCGTTCGCCGCCATGCTGCTGGCCGGCCTGGACGGCATCCGCAACAAGATCGAGCCGCTGGAGCCGGTGGACAAGGACCTCTACGAGCTCCCGCCGGACGAGCACGCCGCGGTCCCCCAGGTCCCGACCAACCTCTCCGCCGTCCTCGACTCCCTCGAGGCCGACCACGAGTACCTGCTCCAGGGCGGGGTCTTCACCCAGGACCTGATCGAGACCTGGATCGACTTCAAGCGCACCCAGGAAATCGCCCCCATCCAGCTCCGCCCGCACCCGCACGAGTTCGAGCTGTACTTCGACGTGTGACCCGCGGATCCCCGCACGAAGGCCGCCACCCCACTCCGGGGCGGCGGCCTTCGCCGTCGAGGGCCCGGCACGGCGGGGGGCGAGGTCGCGCCGCGGGCGGCGCCGGTCCGGGTCAGACGCGGCGGCGGGCGTAGGTTTCGATTTCGAATTTCATGCGGGGGTCGGCCAGGCCGCACACCAGCATGGTGGCGGCCGGGCGCGCGCTGCCGAAGGCGCGGCGCAGGGTGGGCCAGCAGGCGGGGAAGTCGTCGCGGTCGGGGAGCAGGTAGCGGACGCGGACGACGTCGGCGAGGGTGCAGCCCGCCTGGGCCAGGGCGTCCGCCACGTTGCGCAGCGCCTGCTCCGCCTGCTCGGCGACGTCGTCGGAGATGGTCATGGCGGTGTAGTCGAAGCCGGTGGTGCCGGAGACGTGGACCCAGTCGCCGTCCACGACGGCGCGGGCGTAGCCGATCTCCTCCTCGAAGGTGGAGCCGCTGAGGATCGCCCGCCGTTCTCGCGTGTCGGTCATGGGGGGACGGTAGGAGGGCGGGCGGTGATATGTCCAATAGCGGGGGCGGGGGTTGCTGATATCTCTGGGCGTATGGAATCGCGTATGGACTCGCCGGCGGACGGGCCCGTCCCCGGCCGCGCGGACACCCCGCCCGAGCTCGCCCTGCACCAGTTGCACGCCTTCGCCGTGCTCGCGGACGAGCTGCACTTCGGGCGGGCCGCCGAGCGGCTCGGGATCGCGCAGCCGCCGCTGAGCCAGCGGATCAGGCGGCTGGAGGAGCGGGTCGGGCACGCGCTGTTCGAGCGGGGGCCCGGCGGGGTGGCGCTGACCGCGGCGGGGCGGGAGCTGCTGCCCGCGGCGCGGCGGGCCCTGGACGAGGTGGCGGCGGGGCTGACCGCGGCGCGGCGGGTGGGCGACGGGGAGGCGGGGGTGCTGCGGGTGGGGTTCGCGGCGTCGCTGGCGCTGACCGTCCTGCCCGGTGTGCTGCGCGCCTACCGCGAGCGGTGTCCCGGGGTGGATCTGCGGATCCGGGAGATGACGACGGCGCCGCAGGTGGCCGCGCTGCGGGACGGGGTGATCGACGTGGGGCTGATGCGGGAGCCGCCGCGGGTGCCGGGGCTGGCGGTGGAGCCGGTGCTCTCGGAGGGGTTCGTGGCCGTGCTGCCCGCGGCGCACCCCCTGGCGGCCCGGCGCACGGTGCCCGTGGCGGCGCTGGCCGGGGAGCCGTTCGTGCTGCTGCCCAGGGACGCGGCGCCGACCGTCCACGACCGGATCGCCGGGCTGTGCCGTCAGGCGGGGTTCGAGCCCCGGGTGGGGCAGCGGGCCGTGGAGTGGCAGACGGTGTGCGCGCTGGTGGGGGCGGGGCTGGGGGTCTCGCTCGCCCCGGCGGGCGTGCGGCGACTGCGGGTGCGCGGGGTGGCGTGCCGCGGGATCGAGCCGGGCGGGGCGCGCACGGTGGTGGGGGTGGTGTGGCGGGCGGAGGAGCGCGGCGCGGTGGTGCGGCGCTTCGTGGAGACGGTCCGACCGCGGTGACGCGCGTCAACCGCACGGAGGCGGGGGCCGTGCATCCCCCCGCGGATCCAGGGCCCGCCGCCTCCGTGTCCTGCCACCCCTTCTCCCGCGTTCCCGGGCCAGGACGGCCCGCGTTCGCGGCAGAAGTCAAAAAGACGTGCTTCTTGACGTGAGACCAGGAAGAACGGTACTAACGGGACCGTTGCCCAGCTACCCGTAAAGCGCGGACCCCGGCCGGAAAACGCGGTTTTCCGTGAGGATTTCATATGACTGATGGCTCGGCTCCTTCACCCGGTCTGCGCACGCTGGTGGACAGTCACGACCTCGACGAGACACGGGACATCATCAGCTCCGCCTACAGCCCGTACGACCTGAGCTGCCTGGGCAGGACCGAGGACTTCTCCGCGTGGTACGCCGAGGGTGGCTTCCCCGGCGTGACCATCTCCGACCTGGCCTACGGCGCCGAGACGCTCGTCGCGCCGGAGCCGCTGAGCAGTTATCTGCTGGTCTGCCAGCTCACCGAGGGCCGGGTGCGGGTGCTGTCCCCCGGCCGGGAGGAACGGGACGTGGCGGCGGGCCAGTTGTACGTCCTGGACCCGTACCGCAGCTTCAAGGTCCACTGGCAGCCGGGCGCCCGGATGGTCACGATCCGGCTGCCGCGGGACCTGGTGGAGCGCGCCGCCGCCGACTCCCTCGGGGTGGACGGGCAGGTGAAGGCCAGGTTCACCCTGGGCCCCGCCATCTCCGCGGAGGCGGGGAAGTCCTGGTGGCGGGTGGCCGACACGCTTCAGCGGGAGGTCATGGAGGGCGGCATCGCCATGACCAGCCGTCTGGTGGCGACCAATCTGGCGCAGACCGCCGCCGCCACCCTGGTGGAGACCCACCGCCTGGTCACCGACGGGGTGGACAGCCGCCGGCCGGGTGTGGTCGCGCACGCGGCGGTGCGCCGGGCCGTGCTGTACATGGAGGAGCACGCCCACGAGCCGCTCACCCTGCGCGAGGTGGCGGCGGCGGCGCGGCTGAGCCCGCGGGCCCTCCAGGAGGCGTTCCGCCGCCACCTGGACACCACGCCGCTGGCCTATCTGCGGGACATCCGGCTGGTGCGCGCGCACGGCGACCTGGCGGCCGGCACCAGTGACCCCCGGGTGACGGTCACCGGCGTCGCCTACCAGTGGGGCTTCACCAACCTGGGCCGCTTCTCCGCGCTGTACCAGCAGCGCTACGGCCGCCCCCCGTCGGGGACCTTACGCGGCTGACCGGCCGCGCACCGGCCGGTCGGCGCGGCCCGGTCGGCGCGGCCCGGTCAGCGGCTCGGTCAGCGCGGCTCGGTCAGCGCGGCTCGGTCAGCGCGGCTCGGTCAGCGCGGCTCGGTCAGCGCGGCTTGGTCAGGTACTCCTCGGCGCGGGCCAGCACCTCCACCACCTGGAGGCCGAACGCGGCGTCGCAGGCGTGCGGGCGGCCGCTGCCGGCCGACTCCAGCAGGGCGTCCACGGCCCGGCCGAGCGCCGCGACGGGATCCCGGCCGCCCGCGGGCAGGCGGCTCACCCCGGCGTCGCCGCGCAGTTCGACGGCGGTCCCGGCGGCGGCGGGCGGGGCGGTCAGGCTCAGCGCCGCGGTGCTGGACGCGCCGCCGCAGTGGCGCAGCACCAGGTGGACGGTGTCGCCGGGGCCGCGCGCCGCGGTCACCTCCTCGGCGCCGCCGAGCACGGGCAGCAGCACGGACAGGGCGTGCGGCCCGACGTCCCACAGGGCGCCCCGGTCGCGGCGCCACGGGGACGCCGCGTACGGGCTGCCGTCCCGGCCGAAGACGGCGCCCAGCACATCGGCGCGCGCGGTGAACCAGCCGCCGGCGGCGGCCTGCTCCTCGGTCCAGGCGGCGCTCGCGGCGTCGAAGCGGATGGTGAAGAACACCACGGACGCCACGCCCGCGCCGCTCACCGCGTCGGCGACGCCGCGGGCGGCGGCCACCGAGGTGGCGAGCGGCTTGTCGAGCAGCAGGTGGCGGCCCGCCCCGGCGGCGCGGACGGCGACCTCCGCCTGGATGTCGGGGGGCAGCGCCACCGCCACCGCGTCCACCTCCGCCAGCAGTCGGTCCAGGTCGGCGTAGGGGCGGACGCCGAAGTCGGCGGCCAACGCCGTGGCGGCCTCGGGGCGGCGGCCCCAGATGCCGGTGAACTCCAGGCCCGGGTGGCCGTGCAGGGCGGGCGCGTGGGTGTTCCTCGCCCAGGGGCCGGTGCCGAGCAGTCCGATACGCACGCTGTCACCTCTCGTCGCGGACGTTGGCGGGGGCATCGTCGATCAGGCCCGTACCCTGCCGTCACCGTGCTCAGACAGCGCACCCGCCCCGGATGCCACCGATGTGGTCACCGCCGGTTCGGAGCGGCGGGCCCGGCGGATTGGCGGCGGGGCGGACGGCGCGGCGGACGGCGGACCGGCGGCGAGGGGGACGCCCGCCTCCGGGGCGCATCCGGGGCGCGGAGGACTGCCGGGCGCTTCGGCGGGTACCCGGGTGCGCCGGGGCACGCGGGCGGGACCGGACGGCGGGTTTCACCCGGACACTCCCCACAAGCCTCGTTTCACGGACATCCCCGACTTGTGCGACATGCCACCCCCGGGAACGGGACAGGCTAAGAGAGAAGAGGCGGCGCCGGGCCGGTGCGGCACCGACCGCCGCGAGCGAAGCGGCCGCGAGGAGGACCATGGCATGCCTCAGGATCTCGACATCTCACTCCACCACCGCCCCGACGGCACCGTCTACGCCCGGCTGTCGGGGGAGCTGGACTACGGCAGCGGCGGCCATGCGCTGGCCAGGCTGAGCGACGCGGTGCGGGCGGGCCACACCCTGCTCCTGGTGGATCTGGAGCACCTGTACTTCTGCGACTCCTACGGCCTGGCCTGCCTGCTCGGGCTGCGCAACTTCGCGGCCGGCCGGGGCGCGCGCATACGCCTGGTCAACGTCTCCCGGCAGCCGCTGCGGGTGCTGCGGACCACCGGCACCTACGAGCTGCTCACCGGGCCCGCCCCCGACCTCGTGGACGTGGTGGAGGAGTCCGCCCGGGACACCGTCCACGACGCGTCGGCGTGAACGGCGCCCCGGGGCGGGGGCGGGGCGGCGCGGGTCAGGCGCGCCAGGTGTCGTTCAGCGCGACCAGGCCGGACGGCGGGACCGTGGCGGTGCGGTCGGCGCCGGACTCCCAGGTGAAGGAGCCGTCGCTCTCGCGGCGCAGGTACTTGTACGGGAAGGTGGTCCCGGCGGGCAGCGCCACCTGGAGCCGCCAGACCGGGTACCCGGCGGAGGACAGGGGCAGCGAGCGGTCGGGGGCCCAGTTGCCGAGGGCGCCGATGCCGCCGGTGACGTGGATGTCCTGGCCGACCGCGGTGGTGGCGGTGACGTTGAAGGAGGCGCCGGTGGCCGCGGAGCCGGAGGAGACGCGGGCGCCCACGTGCAGGGCGACGGCGTCGTTGGCGCCGACGGTGGCGGTGAAGGTGCCGCCGGAGCCGACGGTGTGCACCGGTCCCGTGCAGCGGCCGTCCGCGGTGACGTCGCCGTGCTGGACGTCGCAGTAGGTGCCGGCGGGCAGCGAGGTGGTGAAGGTGCGGGTGAGCGCGGACGTCTCGTGGTTGATCGCCACATACGCCCGGTCGCCGCGGCCGAAGGCGACGGCGTCGTTGCCGTTGGACCACCAGTGGGTGATGCCGGTGCCCGCCGCGGTGTTGCGGAAGGCCACCATGTTGGCGATCTGGCGCCAGGCGTGCTGGCACTTCCAGCCGTCGCTGTAGCAGGAGTTCACCTGTCCGCCGAGCGGCGGGCCCGCGTCGTGGTCGGTGAACTCGTAGCCGCTGTACACGTTGGGCGAGCCGTAGGGGTGGGCCAGCATGAAGACGTTGGCCAGGGTGTAGTCGGCGCCGTGTTTGTAGGTGAGGGTGGAGCCGTTGCGCTCGGTGTCCCAGTTGTCGACGAAGGTGCGGGCCTTCCCGCCCGGCAGGTAGCCCCACGCCTCGCCGAAGTTGCTCAGGTACGACAGTCGCTCGTCGAGGAACATCCGCTTCAGGTCGCGGCCGTAGCGGAACTCGTCCACGTCGCCGTTGCCGGTGTACTCGGTCGGCTGCACGGCCTCGCCCGCGCCGTGGATGACCTCCTGCACCCAGAACTTCCCCTGGTCGCTGGTCCTGGCCTTGATCGCGGCGATGTCGGCGGCGGGCATGTGCTTGGCCGCGTCGATCCGGAAGCCGTCCACGCCCAGGGAGATCAGGTCATTGAGGTAGCCGGCGATCCGGCCGCGCACGTACTCGCTGCCGGTGTCCAGGTCGGACAGGCCGACCAGCTCGCAGTTCTGGACGTCGCCCCGGTCCCGGTAGTCGGAGATGGGCCGGCGGCAGGAGTGGAAGTCCTGCGTCTGGTAGTACCCGGGGTAGTCGTACTTGGTGTACGGCGAGCCGCCGGTGCCGGTGCCGCTGCCCGCCGACATGTGGTTGATCACGGCGTCGGCGATGACCTTGACCCCGGCGGCGTGGCAGGTGCGGACCATGTCGGCGAAGGCGGCCCGGTCCCCGAGGCGGCCCGCGATGCGGTAGCTCACCGGCTGGTAGGACGTCCACCACTGGGCGCCCTGGATGTGCTCCTGCGGCGGGGAGACCTCCACCCAGCCGTACCCCTTGGGGCCGAGGGTTCGCGTGCACTCCCGGGCGACGGAGGAGAACTTCCACTCGAACAGGGTGGCGGTGACGTCCTTGGTGCCGGGCGGGGCCGCCTGGGCGGTCTGCTGGGACAGCCCGGCGACGCCGAGCGAGGCGCCGAGCAGCAGCGCCAGGCCGGCGGCGACGGGTCTTGGGGTGCGGGATCCGATGGCCACGGTGGTCTCCTGGTGGGGGATTCCTGGTGGGGCAGGTGTGCCGCGCGGGCGGCGGGCGGGCGGCGACGCGCACGGCCCGCCGGACGAGGGGGCCCGAACATGCCGATACTTGCCAGGACTTGCGGAAAATCGCGGTAACAAGCGCGCAACCTTCCAGTGCGAGGTGACCGTAGGGGCGCGCCCATCGGGCGTCAAGGGAGCTCGCGGCCCCTGTTCCGGAGGCGGGGCGCGGGCCCGTTCACCGGAAGGTCACGATTCGGAAATCTGAGCAGCGTTCCCCCTGCAAGGTCTTTCGCAAGCTCCGCAAGCGCTGTTACCTTCCTCGGCAGCCCGAGGTCGGGCCAGCCTCTTCAAGGAGTTCCCATGCGACGTGGCATATCGATCGTGGCGGCGGTCGCCGCCCTGGCCCTGGGGGCCACCGCCTGCGGTGACGACGGCGGCGACAGCTCGCAGAAGGCCAAGGACCCCGCCGAGGTGTCCGGCACCGTCACCTGGTGGGACACCTCGGACGCCACGAACGAGGCCCCGGCCTACCAGGAGCTGATCAAGCAGTTCGAGGACAAATACCCCAAGATCGACGTCAAGTACCAGAACGTCCCGTTCGCCGACGCGGAGCAGAAGTTCAAGACGGCGGCGCAGAACGGCGAGGGCGCCCCCGACGTGCTGCGGGCCGACGTCGGCTGGACCCCGGGCCTGGCCGCGCTCAGCTACCTGGCCCCGCTGGACGGCACGGCGGCCCTGAAGGACACCGACGACGTGATGCCGGTGCCCGCGCAGAGCGCCGAGTACGACGGCAAGACCTACGGCGCCCCGCAGGTCACCGACTCCCTCGCGCTGCTGTACAACAAGGAGCTGTTCGCCAAGGCCGGGGTGGCCAAGCCCCCGACCACCTGGGACGAGCTGAAGACGGCGGCGAAGGCGATCAAGGACAAGACCGGCGCCGACGCCCTGTACCTCAACCCCGACAGCTATTTCGCGCTGCCGTTCGTGTGGGGCGAGGGCGGCGACATGCTGGACGTGGAGAACAAGAAGATCCTGGTCGACTCCCCGGAGTCGGTGAAGGGCATCGAGATCGCCAAGGAGCTCGTGGACTCCGGCGTCGCGGTCAAGCCCGACCTCACCGACGGCTACAACAACATGCAGGCGTCGTTCAAGGACGGCGACGTCGCCATGGTGATCAACGGCCCCTGGTCGGTGGCCGACGACTTCACCGGCAAGGCGTTCAAGAACCGCGACAACCTCGGCATCGCCCCCGTCCCGGGCGGCAGCGCCGGCTCCGCGTCACCGATCGGCGGCCACAACCTGGTGGCCTACGCGGGCTCGGGCAACCTGGACGCCGCCTACCTGTTCATCGAGTTCATGACGTCGGCCAAGAGCCAGGAGTTCGTCTCCACCAAGCTGGGCACGCTGCCGACCCGCACCTCCGCCTACACCCCGGCCGTCACCGCCGACCCGGTGAAGAAGGCGTTCAAGACCGTGCTGGACGGCGCCAAGGCCAGGCCCGCCGTGCCCGGCACCGGTGACCTGTTCAACCTGTGGACCCAGAACTACACCAAGATCCTGGGCGGTTCGGCGTCGCCGGAGAAGGGCCAGGGCAAGACCGCCGACCAGTGGAAGAAGCAGGTGCTGAAGGACTGGTCGTGACGGGCCGCAGGCACATCGCGCACCACGGCCGCACCAGCGGGAGAGAGCCCTCGTCATGAAGTCAGCCACCGCCGTCGCGCCCGAGCGGGCGCCGTCCGGGCGGGCGCCCGCGCCCCGTCCGTGCACCGGGGTGTGGACCCGGGTCAGACGTTCCTTCGACCAGTACTGGTACGCCTGGGCGATGGTGCTGCCGGTGGTGGTGGTCCTCGGCGTGCTCGTGGGCTACCCGCTGGGGCGCGGCGTCTACCTGTCGTTCACCAACGCCAACGAGATGAACGTCGCCAAGGACATCGGCGTCAACCACGTCCCGGCGACCTATGACTTCATCGGCCTGGACAACTACTGGGACATCCTCTCCGGCGCGGAGGGCACCTTCTACCCGCGCCTGGGCTGGACCGTGGTGTGGACGGTGTCGTGCGTGTTCTTCCACTACACCATCGGTCTCGGCCTGGCGCTGCTGCTCAACCGCGAGGTGCGGTTCCGGGCCGTGTACCGGGTGCTGCTGATCCTGCCGTGGGCGGTGCCGGCGTTCGTCGCCGCGTTCTCCTGGCGGCTGATGTTCAACAGCCAGTACGGCGTGTTCAACGTGTTCCTCACCGAGCTGGGGATGGACCCGGTGGACTGGCTGAACAGCCCCACCACGCAGAAGGTCGCGGTGGTCGCGGTCAACGTGTGGCTGGGCGTGCCGTTCATGATGGTGGCCCTGCTCGGCGGCCTCCAGTCCATCCCCAGGGAGCTGCACGAGGCCGCGGAGATGGACGGCGCGAGCGCCTGGCAGCGGTTCCGCCATGTGACGCTGCCGGGCCTGCGCCCGGTGAGCAGCACCGTCATCCTGCTCGGCACGATCTGGACGTTCAACATGTTCCCGATCATCTTCCTGATGCTGGGGCAGGCGAACAGCTCCGAGAGCGAGATCCTGGTGACCTACGCCTACCGCCTGGCCTTCGCCGGGGTGCGGGACTACGCGGGAGCGGCCACCTACGGCATCTGCATCCTGTCGATCCTGCTGGTGTTCTCGGTCTTCTACCGCCGGATGCTGGCCCGTCAGGAGGAGGTGCGATGAGCGGCGAGAACATCGCGGCCCGGCCGGTCGCGGCACCGCGCGAGCGGGCCGCGGCCCGCGGCCGGGGCCGGGTGGCGCGGGGGCGCGGGCAGCGGTCCCCCGGCGCGTCCGTGGCGCTGCACCTGGCGCTGATGACGGCGAGCGCGATCGCGGTCTTCCCGGTCCTGTTCGTCTTCTTCATCTCCCTGCGCGACCGCGACGGCTGGCAGGACCCGCTGGACTTCGGGGACGGCCTCGGCCTCGGGAACTACCGGCACGTGCTGTCCGACACGGAGTTCGCGCGCTGGTTCCTCAACTCCGTGATCGTCTCCGGGGCGACCATGGTGGTGGGGGTGTTCATCGCGGCCAGCGCCGGGTACGCGATCTCGCGGATGCGCTTCCCCGGGCGCCGCTCGCTGATGTGGACCTTCCTGATCACCCAGATGTTCCCCGTCGCCGTGCTGATCGTGCCGCTGTACAACATCCTGGGCACCCTGGACATGCTGAACAGCTACACCGGCCTCGTCCTCACCTACTGCTCGGTGTCCGTGCCGTTCTGCGCCTGGATGCTCAAGGGGTACTTCGACACCATCCCGATGGAGATCGACGAGGCGGGCCGGGTGGACGGCCTCACGCCGTTCGGCACCTTCTACCGCCTGGTGCTGCCGCTGGCCCGGCCCGGCATCGCGGTGACCTCGTTCTACACGTTCCTCACCGCCTGGGGCGAGGTCGCGTTCGCCCGGGCGTTCATGAGCAGCGACGACATGGCGACGCTCTCGGTGGGGCTCGGCTCCTTCATCGGCCAGCACAAGCAGGAGTGGGGGCTGCTGACGGCGGCCTCCGTAATGATCACCGTTCCGGCGGGGATCGTGTTCTTCTTCGCCCAGAAGCACCTCGTCTCCGGCCTCACCGCGGGCGGCACCAAGGGCTGACCCCCTTGGCCGCCCGCGGCCCGGCCCCCAGCGCGTGCCCGCACGGTCTCCTCCGCACGCACACCCGATTCCCCGAAGGAAGCACATGACCCAGGACCTCGCCCGTTCCGTCCGCGACCAGGCCGTCCCCGCCGCGACCGGCTGGTGGCGCAGCGCCGTCATCTACCAGGTGTACGTGCGGTCGTTCGCGGACTTCGACGGCGACGGCGTCGGCGACCTGCGCGGGGTGCGCAGCCGCCTGCCCTACCTGGCCGAGCTCGGCGTGGACGCGCTGTGGCTGACCCCGTTCTTCGCCTCGCCGCAGGCCGACGGCGGCTACGACGTGGCCGACTACCGGGCCGTGGACCCGCTGTTCGGCGACCTGTCGGACGCCGACGACCTGGTGCGCGAGGCGCACGCCCACGGCCTGCGGGTGATCGTGGACGTGGTGCCGAACCACACCTCCGACCAGCACGCCTGGTTCGCCGAGGCGCTGGCGGCGGGGCCCGGCTCGGCCGCGCGGGCCCGCTACCACTTCCTGCCCGGGCGGGGCGCGGACGGCGAACTCCCGCCGAACGACTGGGAGTCGGTGTTCGGCGGGCCCGCGTGGACGCGGGTGCCGGACGGCGAGTGGTACCTGCACCTGTTCGACCCCAGGCAGCCGGACCTGAACTGGGAGAACACCGAGGTCCGCGAGGAGTTCGAGTCGATCCTGCGGTTCTGGCTGGACCTGGGCGTGGACGGCTTCCGCATCGACGTGGCGCACGGCATGGTCAAGGCGCCGGGCTACCCGGACATCGGGCAGGCCGAGCAGGCCAGGCTGATCGGCGCGCAGCAGCTCCCGTTCTTCGACCAGGACGGGGTGCACGAGATCCACCGCTCGTGGCGCCGCCTGCTCGACAGCTACCCGGGCGAGCGGGTCGGGGTGGCCGAGGCGTGGGCGCCGAACGCGGAGCGCCTGTCGCTGTACGTGCGGCCGGACGAGCTGCACCAGGCGTTCAACTTCCACTACCTGACCGCCGAGTGGGCGGCGGGGGCGCTGCGCGCCGTCATCGACGAGTCGCTGGCCGCCGCCGGTTCGGTGGGGGCGCCGAGCACCTGGGTGCTGTCCAACCACGACGTGCAGCGGCACGCCACCCGGTACGGCGGCGGCGAGGCGGGGCTGCGGCGGGCGCGGGCCGCGTCGCTGCTGATGCTGGCGCTGCCGGGCTCGGCGTACCTGTACCAGGGCGAGGAGCTGGGCCTGCCCGAGGTGCTGGACCTGCCGGACGAGGTGCGCCAGGACCCGTCGTTCTTCCGTGACAACGGGCAGGAGGGGCTGCGCGACGGCTGCCGGGTGCCGCTGCCGTGGTCCGGCGACCGGCCGCCGTACGGGTTCGGCCCCGGCGCGAGCTGGCTGCCGCAGCCGCCGGAGTGGCAGCGGTACACGGTCGAGGCGCAGAGCGGCGACCCGCGTTCCACGCTCGAGCTGTACCGCTCGGCGCTGCGGCTGCGGCGCGAACTGCCCGGGCTGGGCGACGGCCCGCTGGAGTGGCTGGACGCGCCCGAGGGCGTCCTGGCGTTCCGGCGCCCGGGGTTCGTGTGCACGGCCAACACCACCGGGCAGGCGGTGGAACTGCCCGTGCCGGGCCGTCCGCTGCTCGGGACGGCGCCGGTGGAGTTCGCCGACGGGAGGGTGCGGCTGCCCGGGGACACCTGCGTGTGGTGGGCCCTTTAACGATGCGAGCGGTATCGTCCAACGGTATGACCGCAAGGCTCGCTGACATCGCGGCCCAGGCGGGGGTCAGCGAGGCCACGGTCAGCCGTGTGCTCAACGGCAAGCCGGGGGTCTCGGCCACCACCCGCCAGGCCGTGCTCACCGCGCTCGACCTCCTCGGGTACGAGCGCCCCGTACGGCTGCGCCAGCGCAGCGCGGGGCTGGTCGGCCTGGTCACCCCCGAGCTGGAGAACCCGATCTTCCCGATGTTCGCGCAGGTGATCGGCCTGGCGCTGGTCCGGCAGGGCTACACGCCGGTGCTGTGCACGCAGACCGCGGGCAGTTCCACCGAGGACGAGCTCACCGAGATGCTGGTGGACCGGGGCGTGGCCGGGATCATCTTCCTGTCCGGGCTGCACGCGGACACCACCGCGGACATGTCCCGGTACGACCGGCTGACCGGGCAGGGCGTGCCGTTCGTGCTGGTCAACGGGTTCACCGAGCGGGTCGCCGCGCCGTTCGTCTCACCGGACGACCGGGCGGCGGTCCGCCTGTCCATCACCCACCTCGCCGCGCTCGGGCACCGGCGCGTCGGGCTCGCGGTCGGGCCCAAGCGGTTCGTGCCGGTGCTGCGGAAGATCGAGGGCTTCGTGAAGTCCATGGAGGACGTCCTCGGGATGCCGCCGGAGGAGTCGCAGGCGCTGATCCAGCACTCCCTGTACACGCTGGAGGGCGGGCAGGCCGCGGCGTCGGCGCTGCTGGAGGACGGCTGCACCGCGGTGGTGTGCGCCAGCGACATGATGGCGCTCGGCGCGATCAGGGCGGCGCGGGAGCGCGGCCTGGCGGTGCCGCGGGACGTGTCGGTGGTGGGGTTCGACGACTCGCCGCTGATCGCGTTCACCGACCCGCCGCTGACCACGATCCGTCAGCCGGTGACGGCGATGGGCCAGGCCGCGGTGCGGGCCCTGCTGGAGGAAATCGGTGGCACCCCGGCGCCGCACAGCGAGTTCGTGTTCATGCCGGAGCTGGTGGTGCGCGGCTCGACGGCCTCGGCACCCAAGGGGCGGGCGGACGGCTGAGCGCGGACCCGGAGGGACGCGGACCCGCACGGCCTTCCGGCCGCCCCGCCCGCGTCCCTCCGGGTCCGGCCGCTCCCCCGGCGCCCGGCCGGATCCCGCTCCGCCGCAAGGTGGAGGGGGCGGGGCAAAGACCCGACCGGAGGATGATCGGCCGCCTTGGGGGTCTCTGGCAGACTATGCCCCCATGGGGGTACCTGCCGTGAACTCCAGGTCCGACCGGAAGGCCGCCATCCCGCCGCTGAGGCGCCCCGTGGCCCTCGGTGCCGCACGCGCCCGCCTGCGCACCGCCCGGCGGCCCCGCCTCGGCGTCGAGCTGCTGCTCATCGCGGTCGCGTACTGGGTGTACTCGCTGGTGCGCAACGCGGTTCCCGAGCACGAGGCCGCCGCCATGCGCCACGCCGACCAGGTGTGGGGCCTGGAGGCCGCGCTCGGCCTGGACGTCGAGCGGGCCGTCAACCACGCGGTGAACTCGGTGACCTGGCTGATCGTCGGGATGAACTACTACTACGCGACGCTGCACTTCGTGGTGACCCTCGGCGTGCTGGCGTGGCTGTTCCGCCGTCACCCCGGCCGCTACGCCCCGGCGCGCCTGGTGCTGCTGTCGATGACCGGGATCGCCCTGGTCGGCTACTACCTCTACCCCCTGGCCCCGCCCCGGCTGATGGAGGGCGAGGACTTCGTGGACACGGTGCTGGTCCACCACACCTGGGGCTCGATGGCCTCCGGCGACCTGGCGAACGTCTCCAACCAGTACGCGGCGATGCCGTCGATGCACATCGGCTGGTCCGCCTGGTGCGGGGTGGCGCTGGTGCTGCTCGCGCGGCGGCGGTGGGTGCGGGCGCTGGGGGCGGTGTACCCGTTCGCGACGCTGACGGTGATCGTGGCCACGGCCAACCACTTCTGGCTGGACGCGGTCGGCGGGGCGCTGTGCCTGGCCGCGGGCTCCGGGGTCGCGTACGCCGTGCACGGGCGGTGGCCGCACCGGTTCCCGCGGCGGCCCGAGCCGGTGCCGGCGGCGGGCGGGCAGCCCGTACCGGTGCCGGCGCCCGCCGCCCCGGAGGCTTCCCCCGGGGCGGCCCCCACCGCCCCCGCCGCCCGCGCGGACCGTCAGACCTCCGGCGCCCAGTCGTAGAACAGCCGGTCCACCACGCCGCGGGCCCGCCGGGTGGTGCGCCGGTACCGCTCGAGCAGCTCCCCGAGGTGGCCCGCCTCGACACCCAGGTAGTGGGCGACCCCGGCCAGCTCCCTGGTGTCGGAGGGGAAGGTGTCGCCGGGGCGGCCGCGGACCAGCATCACCGCGTTGCGCACCCGGGCGGCCAGCACCCATGCCTCGTCGAGCACCCGCGCGTCCGCGTCCGTGACCAGCCCGGCCTCGCGGGCCGCGGCCAGCGCGGCCCTGGTGCCGGTGGTGCGCAGGCCCGGCACCCGCGCGCCGTGCCGCAACTGGAGCAGTTGCACGGTCCACTCCACGTCCGACAGGCCGCCGCGGCCCAGCTTGGTGTGCAGGGTCGGGTCGGCGCCGCGCGGCACCCGCTCGTTCTCCATGCGGGCCTTGAGCCTGCGGATCTCCCGCACCGCGTCCTCGCCGACGCCCTCGGGCGGGTAGCGCAGCGGGGCGACCAGCTCCATGAAGCGGGCGGCGAGGTCCGGGTCGCCCGCGACCGGCGCCGCGCGCAGCAGCGCCTGCCGCTCCCAGGGGCGGGCCCAGCGCCGGTAGTAGGCCGCGTAGCTGGCGAGGCTGCGCGTCAGCGGGCCCTGGCGGCCCTCGGGGCGCAGGTCGGCGTCCACCGCGAGCGGCGGGTCGCTGCTCGGCACCTGGAGCAGCCGGCGCAGCTCGTTGGCGAGCCGCAGCGCCGCCCGGGACGCCTCCGCCTCGTCGGCGCCGTCCAGCGGCTCGTGGACGAACAGCACGTCCGCGTCGGAGCCGTAGCCGAGCTCGCCGCCGCCGAAGCGGCCCATCCCGATGACGCAGAACCGCACCGGCGGCGGCTCCCCGGTGTGCCGGCGCACCGCCTCCGCGGCGGCCAGCAGCGCCCCGGAGAGGGTGGCCGCGTTGATGTCGGTCAGGGCCCGGCCCACCGCGCTCACGTCATCGGCGAACCAGCCGATGACGTCGGCGGCGGCGGTGCGGAACAGCTCGCGGCGGCGCACGCCGCGGGCCACGGCCGACCCGAGCTCGGGCGTGCCCGCCCGCCCCACGGCCGCGGCGATCTCCTGCTCCAGCGCGGCCCTGGCGCGCGGCCGCAGCCCCTCCGGGTCGCCGAGCAGGGCGACGGCCTCGGGGGCGCGCATGAGCAGGTCAGGGGCGAGGCGGCCGGAGGACAGCACCCGGGCCAGGTTCTCCGCCGCGGCGCCCTCGTCGCGCAGCAGCCGCAGGTACCACGGGGTGCGGCCCAGCGCCTCGGAGACCTTCCGGAAGCCGAGCAGCCCGGCGTCGGGGTCGGCGGAGTCGGCGAACCAGCCGAGCAGCACCGGCAGCAGGGTGCGCTGGATCGCCGCGGCGCGGCTGACCCCGGCGGCCAGCGCCTCCAGGTGGCGCAGCGCCGCGGCCGGGTCCTGGTAGCCGAGCGCCTCCAGCCTGGTCAGCGCGGCCTGCGGGGACAGGCCGGTCTCGCCGGGGGCCAGGCGGGCGGCGGCGTCGAGCAGCGGCCGGTAGAACAGCTTCTCGTGCAGGCGCCGCACCTCCACGGCGTGCCGCCGCCACTCCCGGCCCAGCTCGGCCACGGGGTCCGCGCGCAGGCCGAGGGAGCGGCCCAGGCGGCGCAGGTCGGCCTCGTCGGACGGCACCAGGTGGGTCCTGCGCAGCCGGAACAACTGGATGCGGTGCTCCATGCGGCGCAGGAACCGGTAGGCGTCGTCCAGCGCGGCGGCGTCGGCGCGGCCCACGTAGCCCCCGGCGGACAGGGCGGCCAGCGCGGTCAGGGTGGTGGGGCTGCGCAGGGACGCGTCCACCCGGCCGTGGACGAGCTGGAGCAACTGGACGGCGAACTCCACGTCGCGCAGGCCGCCGGGGCCGAGCTTCAGCTCGCGGTCCACCTGCTCGGGCGGGATGTTCTCCACCACGCGGCGGCGCATCTGCTGCACGTCGGTGACGAAGTTCTCCCGCTCGGCGGCCTGCCACGCCAGCGGGGCCACCGACTCCGTGTAGGCGCGGCCAAGCTCCTCGTCGCCCGCGACCGGGCGGGCCTTGAGCAGCGCCTGGAACTCCCAGGTCTTGGCCCAGCGGCGGTAGTAGGCGAGGTGGCTGGACAGGGTGCGCACCAGCGGGCCGTTCCTGCCCTCGGGGCGCAGGTTGGCGTCCACCGGCCAGATGGTGCCCTCGGCGGTGGTGTCGGAGCAGACGCGCATCATGCGGGCGGCGAGGCGGGCGGCGGCCTGGAGCGCCGCGGACTCGGTGGCCTCCCCGGCGGGCTCGGCGACGAAGATGACGTCCACGTCGGAGACGTAGTTCAGCTCGTGGCCGCCGCACTTGCCCATGCCGATGACGGCCAGGCGGCAGGCGCGGGCGTCGTCCGGGGCCTCCTCGGCGGCGACGGCGAGCGCGGCGCGCAGCGTGGCGGTGGCCAGGTCGGCGAGCTCGGCCGCGGTCTCGGACACGTCCGTGGTGCCGCACACGTCGCGGGCGGCGATCGCCAGCAGGCAGCGGCGGTAGGCGGCGCGCAGCGCGTCGGGGCGGCGGGCCGGGGCGACGCCGTCGGCCCACACCCGCTCGCGCAGCGCCTTGGCGAAGTCCTCGGTGCCCGGGTGCATGTCGGCGACGTCGTAGGTGACCAGGGCGTGCCAGTCGCCGGGGTGGCGGGCGAGGTGGTCGCCGAGCGCGGCGGACGCCCCGAGCACCCCGAGCAGCCGGTCCCGCAGCGGCTTGGCGGTGATCAGGGTGTCCAGCAGGGCGCCGCGCTCCGCGCCGTCCAGCGCCTCGGCGAGCCTGAGCAGGCCGGCCAGCGCCAGATCGGGGTCGGCGGTGGCCCCGAGCGCGCCGAGCAGCGCCGGGTCGGAGCGCACGGCGGCCAGCGGCGCGGAGTCCAGGGCCTGCTCGGCGGAGCGCGTGTCGGTGAATCCGTAGCGGACCAGCCGCGACTGCGCGCTGGTCCTGCGGCCTGCGGGTACGCCCACCGTCGGCTCCCTCCCGTCCCGGCCCGAGATCACGGGCCGAGAACGAGAATATGCGGGCCGGACCCGGGGACGGGGACGCGCCCCTGCCCAGGACGCGAGCCGCCGCCTCCCGCGGTCCCCCCACCCGGCGGCCGCGCCGCGGGTGGGGGTTCGCCGCCTCCGCGGCCGTGGCGCTGCGGGGCGCGGCCTACAGCACCGGCAGGCTCTTCCTCAGCTCGAACGGGGTGACCTCGGAGCGGTACTCCTCCCACTCCTGCTTCTTGTTGCGCAGGAAGAAGTCGAAGACGTGCTCGCCCAGGGTCTCCGCGACCAGTTCGCTGTGCTGCATGAGGTCGATGGCCTCGCCGAGGTTCTGCGGCAGCGGTTCGATGCCCAGGGCGCGGCGCTCGGAGTCGGTGAGGGCCCACACGTCGTCGTCGGCGCCGGGGGGGAGCTCGTAGCCCTGCTCGATGCCGTGCAGGCCCGCGGCGAGCAGGACGGCGTAGGCGAGGTACGGGTTGCAGCCGGAGTCCAGGGAGCGGACCTCGACCCGGGCGGAGCCGGTCTTGCCGGGCTTGTACATGGGCACCCGGACCAGCGCGGAGCGGTTGTTGTGGCCCCAGCAGATGTAGCTCGGCGCCTCGCCGCCCGCGCCCGCGGTGCGGTTGGTGCCGCCCCAGATGCGCTTGTAGGAGTTGACCCACTGGTTGGTCACGGCGGAGATCTCGGCGGCGTGTTTGAGCAGGCCCGCGATGAAGGAGCGGCCGATCTTGGACAACTGGTACTCGGCGCCGGACTCGTAGAAGGCGTTGCGGTCGCCCTCGAACAGCGACAGGTGGGTGTGCATGCCGGAGCCGGGGTGCTCGGAGAACGGCTTGGGCATGAAGGTGGCCTGCACCCCCTGTTCGAGGGCGACCTCCTTCATCACCAGGCGGAAGGTCATGATGTTGTCGGCCGTGGACAGCGCGTCGGCGTAGCGCAGGTCGATCTCCTGCTGGCCGGGGGCGCCCTCGTGGTGGCTGAACTCCACGGAGATGCCCATGGCCTCGAGCATCGTGATGGCCTGGCGGCGGAAGTCCTGGCCGACGCGCTGCGGGGTGTGGTCGAAGTAGCCGGAGGTGTCGGCGGGCTCGGGCCGGGTGCCGTCGACGGGCTTGTTCCTCAGCAGGAAGAACTCGATCTCCGGGTGGGTGTAGAAGGTGAACCCGAGGTCGGAGGTCTTGGCGAGTATCCGCTTCAGCACATGGCGGGGGTCGGCGTACGACGGGGAGCCGTCCGGCATGAGGATGTCGCAGAACATCCGGGCCGTGCCGGGGGCCTCGGCGCGCCAGGGGAGTATCTGGAAGGTCGACGGGTCCGGTTTGGCGAGCATGTCGGACTCGTAGACGCGCGCGAAGCCCTCGATGGCCGAGCCGTCGAAGCCGATGCCTTCGTCGAACGCCTGCTCGAGTTCGGCGGGGGCCACCGCGACCGACTTCAGGAAGCCGAGGACGTCGGTGAACCACAGCCGCACGAACCGGATGTCGCGCTCCTCCAGGGTGCGGAGCACGAACTCCTGCTGCTTGTCCATGGGCACAGTCTCACCTCTGCTCTTTTCGCGCGTGTTACGCGCGGTCGCCTCCCGCCCATCATGGACCACGATCACCCGGACGTCGCAACAGGTGGAGGCGGCGCGGGCGTGGCGGGGGGATCGGGGCGGACCCGCGGGGGAAGCAGCGGTTCCGCCGGCCACACGGCGGAGGCGGCTGCATACAAAGGGGCACCGGCGGCGCCCGCGCCACGCGGCCCGCGGGTTTTACGTCACATTGACGCGAAGGGTCGGGGCGGGCCGCCCACCCCTCGCTTAGGCTGGCGGTGTGCCTCAACTACGCCTCGCCCTGAACCAGATCGACAGCACCGTAGGCGACCTCGCCGGCAACGGCGAGGCGGTCGTGCGCTGGACCCGGCACGCCGTGGACGGCGGCGCCCACCTGGTCGCCTTCCCCGAGATGGCACTGACCGGCTACCCGGTCGAGGACCTGGCGCTGCGCCCGTCGTTCGTCCGGGCCTCGCGGGCGGCGCTGGAGGCGCTCGCCGGGCGGCTGGCCGCCGAGGGGCTCGGGGAGGTGCCGGTGATCGTCGGCCACCTCGACCGCAGCGAGAAGGGCAAGCCCCGGTACGGCAGGCCGGCCGGCGCCCCGCAGAACGCCGCGGCCGTGCTGCACCGCGGCGCGGTGGCGCTGCGCTTCGCCAAGCACCACCTGCCCAACTACGGCGTCTTCGACGAGTACCGCTACTTCGTGCCCGGCGACACCCTTCCGGTGATCCGCGTGCACGGGGTGGACGTGGCCCTGGCCATCTGCGAGGACCTGTGGCAGGACGGCGGGCGGGTCCCGGCGGTCCGGGCGGCCGGCGCCGGGCTGCTGGTGTCGATCAACGCCAGCCCGTACGAGCTGAACAAGGACGACACCCGCCTGGAGCTGGTCTGCAAGCGCGCCCAGGAGGCGGGCTGCACCCTGGCCTACGTGGCCATGATGGGCGGCCAGGACGAGCTGGTGTTCGACGGCGACTCGATCGTGGTGGACCAGTACGGCGAGGTCCTGGCCCGGGCCCCGCAGTTCGAGGAGGGCTGCGTCCTGCTCGACCTGGACCTGCCCGCGGCGGGCCCGGCGCCCCGCGGCACCACCGACGACGGCCTGGAGATCGAGCACGTCATCCTCTCCGGCGAGCCCCTGGCCCCGTACCCGCCGCTGGTCCTCGGCGGGGAGGCGGAGCGGCTCGGCGACGACGAGGAGATCTACACCGCCCTGGTCATCGGGCTGCGCGCGTACCTCGCCAAGAACGGGTTCCGCACCGTGCTGCTCGGCCTGTCCGGCGGCATCGACTCGGCGCTGGTCGCGGCGATCGCCTGCGACGCGCTGGGGCCGGAGAACGTGTACGGCGTCTCCATGCCGTCCGGCTACTCCTCCGAGCACTCCCGGACGGACGCCGCCGAGCTGGCCCGGCGCACCGGGCTCAACTTCCGCACCGTTCCCGTCGCGCCCATGGTGCACGCCTACCAGGAGTCGCTGGGCCTGACCGGTCTCGCCGAGGAGAACCTCCAGGCGCGGGTGCGCGGCACCACCCTGATGGGCATCTCCAACCAGGAGGGCCACCTGGTGCTGGCCACCGGCAACAAGTCGGAGCTGGCCTGCGGGTACTCCACGCTCTACGGCGACGCGGTGGGGGCGTTCGCGCCGATCAAGGACGTGCCGAAGACGGCGGTGTTCCGGCTGGCCCGCTGGCGTAACGACGCCGCGGCGAGGCGGGGCGAGACGCCGCCGATCCCGGAGAACTCCATCACCAAGCCGCCGAGCGCGGAGCTGCGGCCGGGGCAATTGGACACCGACTCGCTGCCGGAGTACTCGGTGCTCGACGGGATCCTCGACCTGTACGTGGAGCAGGACCTGGGGCGCGAGGAGATCGTGGCGCGGGGGCTGGACGCGGGGCTGGTGGACCGGGTGCTGAAGCTGGTGGACACGGCCGAGTACAAGCGGCGGCAGTACCCGCCGGGGACGAAGATCTCGCTGAAGGCGTTCGGGCGGGACCGGCGACTGCCGATCACCAGCCGGTGGCGGGAGGGGGCCGCGGGGGCGGGGGGCTGAGGGGCGCCTTGCCGGCGGGGCGGAGGTGGGGGTGCGGGTTGGGGGTGTTTTTTTGGGGGGGCTCCGGAGGCCAGGAGGCTGCGCCCCTGGACCCCCACCGGGGGCTGCGCCCCCGGGCCCCCGGCCCTGCGGTCCCCCGCCCCGTGGGTGTCTACCCGTCCGACGGTGACCAGCGGCTCAGCAGCGGGTCCGCCACGGTGCGGGCGAAGGGGCACAGGGTTTGGCCGTGGGTGGTGAAGAGGGTGTCCCGGGACGGGTAGTGGCCCAGGTCCGCCAGGACGTGGGCGGACAGGTCGCAGGTGGAGCACTCGCCGGGGCGGCTGGTCGCCCCGTCCCAGTCCACGGCGGTGCGGGAGACCGCGTCGAACAGGGTCTCCCCGGAGGCGTTGGCGAAGCCCGTCACGCCGTCCGCCGCCAGCTCCGGCAGCGGGCCGTACAGCTCGGACACCGGCACCCAGCCGTCCGCGAGGCGGAACTCCGGCCAGGCCAGCACCACCTGGTCCGGCACCAGCGCCCGCAGTCGCGGGAAGCGCGGGTACCAGAACGCGCCGTCCACGATCAGGCCCCGCACCCGGGTGGGCACCCCGGACGCCCGGGCCAGCGCCTCCAGCACCGCCATGCGCTGGCTGCACGAGCCGCGCCCGCGGCGCAGCGTCACCGACACCGGCTGCTGCTCCGCCACCGCGTACACGGGGCGGACCTCCCGGGCGAGCCGGGTGTGGGCGGCGCGCAGCAGGCGGCGGGGGTCGCCGTCCGCGGCGGGGAGGCGGGCGAGCAGGGCGGCCACGCGGGGGTGGCGCCAGTCCAGGATCCGGGTGGGGTCGGTCCCGCCGGGGACGGGCGGCGCCGGGGGGCCGGGCAGGGGGCGGCGGGGGCGCAGCAGGGAGCTGGTCATGGGCTCACTTCACGTTCAGGTCGGCGGCGACGGGGCGGTGGTCGCTGCCGGTGGCGGGCAGCACCCAGGAGTGGGCGGGGGTGACGCCGCGCACCAGGATGTGGTCGATCCTCGCCATCGGGAACCCGGACGGCCAACTGAAGCCGAAGCCGTCGCCGGCCGCGCCCTGGGCGGAACGCAGCCCCGAGGTGACCGGGGCGAGGCTGCGGTCGTTGGCGGTGCCGTTGAGGTCGCCCATGAGGACCACCCGCTCCAGCGGGTCGGCGGCGATCTGCCGGCCGAGCAGCTCGGTGGTGCGGTTGCGCTGATTGGAGGTGAAGCCGCTGGAGTCCACCCGCACCGACGCCAGGTGCGCGACGTAGAACTTCACCGGGCCCTGCGGGGTGCGGACCTGGGCGCTGAGCGCGCGCGGCCAGCCGATGCCGATGTCCACCGTCCGGCCGTCGGAGACCGGGTAGCGGCTCCACAGGCCGACGGTGCCGCGCTGGACGCTGTAGGGGTACTTCTCGGCCAGCGCCTTCTCGTACACCGGCCGGGCCTCCTCGCTGAGCTCCTCCAGCGCCACCACGTCGGCGCCCGCGGCGATCACCTGGCGGGCGGTGCCCCGCGGGTCGGGGTTGGCGGCGTCCACGTTGTGGGTGAGGACCCGCAGGTTGTGCGGCCCGCCGCCCTTGCCGGGCATCACCAGGCCGCCGAACAGGTCCGCCCACACCACGGCGGGCACCAGCAGGGCGACCAGCGCGGTGGCGGAGCGCCGCACCAGCGCGCACACCAGCAGCACCGGCACGGCGAGGCCGACCCACGGCAGGAACGTCTCCAGCAGGCTGCCGATGTTGCCGACGGAGTTGGGCACCCAGTCGTGCAGCAGCATCAGCAGGCCGACGAGCACCGCGAGCACGGCCGGGATCCAGCCGCGCCGCCATGTCCCGGCCCAGCGGCTCCGCCCGCCCTCACCCCCGCCGGTGCCTGAGGAGCGGGCCCCGGGCCGGAGCCTCCGCCACAGCGCGCGCGCCGTGGGGCGGCCCGCGGCCGCGCCTTCCGGGTGCGTGCCGGTGGTGGTGGTCTGCGCCATGAGTCGTCCGTCCCTGAACGCTGGTCAGGGGCCGGGTGCGGCCCCCGTCTCGAACAGTTGCCCGTGCCCCTCTCCGACGTCCGGGGCACGGTCGAGGGTTCCGACGGGTGGGGACCCTATCCCATCGGGGAACCAACCGGGACGAAACAACAACGCCGCCGTTACCGTTTCCGGACGCCGTCGAGGACGGCGTCCACGATTCTGTCAGGCAGCCCGGGGTCGAGCGGCGCCCACTCGTGCAGCAGGGCGCGCACCAGCATGGGCGAGATGAACAGGGACACCATCAACTCCACGTCCAAGTCGCCGCGGAGCTCGCCGCTCTCCACTCCGCGCCGCACGACCCGGCGCAGCAGCTCGCGGCGCGGCTCGACGACCGTCTCGTGGTAGCGCCTGCGCAGCGCCGGATGGCGCATCATCTCGTTGTTCACGAACCGCAGCAGCGCGGACTCCCGCTTGGTGACGCCCCGTCTGCGCACCCACTCCACCAGGGCGACCAGGTCGTCGCGGGCGCTGGTGCCGGACAGCTCGGGCAGCGGCACGTCCTCCAGGACGGCGACGGCGTCCAGGACCAGCGCGTCCTTGTTCGGCCAGCGGCGGTAGATGGTGGCCTTGCCGACGCCCGCGACCTTGGCGACGCGCTCCATGGACAGCTCGCCGAGGCTGGTGCCCTCCTCGAGCAGGTTCAGCACGCCCTCGATGATGGCGCGCTCGGCCGCCTCGCTGCGGGGCCGCCCGCGGCGGGGCGCCTCCGGCTGCCCGGGCACCCGCCCGTCCCCGCCGCGCCGCCCGCGCCCGGCGCCCGCGCCCCCGCCCGCGCCCCTATCCCCCGGCCGGCCGTCCCGGACGCCCCCCGCCCCGGCATCCACCGTGGAATCCACCCTGGAGCAGCCCCTTCCCGATCCCGTGCCTAGCCTTTCCCGCCGATCGCCGTAGTCTGCCCGGCCCCCTCGCCCGCGCGCCCGCCGGGTGGGGGCGCGGCCCGCCGGGGCAGGAAGACGAACGCCACCGCGGCGCCGAGGAACGCCACCGCGGCGGAGCCGACCGCGGTGATGTGCATGGCGTGGACGAACGCGTCGTGGGCGGGCTCCACCAGGGACCGCCCGGCCGGCCCGAGGCGCCGGGCGACGGCGAGCGTGGCCTCCACCGACTCCCCCGCCTCGTGGCGGGCGCCCGCCGGCACCGCGTCCAGGTGCCCCTCGACGCCGGAGCGGTAGCCGGTGGACAGCACCGAGCCGAGGACCGCGACCCCGAGCGACCCGCCGACCTGGCGGAAGGTGTTGTTGATCGCCGACCCGGACCCGGCCTTCTCCCGCGGCAGCGCCGACATGATGGACACCGTGGCGGGCGGCATCACGTGCGCCATCGCCGTGCCCTGGCAGAAGAACAGCACGCACAGCACCCAGATGGGCGTGTCCTCGCCCAGGGTCAGGAACCCCAGGAACGTGAGCCCGATCAGGGTCATGCCGCCGCCGCAGACCGCGGACACCCCCAGCCGGTCGACGACCAGCCGGGCCCGGGGCGCGAAGAGCATCTGGGCGCCGGCCAGCGGCAGCAGCAGCAGACCGGACTGGAAGGGGGTGTAGCCGCGCACGCTCTGGAGGTAGAAGACCATGAAGAAGGTCACCCCCATCAGGGCGAAGAACACCAGGCCGATGCAGGTGACGGCGGCGGAGAAGCGCGGGTCGCGAAAGTAGCCGACGTTCAGCGCCGGGTGGTCGCTGCGCCGCTCGTGCAGCACGAACGCGGTCAGCACCGCCAGGCCGCCGAGCATGGCCGCCAGCACCTGCGGGTCGGCGAAGTCGGCGAGCTGGCCGCCCTTGATGATGCCGTAGACCAGCAGGACGAGCCCGGCCACGGACAGCAGCACGCCGACCGGGTCGAGCCTGCCGGGGCGGGGGTCCCTGGAGTCGGGGACGATCCAGGACATGGCGACGACGGCGACGGCCACGATCGGCACGTTGATCAGGAACACCGAGCCCCACCAGAAGTGCTCCAGCAGCGCGCCGCCGGTGATCGGGCCGACGGCGATGGCCAGGCCCACGGCGCCGGCCCAGACGCCGATGGCCTTGGGCTGCTCGTCGCGTTCGAAGACGTTCATGATGATGGCGAGGGTGGCGGGCATCACGAACGCGCCGCCGAGGCCCATCAGGGCGCGGAAGGCGATCAGCTCGCCCGGCGAGCCGGCGAAGGCGGACAGGGCCGAGGCGGCCCCGAACACCAGCATGCCCGCCAGCAGCGTCTTCTTCCGGCCGACGCGGTCGCCGAGCAGCCCCGCGGTGAACAGCAGGCCGGCGAAGACCAGCGTGTAGGAGTTGATGGCCCACTCCAGCTCGCTCTGCGTGGCGCCGAGGCCGACGGGCTCCGGAGTGGCGATGGTCTTCATGGCCACGTTCAGGATGGAGTTGTCGAGCACCACCACGAACAGGCTGAACAGCAGGACGGCGAGGATCCCCCAGCGGCGCCGGTGCACCGCCTCGGGGACCCGGTGGGTGGTGTTGTCCATGCGGTCCACGCTACCCGCTTTACGATACGGAACCGTCTCGTATCGCAAAGCTTGGGCAAATCGTCCGGTCGCGCCGGGTCCCCGGAATCCCGCGTTCCACACCTCCCCGCGCGCGTGGCCGACCCCACCCCGCCCGGCCTTTCCCGCCGCGCGCGGGCGTGCCAGCATGGAGGTGATCCGGGGACGCCGTGAGGGCGCCTCGAGACGACGACGAGGAGCATCGCCATGGCTCAGGCCCAGGCTGCCCGCGCGACCGACAGCAGCACCGCGCTGTACGGGGGGACGGGCACCCGACGCATCACCGTCCGCGACATCGCCGCGGCCAAGCGGCGCGGCGAGAAGTGGCCCATGCTGACCGCCTACGACTCGCTGACCGCCTCCGCCCTCGACGAGGCCGGGATCCCGGTCCTGCTGGTCGGGGACTCCGCGGCCAACGTCCACCTCGGTTACGACACCACCGTCCCGGTCACCGTCGAGGAGATGCTCATGCTCTCCGCGGCCGTGGTCCGGGGCACCCGGCGCGCCATGGTCGTCAGCGACCTGCCGTTCGGCTCCTACCAGGAGGGGCCCGTGCAGGCCCTGCGCACCGCGGCCCGCTTCCTGAAGGAGGCCGGGTCCGGCGCGGTGAAGCTGGAGGGCGGGGCGCGGACCCTGCCGCAGATCGAGACGCTGGTGCAGGCCGGGATCCCGGTGATGGCGCACCTCGGCCTCACCCCGCAGTCGGTGCACGCCTTCGGCGGCTACACCGTGCAGGGCCGCAGCGAGGAGGCCGCGCACCAACTGCTGCGGGACGCCAAGGCGGTGCAGGACGCGGGCGCCTTCGCGGTGGTGCTGGAGCTGGTCCCGGCGGAGCTGGCCGCCGAGGTCACCCGCTCGGTGGACATCCCGACGGTCGGCATCGGCGCGGGCCCGCACTGCGACGCGCAGGTGCTGGTGGTGACGGACATGGCCGGGATGGGGGCGGGCCGCACGCCGCGGTTCGTCAAGACGTACGCCAACCTGCGCGCCGACCTCCAGGGCGCGGCGCGGGCCTTCGCCGAGGACGTGGTGGGGCAGGCGTACCCGGCGGAGGAGCACAGCTTCCACTGACGCGCCGAACGCGCCGGCACGCCCGGCGCCGGCACGCCGAACGCGGGTCCGACGGGCGCCCGGGGTGATCCCCGGGCGCCCTTCTCGCCTCCGCGCGCCGGGGCCGTCGGGCGGGGCGGGAACGCGGAGGGTGCGGCGCGGCGTTGAGCCGGGTGCCAGGGCCGGTGCTCGCCGCACCGGGGGAGTCGTCGTCGGGGGAGAGCGGATGGACACCGTCAACGCCGTGCGCCGGGGGCGCGCGGACCGCCGGGTGAGCCCGGTCTTCCTCGGGCTGGTGGCGGTGACGCTGGTCTCCGGCTGGGGCGTGTGGCGGCTCGCCGAGGACGGCTCCACCGCCTGGGACGGGCGCGGGGTCGGCCTCGCGGTGTTCACCTTCGTCGTCGCCGCCTGGGTGGTGTCGCTGTGCCTGCACGAGTACGCCCACGCGCGCACCGCGCTGCACGGCGGGGACACCTCGGTGGCGGAGAAGGGCTACCTCTCGCTGAACCCGGCGCGGTACGCCAACGCGCTGCTGAGCGTGGCGCTGCCGGTGCTGTTCGTGGTGCTCGGCGGGATCGGGCTGCCCGGCGGGGCGGTGTTCATCGAGCGGCACCGCATCTCGGGGCGGCTGCGGCACAGCCTGATCTCCGCGGCGGGGCCGCTGACGAACGTCGCGTTCGCGGTGGTGCTGATGCTGCCGTTCCTCTTCCCCGGTCTGCTCCCGGACGGCACGCCCGGCGTGTTCCTCGCGGCGCTGGGCTTCCTGGCGCTGCTCCAGGTGAGCGCGGCGATCCTGAACCTGCTGCCGGTGCCTGGCCTCGACGGGTACGGCGTGATCGAGCCCTGGCTGTCGGAGCGCACCCGCAGGCAACTGGAGCCGTACGCCCCCTTCGGCCTGCTCGCGGTGTTCGGCTTCCTGTGGATCCCCGAGGTCAACGAGGCGTTCTTCGACCTGGTCGACCTGGTCATGGGCGCGTTCGACGTACCGGAGTGGATACCGTCCTACGGGTACGAGCTGTTCAAGTTCTGGAACTGAGGACCGGGCCGCGGGGCCCGGCCCGGCGGCGGGCCCGGCGGACCCCCGTCCGCGCGCCGGCCCCGCCCGGGGCGGGGCTCAGTGGGCGCGGTGGGCCAGCCTGGCGCGTTTGTAGTAGTACCAGGCCATGTTGCTGGACAGGCCCGCCAGCAGGACCCACACGATGCCCAGCCAGCTCCCCTGGGCGAACGACACCACGGCTGCCGCCGCCGTGAGCAGGCACACGAACGCGGCGAAGACGGCGATACCGAAACGGGGCATGGGGGGCGGCTCCAGGCTGGACACGGACACGAACCGCCCCCATTGTCACCCATCGCCTCACACGTCGGTGAGCCGCAGTCCCGCGTGCGCCTTGTACCGGCGGTTCGCCGAGATCAGGTTGGCCACCAGCGCCTCCACCTGGTGCGCGTTGCGCAGCCTGCCCGCGTAGATCCCCCGCATCCCGGGGATGCGCCCGGCCAGCGCCTGCACCGCGTCGGTGGCGTCGCGGTCCTCGCCGAGCACCATCACGTCGGTGTCGATCTCCTCGATCCCGGGGTCCTGGAGCAGCACTGCCGACAGGTGGTGGAACGCCGCGGTCACCCGAGAGTCCGGCAGCAGCGCCTGCGCCTGCTCGGCGGCGCTGCCCTCCTCCGGCCGCAGCGCGTAGGCGCCCTTCTTGTCGAACCCGAGCGGGTTGACGCAGTCCACGACGATCTTCCCGGCCAGCTCGCCGCGCAGCGCCTGAAGCAGCTCCCGGTGCCCCTCCCAGGGCACGGCGACGATCACGATGTCGCTCCTGCGGGCGCACTCGGCGTTGTCCGCGCCCTCCACCCCGCCGCCGATCTCGGCCGCCGCGGCCCGCGCCCGCTCGGCGCTGCGCGAGCCGATCACCACCCGCTGCCCGGCCCTGCCGAGCCGGTAGGCCAGGCCCCGGCCCTGGTCGCCGGTGCCGCCGAGCACGCCGACCACCAGGCCGGAGACGTCGGGCAGGTCGTGGGGGGACCGCTTGGGCGCGGTCGTCGTCGCGTTGTCTGTCATGCACCCGATCCTGCCAGCCGGGTGCGGGGCGTGCCGCTCCGGTCCCCCGCGCTCACCGCAGCAGGTCGCGGACGGGGATCCGGCGGAAGGTGATCGTGGTGTAGGGGTTCCAGTCGCCGGTCTCGTACAGCAGGCCGACGGTGTCCTCGTCCACGCGGACCAGGTCGGAGTAGGCGGCGGGCAGCCCGGACGCGGTGTGCACGGGCTGCCAGGTGACGCCGTCGTCGAAGCTGGCCCGCACCTGCATCAGCGCCCTGGCGCCGGGGTCGGCCGGCCCCGAGTACAGCAGCACGCCGTGGTCGGGCAGGGACAGCACGCTGCCCTCGACGACCGGGGTGACCAGGCCCGCCTGGGGCCGGAAGGGCCGCTCCAGGGTCTCGCCGCCGTCGGTGGAGCAGGCGTCGCCGCGGGTGCCGGGGGCGGTGGAGTCGGTGCGGGTGTTGAAGTAGACCCGGCCGTCGGGGAGCTCGGCGGCGGTGGTCTCGTTGACGTTGAGGTAGCCGTCGGGGTTGTCGTCGACGTAGCCGATCCGCCAGGTCTCGCCGCCGTCGTCGCTGATCAGGTCGTGGCCGCCGTAGTACTTGCCCTCCAGGCCGGTGTCGCTGCCGGTGGGCGGCAGGGAGTGGTTGGCGGGCACGACGACCCGGCCGTCGTGCGGGGGGCGGCGCAACTGGACGGCGTGGCCGGGCCCGGTGGCGTACCAGCGCCACTCCGGCCGCTTGGCCTGCTCGGTGATCTCCCGGGGGGTGGACCAGGTGATCCCCTCGTCGTCGCTGTGCTGCACGTACACCCGGCGGCCGTCCTCGGGGGAGACCTGGCCGCGCCGGATGGCGTCCTCGGTGGCGGCGGCGGCGTTGTGCACCTGGAGCAGCAGGATCCGGCCGCTGTCCAGGGCGACGGGGGCGGGGTTGCCCGCGAGGTCGGTACCGTTGGCGGACACCACGCACAGCGGGCCCCAGGTGCGGCCGCCGTCGGCGGAGCGGCGCAGCACGATGTCGATGTCGCCGTGGTCGGCGGCGGAGGAGCGGCGGCCCTCGGCGAAGGCGAGGAGGGTGCCGCCGCCGGTCGCGACGACGGCCGGGATGCGGAAGCTGGCGTACCCCTCGGTCCCCGCCCGGTAGGGGACGGAGCTCTCGGCGGCGGACTCGGTGGTGCGGGACGGCATGGTTTCCTCCCGGGCGGCCGGAGCGTCGGCGTTCCGGGCGCGGGGGTTCCCGCGCCCGTCCGTCGAGGGACCGTAGGCACAGCGCCGGTGGTCGTCAAGGGAGCCCCCGGGGGCCCAGCCGGTGATCGGGCCGATCAGCAGCAGGCCCGCGGCGGCGGCCGCCACCCGCCGGCCGAGGCCGGACCCGCGCGCGTGTCGCGCCATGCGGCAGCTCCCCTGGCATCGTCGGAACGGGCGTCCGCAGGGAGTCGCGGGATCGCCGGGCGAGGGTCGCGGTGCGGCCGGCGCCCTCCCCGGGCCGGCCGCCGAGGAACCCCAGGTGGGTGTCGCGGCTCCGACACCGGATCATGCCGGGGGACGGGCGGCCGCCCCGGCCCGGCGCGCCGGGGGGCCGTGCGCGTACGCCGGGTGGCCGCTTTCCGCCCCGGACGCGGGGGTACCGGCTGCCCCGAGTCATGGAGTGCGCCCGGCCGGGGTATTCGCCCGGAGGGTGCGCGGCCCGCGCGTCCCCGTCCCCGACCGGTGGAGGCCCTCATGCCCGTCCCCTCCCCGCTGCGCGGCGTGGTGCCGCCGCTGTGCACGCCGCTGACCGCGGCCGGCGAGGTGGACACCGGTGCGCTGCGGGCGCTGGTGGAGCACCTGCTCGGGGCGGGGGTGCACGGCCTGTTCGTGCTGGGCACCACCGGCGAGGCCCCGTATCTGACCGACGCCCGGCGCCGCACCGTGGTGGAGACGGTGGTGCGGGCCGCGGCCGGGCGGGTGCCGGTGCTGGCCGGGGTCATCGACACCGGCCCGGAGCGGGTGCTCGACCACGCCAGGGCCGCGACCGACGCGGGCGCCGACGCCCTGGTGGCGACCGCGCCGTTCTTCTCCCCCACCCACCCCGCGGAGATCGCCGCCCACTTCCGGCGGGTGAGCGCGGGCGCCCGGCTGCCGCTGTTCGCCTACGACAACCCGTCCACGGTGCACACCTCGCTGCCCGCCGCCGTCGTCACCGAGCTGGCCGAGGAGGGCACGCTGGCGGGCCTGAAGGACTCCAGTGGCGACGTCGGGGCGCTGCGGCGGCTGCTGGCGGGGCTGCGGGAGCGGGGGCTGCTGACGAGGTTCAGCGTGCTCACCGGCTCGGAGCTGACCGTGGACGCGGCGCTGCTGGCCGGGGCGCACGGGGCGGTGCCGGGCCTGGCCAACGTCGATCCCGGCGGGTTCACCAGGCTGTACGCGGCGGCGTCGGCCGGGGACTGGGCGGCGGCGGCGCGGGAGCAGGAGCGGCTGGCGGCGCTGTTCGCGATCACGGAGGCCGGCGACCCCGCCGCCATGGGCCGGGGCTCGTCCGCGTTCGGGGCGTTCAAGGCGGCGCTGCGGCTGCTGGGCGTCATCGACTGCCCGGCGACGGCCGCGCCGCAGGTGCCGCTGGACCGGGCCGCGGTGGAGCGGGTCCGCGCGGCGCTGGCGGACGCCGGGCTGATCCGCGCCGTGACGGCCTGAGCGGGGTGAAAACCGCTTGCCCGCGGCGCGGGCCGGGCCGCAGCATGCCCCCTTGTGACCGCCGCCGACCCGCCCGCGGAGCAACCCGCCGATCAACCCGGGGAGCAGCCCGCGAATCAGCCCGCAGGACCCGCCGCCCCGGCCCCGGGCGCCCTGCCGGCCCCACCGGTCCCGCCCGGCCCGCGGCGGCTGCGGGCGCTGCTGCCCGACACCCGCCCCTGGCACTCCTCGCGGGACTTCCGCCTGATGTGGTGCGCCGGCGCGGTCACCGTCTTCGGCTCGTTCCTGACGTTCGTGGCGCTGCCGCTCCAGGTGAAGGAGATCACCGGCTCACCGGCCGCGGTCGGCGCCATCGGCGCGGTGGAGATCGTCCCGCTGATCGTCTTCGGCCTGTACGGCGGGGCGCTGGCCGACGCGGTGGACAAGCGCAGGCTCATCGTGTGGAGCGAGGTGGGCCTGGGGCTGCTGGCGGTGGTGCTGCTGGTCAACTCGCTGCTGCCGGACCCGATGCTGTGGCCGCTGTACGTGGTGGCGGCCGCCGCCAGCGCGCTGGCGGGCATCCAGCGCCCTGCGCTGCACTCGGTGGTGCCCCGCATCGTCCCGCACGACCAGCTCACGGCCGCCGCCGCGCTGAACTCGCTGCGCTGGCAGATCGGCGGCGTCGCGGGACCCGCGCTGGCCGGGGTGCTGGTCGCGTACGCCGGGGTGCGGACGGCGTACGCGCTCGACGCGCTGACGTTCGCGGTGTCGGTGGCGCTCGCGGTGCGGCTGAGCCCGTTCCCGTCCGCCGGCGGGGCGGAGAGGCCGTCGCTGCGGGCGATCGCCGAGGGGGCGCGCTACGCGTGGGGCCGCAAGGAGCTGATGGGCACCTATGTGGTGGACGTGGCCGCCTGTGTGCTGGCCTTCCCGCTGGCGCTGTTCCCCTTCCTCGCCGACGACCTTGACGCCGAGTGGTCGCTGGGCCTGATGTACGCGGCGCTGCCCGCCGGGTCGCTGCTGGTCAGCGCGACCAGCGGGTGGATGTCGCGGGTGCACAGGCACGGGCTGATGGTGGTGTGCGCGGCCACCGCGTTCGGCCTGGCGGTGGCGGCGGCCGGGTGGCTGCGCAATGTGTGGCTGGTGCTGCTGTGCCTGGTGGCGGCCGGGTGCGCGGACATGGTCAGCAGCCTGTTCCGCTCCACCATCTGGGACCAGACCATCCCGGACGAGCTGCGCGGCCGCCTGGCCGGGATAGAGCTGCTCAGCTACTCGGTGGGCCCGCAGGGCGGCCAGTTGCGGGCGGGCGGCACGGCGGCGCTGGTGGGCGTGCGCACCTCGCTGTGGAGCGGCGGCCTGGCCTGCGTGGCCGCGATGGGGCTGCTGGCGCTGGCGCTGCCGAAGCTCATGACGTACGACGGCCGCACCAACGAGCACGCGGTGCGCAGGCGGGAGCGGGCCGCGGGCGCGGGGTGACCCGGCGACCCGGCGGGGTCACTGCCCGGCCTCGCGCCGCTCCCCGTCCCGCCAGCGGGGGTCGTTCTCCCACACCAGGTTGCGCTCCGCCGCCGTCCGCATGGCGTGCTCCGCCTGCTCCCTGGTGGGGTAGGGGCCCATCCGGTTCTTCGCCGGGCAGTCCGGGCCCTCCTCCACCGTGGCGTGCTTCAGGCAGTAGAACCACTCCCCCGGCCTGCCCGTCGGCTTCCTGAACCGCATCGTCGCCTCCCCGCGCTCACCGGCCCGCCGCCGCCCGCGTCCCCGCGGCTAGACTCCGGGCCATGTCTGTTCTGGTTCCCGGCAAACTCTCGCCGACACGCTCCGTGCCCGCGAGCATCCCGCGCCCGGAGTACGTCGGGAAGACCGCCCCCGCCCCGTACGACGGCCCGGAGACCCAGTCCCCCGAGACCATCGAGAAGATGCGCGTCGCCGGGCGGATCGCCGCCCGGGCGATGGAGGAGGCCGCCCGGCACATCGCGCCCGGTGTGACCACCGACGAACTGGACAGGATCGCGCACGAGTACCTGTGCGACCACGGGGCCTACCCGTCGGACCTGGGCTACCGGGGCTTCCCCAAGTCGATCTGCACCTCGGTCAACGAGGTCATCTGCCACGGCATCCCCGACTCCACCGTGCTGCGCGACGGCGACATCGTGAACCTGGACGTGACCGCCTTCATCCACGGCGTGCACGGCGACACCAACGCCACCTACCCGGTCGGCGAGGTGGACGAGGAGTCGCGGCTGCTGGTGGAGCGCACCCGCGAGTCGCTGAACCGGGCCATCAAGGCCGTCCGCCCCGGGCGGATGGTCAACGTCATCGGCCGGGTCATCGAGTCCTACGCCAAGCGGTTCGGCTACGGCGTGGTGCGCGGGTTCACCGGGCACGGCATCAGCACCGCCTTCCACTCCGGGCTGATCATCCCGCACTTCGACGACCCGCGCGCCACCACGGTGATGCGGCCCGGCATGACGTTCACCATCGAGCCCATGCTCACGCTCGGCACCCACGAGTACGAGTTCTGGGACGACGGGTGGACGGCCGTCACCAAGGACCGCAGCCGCACCGCCCAGTTCGAGCACACCCTGGTCGTCACCGAGACGGGCGCGGAGATCCTCACGCTCCCGTAGCGGCCCGGCGCCCCGTCGCGGCTTGTCCCGGCCCCGCGGCGCCGGCGGCGGGCGGGCGCAGTAGGGTGCTCCCGTCTCCGGCGGCCGTGACGGACGGCCGCGCGACTCACGATGGCGAGGACGATGGCGAGGACGCGTGTTCGGGCCGGTGGCAGCGCGGGGCGTGGCCGTCCGCTGCTGCGCCGCGCCGCCGCCGTGGTGGTGGTCCCGGTGCTGCTCGCCGCCTCCGGCTGCGTGACCGTGCACGGCGAGACGGCGCTGGTGCCCGCGGTGGACAGGGCGCAGGCGCCGAAGGTCCTGGAGCGGTTCGTCACCGTCACCAACCGGGCCAACCGGGAGCTGGACCCCGAGCTGAACGCGACCGTCGAGACGGGCGTGCTGGGCGCGATGGACGAGGCCACGCTGAAAGTGCGGCGGGCGAAGAAGCCGGAGGGCGACCCCGGCTACCGGCCGCTGGAGCTGTCCGACACCCGCTACCTGGTGCCGGAGCTGCGCGGCTGGCCCAAGTGGTTCGTCGCCGACACCGCGAACAACCGCGGCGGGGACCGCTGGCTGCTCACCTTCACCCGCGGCGGCGCCGACGAGCAGTGGCGCGCCTCCTACCTGCTGGTGCTGCCGGAGGACGGCATGCCGTCCTTCGCCACCGACGAGGACGGGTACGCGCAGGCCGTGGCCCCGGACGCCACCGGGCTCGCCGTCCCGCCCGGGAAGCTGGCCGCCGCGTACACCGCGTACCTGAAGGACGGCGGGCCGGAGGGCTCCTTCGCGGACGGTCCGCAGACCTCGCAGTTGCGGGCGGCGCGGGAGAAGGAGAAGAAGACCGCGCGCTACGTCACGCTGTTCGTGGACGAGGCGGCGAAGGAGGAGGAGTTCGCGCCCGTGGCGCTGCGCACCTCCGACGGCGGGGCGCTGGTGCTGTTCACCTCCCGGCACAGTTGGAAGGTCGTCCACGCCCAGGGCGTCCCGCTGCCGCGGGCGGACGAGTACACCGAGACGCTGATGACGGGGACGCCCAAGCGCGCGGTCACCCGCACCGCGCTGGCCGAGCAGGCGGCGCTGGTGCCGAAGGGCTCCGGCGAGGTGCGGGTCGTCAGCCGCATCATGGGAATCGTCGCGGCCCGGGGCGAGTGACCCGGGAGCGGCCCGCCTGCCACTCCCGCTCCGCGGCGGCCTCGCCCGCGGCCTCCGCCGCGGCGCAGGCGTCGGTGAGCACCTCGAGCAGCGCCAGCGGGTCGGGCAGCGGCTCGGCGGGGCCGCGCAGCCAGGTCACCTCTCCCCCGGCCGGGTGCCGGGACGGCGGCAGCAGCACATAGCTGCCCCGGCAGTGCCAGCGCAGCCCCGGGTGCTCCTCCAGGGTCTCGGGGTGGCAGTCCAGGGCGCACGGCCACCACTCGTCCTCGTCGGCCGGGGTGCCGCGGGTGGCGGTGAAGAACAGGTGGCGGTCCGGGCCGCACAGGGCCACGGGGCCGACGGGCAGGCCGCGCTCCTCCAGGCGGCGCAGCGCGACGGCGCCGGCCTCCGCGGGGACGTCGAGCACGTCGTGGTTGCGGCCGGTGGCGGTGACGAAGTTGGCCGGCTGCGGGGCGCGCAGCCAGCGCCGCACCTGCTCGGGGTCGGTGGTGGCCTGGGTCTGCCAGGCGAAGGACACCGGGTGCATGCCCGGCGAGGGACAGCCGATGCGGTCGCAGGAGCAGCCGTACTCGAAGGGATGGGCGGCGGGCGCCACGGGGAACCCGGCGGCCACGGCGCCGAGCAGCAGGTCCTCGCGGCTCGCCGCGCTCTCGCCGCCGTCCGCGCGGCGGCGCCTTCGCAACCACTCGGAAACCCTGCCTCTGCGCTCCATCGAGCCCCTCTCCTCGGCCACGCTCCATGGTCCACAGTACGGAGCCGCGGCGGTGTACGAGGGGGAAACCACGGATGGTGTGGCGATCATCCTGCCCGGCGGTGTGTTTCCCGCTGTTCCCGGGGTGGTCGAGGTTTCCGACAGATTGTCGGCAAGCCATTGACTTAGGTAAGCCTAACTCGGCAGACTTGCCGGTGGGCGGCCGGACCGGCCGTGCCCTTCCCCCGCACCGGAGGTCCTCATGGAGCCGTTCTCGACCGTCCTCCGCACCGCCTCCCGGCACGAGCACGAGGCGGTCGGGCGGTCGCCGTTCATGGGGAACCTGCTCGGCGGGCGCCTGGGCGTGGCGGCGTACACCCGGCTGACGGGGCAGCTCTGGTTCGTCTACCGGGCCCTGGAGGAGCGGGCCGGGGACCTGGCGCGCGACCCCGTGGCGGGGCCGTTCGTCCGGGCGGAGCTGATGCGCGCCCCCGAGCTGGAGCGGGACCTGGCGCACCTGGCGGGCCCGCGGTGGCGGGAGGGCCTGGAGCCGCTCCCGGCCACGGCGGCGTACGCGGAGCGGGTCCGCGAGGTCGCCCGCGACTGGCCCGCGGGCTATGTGGCGCACCACTACACCCGCTACCTGGGGGACCTGTCGGGCGGGCAGGTCATCCGGTCGATCGCCGAGCGCACCTGGGGGTTCGAGCGGCACGGGGACGGGGTGCGGTTCTACGTCTTCCGGGAGATCGGCAACCCGGCGGCGTTCAAGCGGGAGTACCGGGAGCTGCTGGACGCGCTGCCGCTGAACGAGATGGAGCGGCACCGGGTGACGGAGGAGTGCCGCCGCGCCTTCGCCTGCAACGCGGCCCTGTTCGCGGACCTGGACCGGCAGTTCCCGCTGACGGCGTGAGGCCGCGGGGCGGGGAAGGCGCGGCGCGCGGCGGGGCCGCCCCGGGGCGCGGCTCCGTTCCCGGCCGCCGCGCCCGGCGGGGCCCCGCCAGGCGGGGTGCTACTCCCGGTCCGCGGCGAGCAGCTCCGCGATCTGGACGGCGTTCAGCGCGGCGCCCTTGCGGAGGTTGTCGCCGGAGCAGAACAGGGCCAGGCCGTGCTCCACGGTCTCGTCGCGGCGGATGCGGCCCACGAAGGTGGGGTCCTGGCCCGCGGCCTGGAGCGGGGTGGGGATGTCGGACAGGGCCACGCCCGGGGCGTCCGCGAGCAGTTGCCTGGCGCGGGCGGGGGTCAGCTCGCGGGAGAAGCGGGCGTTGATCTGGAGGGAGTGCCCGGTGAAGACCGGCACCCGCACACAGGTCCCGGACACCTTCAGGCCGGGGATGCCGAGGATCTTGCGGCTCTCGTTGCGGAGCTTCTGCTCCTCGTCGGTCTCCTCCGCCCCGTCGTCCACCACCGTCCCGGCCAGCGGCAGCACGTTGAACGCGATCGGGCGGGCGAACTTCCGGGGGGCGGGGAAGTCGGCCGCGGAGCCGTCGTGGGTGAGCGCCGCCGCCCCGGACGCCACCGCGCGGACCTGCTCGTCCAGCTCGGCGACGCCCTCCAGGCCGCTGCCGGACACCGCCTGGTAGGTGGAGACGACCAGGCTCACCAGCCCGGCCTCCTCGTGCAGCGGGCGCAGCACCGGCATGGCGGCCATGGTCGTGCAGTTGGGGTTGGCGATGATGCCGAGCGGCCGCTCCCCCGCGGCGTCCGGGTTGACCTCCGCGACGACCAGCGGCACCCGCGGGTCCATCCGCCACGCGGAGGAGTTGTCGATCACGACGGGCCCGGCGGCGGCCACCTTGGGCGCCAGGGCCCTGCTGGTCTCCTTGCCCGCCGAGAACAGGACCACGTCCAGCCCGGTGTAGTCCGCCGTGGCGGCGTTCTCGACGGCCACCTCGGTGCCGTCCCACTCCAGGGTGCGCCCGGCCGAGCGGGCGGAGGCGAACAGGCGCAGCCGGTCCACGGGGAACTTGCGCTCCGCCAGGACCCGGCGCATCACGCCGCCGACCTGCCCGGTCGCTCCTACAATGCCGATCTCCATCCGGCGAGCCTAACCGGGCACCCGCGCCCGGCCGCAATCGGATATCGGCCGGGCGCGGGGGCGCGGGCGGGCTCGGAGGGCTCGGTCGGGGGCGCGGTCAGGGCTTGCGCGCCACCGCGCCGTAGATCGATATGCGGAAGTCGTCGATGTCGCAGGGCCGGTCGGGCCGCCACCGGTGCACCACCTGGATGCCGGGATCGACGATCTCCAGGCCGGTGAAGAACCGCTCCATCCCGGCGCGGTCCACGCCCCGCAGCCGGGTGCTCGACCGCTCCTCGTAGACCTTCATCCCGTGGGCCAGCGCGTCCTGCCTGGCGATGTCGGTCCCCAGGTGGCTGAGCGCCAGCCAACTGCCGGACGGCAGGGCGTCCACCAGCCGCCGGACGATCCCGTAGGGGTCGCTCTCCTCCGCCACGAAGTGGAGCACCGCGATCAGCGTGAGCGCCACGGGCTCACCGAGGTCGAGCGTGGCCCGCAGCTCGGGGGAGCTCAGGATGGCCTCGGGGTGCTCCAGGCAGGCGTCGATGTAGGCGGTGCGGCCCTGCGGGGACGAGGCGAGCAGGGCGCGGGCGTGGACGAGCACGATCGGGTCGTTGTCCACGTACACCACCCGGGACTCCGGGGTGACGGACTGGGCGACCTCGTGGAGGTTGGGCGAGGTGGGGATGCCGGTGCCGACGTCGAGGAACTGCCGCACGCCCTGCTGGGCGAGGAACCGCACCGCGCGGTGCATGAATAACCGGTTCTCCCGCATGGCGTCCTTCGGTCCCGGCTCCATGGCCAGGAGATGCTCCGCGGCCTCGCGGTCGGCGGCGTAGTTGGTCTTGCCGCCGAGGATGTAGTCGTAGATGCGGGCCGAGTGGGCGACGTCCGTACGCAGGTCGACCGGCTCCTTCTGGCCGTCCGCCGGCCTCATCCACTCCGGCGTCTCCTTGGTCCCCGGTATCTCCTCGGCCTGTGGGGTCCGCCGAGCCTCCGGTGTCTGACGCGCCTCCGATGTGTCCGCCACTCCTGCCCCTCCCGAATCAGCGGTGCCGCACGTCACTTGACGGCCTGTCGGGGGCATACTAGGGCCTGTCGTCGAATCCCCGTCGTCGCCCGGAGGGCGGCCCCGCGGCGTCTGGTGCGTGCTCTCGGCGTGCCGGGCGGAAGTCCTCGTACCGGGTCGTACTCGGGCTTTCGCCCGGTGCGGCGAGAGTGCGTGCCAGGCGTCGCGGGGCAGACGGGGATTCGACGACAGGCCCTGGGTTCGCTCGGGCAACGGAGCGGCCCCGGACGGTGGTTCGGGCCGTCCGGGGCCGCTCCCGTGCCGCGCGGGGGGCCGGGAGGAGGGGTCAGCCCAGCAGCTCCACCTCGGCGAGGGTGGCGCCGCCGCCCGACGGCTCCAGCCGGTAGTGGGTGTAGGAGCCGGGCGCGTCGATGGCGAACACCCTGGTCTGCCGGTCCCAGTCGAACGACTCCCCGGCGCGGCGGTCCAGCACCTGCCACCGCTCGCCGTCCCGCGAGCCCTTGAGCACCCAGCCGTCCGGTGCCGCGCCGCGCCCGGCGGAAGTGAGGGTGTAGGAGGTGGGCCGGGCGGCGGCGCCGAGCTCCAGTTGCGCCCACTGAAGGGCGGTGCCGGTCGCCGAGGTGTTGTCCACCAGCGCGGCCGCGTTCCCGCCGCCGCCGACGGAGACCTCCGTCGCCGGGGAGGTGCGGTCCGCGGGCGGGACGGGGGGCTCGGTGCCGCGGGTGAGGGAGGTGGGCCCGGCGTCCTCGCCGGTGCCCCACGCGGACGGCCGCGGGCCCATGTCGAACGTCAGCGTGCCGCCCCTGGCGAGCAGGTCGTGCGGCAGCGCGGTGGAGTCCCACCGCTCCCCGTTGACCCTCAGGCCCTGCACGTACACGTTGCGGGCGCTGTTCCGCGGCGCCTCGATCACCAGGTCCCGCCCGTTCTCCAGGTGCACGGTGGCCCTGGTGAACAGCGGCGAGCCGACCGCGTACTCGGGCGCGCCCATCACCAGCGGGTAGAAGCCGAGGGCGCTGAAGACGTACCAGGCGGACATCTCGCCGTTGTCCTCGTCGCCGGGGTAGCCCTGGCCGATCTCGCTGCCGGTGTAGAGCCGGGAGAGCACCTCGCGGACCCGCTCCTGGGTCTTCCAGGGCTGCCCCGCGGCGTCGTAGAGGTAGGCGATGTGGTGGGCGGGCTGGTTGCTGTGGCCGTACATGCCCATGCGCACGTCGCGGGCCTCGGTCATCTCGTGAATGATCCCGCCGTAGGACCCGGCGAACCGCGGGGACGCGGTCTCGGGGGTGGCGAAGAAGGTGTCGAGCTTCTCGGCCAGCTTGTCCCTGCCGCCGTGGAGGTTGGCCAGGCCCCTGGTGTCCTGGGGCGCGGTGAAGGCCATGGTCCAGCCGTTGGTCTCGGTGTAGTCGTGGCCCCACACCCGGGGGTCGTACTCCTGCGGGGACAGGCGCCGGGTGCCGTCGGGGTTCCTGCCCTGGAAGAAGCCCACGGACTCGTCGAACATGTGGACGTAGTTGCGGGCGCGGCCCAGGAAGTAGGCGTGCTCCTCCCGGTACCTGGGCTCGCCGGTCTTCTCGTACAGCTTCTTCGCCATCTGCGCGATGCCGAAGTCGTTGAGGTAGCCCTCCAGGGCCCAGGACATGCCCTCGTGGGTGCGGGTGCTGGTGTAGCCGAGGAACACCGAGGTGTCCATGCCCTTGCGGCCCACCCCGGAGCTGGGCGGCGCCACGGTGGCGTTCTTCACCGCGGCCCGGTAGGCGGCCTCGGCGTCGAACTCCACGCCCTTGAGCCAGGCGTCGGCGAACGCCACGTCCGAGCTGGTGCCGGTCATCAGGTCGGCGTAGCCGGGCGAGGACCAGCGGGAGATCCAGCCGCCGTCCTTGTACTGCTGGACGAAGCCGTCCACCATCTCCCCGGCCTTCTTCGGCGTCAGCAGGGAGTAGGCGGGCCAGGTCGTCCGGTAGGTGTCCCAGAAGCCGTTGTTGACGTAGACCTTGCCGTCCACGATCCTCGCGCCGGTGGCGGTGGGGGTGTGCTCGCCGGTGCCGGGCGAGAACGGGCTGGCGTAGCGGTACTCCGGACGCCGGGCGGTGCCGGTGTCCTCGAACCCGGAGTTCGGATACAGGAACAGCCGGTACAGGTTCGAGTAGAGGGTGACGAGCTGGTCCCTGGTCGCGCCCTCCACCTCGATCACGCCCAGGAGGCGGTCCCAGGCCCGCTGGGCGCGGGCGGACACCGACTCGACCGTGTCGGAAGCGGAGACCTCCTGCCGCAGGTTCGCCCTCGCCTGCTCGGTGCCGATCAGGGAGGTGGCCAGGCGCAGCGTCACGGTGCGCTCCTCGCCCGCGTCGAAGCGGTACCAGCCGGTGACGTTCTCGCCCCCGCCGCCGGACGGGCGGCCGCCGGCGGTGACCGGCCGGTCGAACTCCCCGTACACGAACAGCCTGGTGGCGCCCGTGGACAGGCCGCTGCGCACGTCCGAGTACGCGGTGAAGGAGCCGCTTCCCGGGTCGAGGGTCAGGCCGCCGTCGCCGGTGACGTTGTCCAGGAACACGCTCGCGTCGTCGCCGGGGAAGGTGAAGCGCATGACGGCGGCGTGGTCGGTCGGGGCGATCTCCGCCTTCAGGCCGTTGACGAAGGTGACGGCGTACCGGTGCGGCTTCGCGGTCTCCTGCTCGTGGCGGAACGGCAGGGCGCGGGCGGTGCGGGAGGCGTCCGGGGTGCCGGGCGCGGCGGACGGCATCACCTGGAACGTCTGCCGGTCGCCCATCCAGGGGCTCGGCTCGTGGCTGGCGCTGAACGCCTGGAGCCGGGGCAGGTTGGCGTCGTCGTTGAACCGGGCGTAGTCGTACAGCCAGCTCGTGGAGGCGGCGTTGGTCACCGGCGTCCAGAAGTTGAAGCCGTGCGGGACGGCCGTCGCCGGGAAGTTGTTGCCGCGGGAGAAGGCGCCGCTGGAGTTGGTGCCGCGGGTGGTGGAGACGTAGTCGGACAGGTGCGCCTCCGGCCGCTGCGGGGGCGCGGACGCCAGCTCCACGTCGTCCACCCAGCCGCGGAACTGCGCCGGGCCCTTCGGCGCGTCGTAGGCGACCAGGATCCGGTCCACGGTGCGGCCCGCGGCGACCGCGCCGATCAGCGACTCCTTGTGGTTCCACTGGTTGACGTACAGCGTCTTCGACTCGCCCTGCCCGCGCGGGCTGAGCCGGGCGCCGTGCTGGTCGGTGGCGTTCAGGTCGCTGAGGTAGGTGCCGTCGGTGAACGCCAGGTCCACCGAGGCGTGGGTCGCCGGGTAGTTCAGGTCCGTCTCGGGCATGGACGGGAAGATCCGGTACGACAGGCGGGTGCGGGGCGTCACCCGCACGTCCACGTCGAACACCTTGTTGTAGGAGTACGCCCGGCCCTCGGGCTTGTGGGTGCCCCCGTAGCGGAGGGCGCGCAACCCGGTGAAGCCCGCGTTGGCCTTGGCGGTCGGCGACCCCGAGGGGCCGCGGTGGACGGCGCTGCGCATGTCGGAGGGGGCGGGCGGGGCGGTGTCGCCGTCGGAGAGCTGCACCTCGGCGAGCTGGACGAGGCCGGCCCCGGCGTTGCGGGTGATCTCCAGCCGGTAGTGGCGGTGGGCGGTGGTGTTGCCGGTGTCGAACGTCCTGGTCTGGTGGCGCTGCTCGAAGGACTCGCCGGTGCGGGTGTCCAGGTCGGTCCACCGCTCGCCGTCGTCCGAGCCCTTGAGCGTCCAGTCCCTCGGGTCGCGCTCGGCGGCGTCGTTGGCGGAGGTGAGCGCGTACCTCACCACGGCGACGGGCTCCTGGAGCTCGAACTCCACCCAGGCGGTGCTCTCGAAGACCAGCCACTTGGTGGTGGTCTCGCCGTCCACGAGGTTCTCCTTCACCTCGCCCGCCGCGGCGTACTCGCCGCTGGCGCGGACCTCGGTGACGCGGTCGGTGACGTTGCCGGGGATGCCGGTGCTCACCGCCCCGTCCACGCCCGAGGCGCGCTTCTCGCCGTCGGGCCCGCTCTCGACGGTGTCGCGCCAGTCGGGCTGGGGGTCACCGGACTCGAAGGAGGACGCGAAGCTCAGCTCCGGGCCGGTCGCGGGCGCCCGCGGGGCGGCCACCGCCGCGCCCTGGGCCGTCACGACCAGCACGACGGCCGCCACCAGGGCGGCCGCGCGTCCGTGTCCCGTGCCACGCCGTCGTCTGCGCTGCATACCGGACCTCTCCTGTTCACCGGGGCGCCGGCGCCGCGGGCTCCCCGCGGTTCGACAACGTTGTCTCCTTGGTGGGCGAGAACAAGGTCGCGTCAGTGACATGGCAATGTCAAGGGTGGTGAAGGGACGGCGGTGCGGGATTGAGTCAGCGGCAGGCTACCGGGGCCCGGGCGGGCCCGGCGGGCAACACGCACGGCCCCGGCCCCGCCGGGCCGGGCCGCCCCGCCCCCGCGCGGACCGCGCGCCCCCGGTCGCGCGCCGGCGCGCCGTTCCCGGCC